>JBBAJN010000158.1:0-7074 GCA_040404045.1 Chitinophagaceae bacterium
AAGCCTGCCGCTAGCGTTCATCCTGAGCCAGGATCAAACTCTCCATTGTAAATGAGTTTGAAATTGACTTAGTAAATCAAATTCTAAATAATAATGCGACTCTTCTTACTTCTGTTTTTTACTGCAGAATGTTATTGTTTCCCAACTTTCAAAGATCTTTTCAGCCTTTCCGCTGACCCCATTTTTTCGATGGGAGTGCAAAGGTAGCTGCTTTATTCATTCGAGCAAAATTTTTCTTTGAATTTCTTCAAGTTTTTTTTTGCCTTCCTAAACTTTAGTGATTGACTTTTCTAAGAACTAACCGCTTGTTTTTCAAAGCGGGTTGCAAATATAGCGAGCAATTCGAATTGCTACCAAATAATTCTGCCTAAAAGATGTTAACACTGGGCATTTATTTTTTGGCCCAACTTTACATACTACACTGAAAGCCTTGTCCATAGCGAGTTTCGTCAGATTGGCCCTAACAAGATAAAGAGAGAAGAAAATTAGTTGTACGTATCAACCAGCTAACTATTGCAAAACTAAATCGACAGCATAAACAGCCTGGATAAACCCAATGCCCATGCGCTTGATTCAAATCAGTCAATCAGTCAATCAGCCAATTAGCCAATTAACTAATGCCCATCCCATGGATAACGCACTCGCACCAGGAAAAGGCCATGAGCAGGTGTAGTAAAATTGGCATTGGTACAGTCCCTGGATTCGATAACAGCCCTTAAACCGCTTTCGTCGATCTTACCCCTGCCCATTAGTAGCATGGTCCCTACGAGGCCCCTGACCATTCCACGAAGGAATCGATTGGCCCGCACCTTGTACACCAGGCCTTCCTCCCCAAAACTCCAGGTGGATTCCAATATCCGGCAGTTGAAGGTCTTAACCTGGGTGTTACGTTTGGAGAAAGACGTGAAATCTTCGTATTCCATCACTACAGCCGCCGCCCTTGACAAGGCCACGTGGTCAAGCGTGTAAGGATAATACCACGACCGGCCATGCCTGAAGGGATCTTTACGCAGGTGTAGATGATACGCATACTCACGGCTAATGGCATCGAACCGACAATGGGCGTCATCTTGCATCCGGCAGCACGACAAAGCAGCCACCTCAGCAGGAAGCAGGGCATTCAGGTTGTACAGGAAAGTGGAAGGAAGATCACCCTCCCAATCAAAGTGGAAATAGTTCTGCAAGGCATGAACGCCAGAATCTGTTCTGCTGGACCCCGTGAGTGTAACCGACTTACGCAGCAATGTCGCCATTGCCATTTCTGTTTCTGACTGGACCGTTCTTCCATTAGGCTGTATCTGGAAGCCATTAAACGGGCCGCCCATATACATCATCTCCAAAAAATAACGGGCCATTAAGTCAATTGGTTTTGATAAGTGCCCTGAACCGCACAAGGTACTCCTCGGTATTCAGCAAACGCTCAAGGTTGGCGTAGTTGGCAGGATCGTAGATATACGGATATGCCTCTTCAAACAAACGATAGCGCAAAGAGTCACTGACGAATACATAACTCAGGCTTTGCAAACTCTCCGTGGTAAAGCATTTCACCTTTACTTCTTTCATAATGGCAGCGATCACTTCTTCATCGTTCGCCTTGGTCAGTATTTTCTTCCTTAGAGAAAGAGTTTCCTTATCTGTCGCCACTGCTGAACAGTTCGCACGATTAGGCAGCCCCCCGGATGGCGTTCCACCCGACTGCACCGCCGCTTTTGTATCTGTGGTCAAATCTTCGATAATAACATCTACCGTATCGGTAACAGATCCGTTGATGTCGAGGAACACCAACTCTGTCCTCTTCACGCTCCTGACTTCGCTGATCTTCCTGATGACCGACCGATTGGTAAACTTCTCATCCAATGGTTTCGATTGTGCAGCCACCTCGGTCTTCTCTGCAGGCAGTTCCGTTTTGGCTATTGTAGTGGTTTCGCTCCTGACTGCCGCAGGAGGCTCTGCCTGAACAACTGGCGGAATTTCCGCTTTCAGCACAGGAGCAGGTTCCGATTTAACAACAGGTGGAGTTTCGTTCTTAACCACGGCTGTTGGCTCTGTTTTGGCAACAGGCGGAGTTTCCGTTTTCGCTAACGCAGGGAGATCTGACCTGGGCGCAGGTGGCGCAGTTCCATTCTTCGAAGCCACAGGGCCTGGTTTTGATACGGTCATTGCAATAAGGCCAGTTTCCCGGATTCCTTCATCCCCTACAGCCGAAGCAAGTATGACTGAGAAAGGATCATTACTCTTGGGGGCCTCGGGCATTGGCTGCGCCCGGGGAGGTTCAATCTTCCTTCCGGAAATAATTTCAGCGGTTTGCAGGTCTAACAACCCCCAGCCCTTCTCGTCAAAATTCTTTAGCGTAAATCCCCGGTCGGCGGACTTGACCTCTACCTGGAAGTCGTACTCCGGCCACTGGTTCTTTGGAAAACCGATGGTGAACTGATGGGTGCCTGAAGCAAGTTTAGGAAGAATGACGAAGCCGGTGGCAGATGAAGAAATGATTTCGCCCGACTTCTTAACATAAAACAGCTGCTGCTGATCACTCTGTATGTAAATGAAATGAACATGCTGGGACTTCAAAAGCCCAGGAAAAAGACAGATCAGCGTGATGAGCATCAGGCGCATATATCAAAGCTAATCCAAATGATGGATAGAATAACGTTATAAATCAAACTATTACCAGCTGCCGCCAGCGCCGCCGCCGCCAAAACTACCACCCCCAAAGCCGCCGAAACCACCGCCGCCGCCGCCAAAGCCTCCGCCGCCACCTCCGCCACCAATAGGCGGGAACCAGAATACATTGGGTCGGTTAATGTTCCTGTACCCCCTGCGGCTCATGAACGACCCTCCGCCACCGCCGCCCTTCGACATCAGGAGTACAATGACCAGTATAAAAATGATCACGCCAAGGGGAAAGCCTTTTTTCTTGCCACGATTTGCATAACCAGGATCCGCCTCAAACTCCCCTGCTGCAGCAGAAATAATAGCATCGGTACCCTGGTCGATGCCGCCATAAAAATCACTCCCTTTAAAATTGGGAACGATGATGTTATCAACGATCTGTTTGGCTGTAATGTCCGGAATTGCACCTTCCAGGCCATATCCCGGCGCAATGAATACTTTCCTGTCATCTTTCGCGATCAGCAGCAATACGCCGTTATTCTTATCCTTATTGCCTATCCCCCATTTCCGGCCAAGCGCAAATGAAAAATCGGAGATATCATAATCTCCTGTGGTGGCAATGATGACCACGGCCACCTGGTTTGATGTTGTATCGTCGTAAGCCACCAACTTACGTTCCAGGGCATCCCGCTGATCCGAAGTGAGCGTGCCGGTGTAGTCCACCACCAACTTAGGTGGATTGGGTGCCTCAGGCAATGCCTTCTCTATCTGCGCCGAAGCAAACAGGGTAAAGAAGAGGATTATGGGTAGTAATAACTTTTTCATTAATGTCCGAATACGATATCGTCGGGCAATTCATTCTTATCGGTTCTGTCGTACGGAAAATGCCGGATCAGCGCATCCCCCACATCCCTGATGATCTCTATGATGCCGTCTGCAAAATGGTTGGCATTGAATTCCCGGAGCATCTTGGCCACTTCCGTATGCCAGAACTCCTGGCCCAGCTCGCGGTAGATCCCTTCGTCTCCGAATATCGCCAGCTGCTTATCCTTATACGCGATGTAGATCAATACGCCGTTCCGATGGGCAGTATGCTCCATTTCGAGCCCCATAAACACTTCCCCCGCGCGATCAACGGGATCTACGAACTTGCATTTTTTCTCTACAAAAACACGGATCTCACCGCTTGTTCGTTTTTCCTGTTCACGAATGGCTTCAACAATCTTCTTCTTCTCTTCTTCTGAGAAGAAATCAGACTTAGGCGGACCAAATGAAAATAGTCCCACTTGATGGATTATTTACTGAAATCAACTGAAGGCGCTTTTTCCGAACCTGGTTCAGCAGCAAAGTAGCCCTTCTCTTTAAACCCAAACATGTTGGCGAAAATGTTGTTGGGGAAGGTCTTTACAGTAGTATTGAACGTCTGTACAGAACTGTTGAAATCGTTCCGCGCAACCTTGATCCTGTTCTCCGTGCCTTCCAGCTGGGCCTGCAGGTTCTGGAAATTCGCGTTCGCCTTGAGGTCAGGATATCGCTCAATGGTAACAAGCAATCTGCTGAGGGAGCTTGACACTTCACCCTGGGCCTGCTGGAACTTGGCCAGGTTCTCCGGCGTAAGATTTGCAGGATCGATCGTTGTTTGCGTTGCCTTTGCACGCGCCTCGATCACGCGGGTCAGGGTTTCCTGCTCAAAATTGGCTGCCCCTTTAACAGTGTTCACCAGGTTAGGGATCAGGTCTGTCCGGCGCTGGTATTCACTTTGAACATTACCCCATTTGCCTTTTACATTCTGGTCCTGTGTAACCATGTTATTATACCCGCTGCAACCGCAACCGCCAAGGAGTAACAAGGCCACTAAAACAACAATTAAACCTATATTTTTCATTTTATCTGATTTTGATGCGTGAATATATGTTCTTAATACGAATAAATCGGTCAGCTTCCCGGGCCAGTTGTTTCACTATTTAATCGCAGCGATGCCGGGCAATTCCTTGCCTTCAAAATATTCCAGCATGGCGCCGCCGCCCGTTGATACAAAACTCACCTTGTCTGCAAATCCAAACTGGTTCACTGCCGCAACACTGTCGCCTCCGCCCACCAGGCTGAAAGCACCCTTCTCAGTAGCTTCTGCCACCGCCGTTGCGATCGCCCTGGTTCCGTGCTGAAATTTCTCCATCTCAAACACACCCATCGGCCCGTTCCAAAGGATCACCTTCGAATGATGTATAACGTTAGCGAATTGGTTGCATGCATGCACACCAATATCTAATCCCATCCATCCCGAAGGGATATTATTGCTTGGCGCTACCGATACCTGCGCCGCTGCATCAAATTTGTCGGCGATAACGGAATCAGAAGGCAGATGGATATTGACACCCTTCGCTTCTGCCTTTTTCAACAACTCCGTAGCTACGGTCAGCCTATCCTCTTCACAGAGTGAATTACCGATATGACCGCCCTGGGCTTTCATAAACGTATAGGCCATTCCCCCGCCAATAATGATGTCGGTGGCTTTCTCGAGCAGGTTCTCAATGATCAGGATCTTGTCAGATACTTTTGCACCACCGATGATGGCGGTGAAAGGCTTAGCACCGCTGTGCAGCACCTTTTCGGCGCTTACCACCTCCTTCTCCATCAGCAGGCCGAACATTTTCTTATCGGCATCAAAAAAATCCGCGATGACCGCGGTAGAGGCATGTGCGCGGTGGGCGGTTCCAAAGGCGTCGTTCACGTATACATCGCCCAACTTAGAGAGCTTTTCTGCAAAAGCACGGTCCCCTTTTTCTTCCTCCTTATAGAACCGGAGATTCTCCAGCAACAGAACTTCACCCCCCTTCAGCATGCCTGCCGTGAGATAGGCCTGCTCGCCAATGCAATCGTTGGCAAAAAATACCGTCTTATCCTTCAGCAGCGCAGACAAA
This sequence comes from Chitinophagaceae bacterium, assembly GCA_040404045.1. Classification (GTDB taxonomy): domain Bacteria; phylum Bacteroidota; class Bacteroidia; order Chitinophagales; family Chitinophagaceae; genus Pollutibacter. The sequence continues at coordinate 5,535 of JBBAJN010000158.1, forward strand.
TGGGGAACCAGGTGTTTCAGGGAGTACTTATCGGTTGGGCCGTCCTTTGGCCTTCCGAGATGGCTCATCAGGATCACTGAACCACCACCTGCCAGTATCTTCTCTATGGTAGGCAGGGAGGCCCGCATCCTGTTATCGTCTGTGATCTCTGATTTATCATTCAGGGGCACGTTGAAATCCACCCTGACCAGCGCTTTTATTCCTGCAAAATTGTACTGAGAGATATCCGGCATAATGTAAAAATTAAAAAAACCGCAGCCCTTTGAAACCAGTACGATGTCAGACTGCTTTCATGAGATGCGGTTTTGTGAAAAAAAATTCTTATTTGGAAATAAGCCTTGCGAAATAATCTACAGTGCGCACGAGTTGACTGACATAGCTCATTTCATTGTCGTACCAGCTCACTGTTTTTACCATTTGGACATCACCCACGGTCAGCACCTTGGTTTGGGTGGCATCGAACAGTGAGCCGTAAGATATGCCGATAACATCGCTGCTAACGATCTCATCTTCAGTATAGCCAAAACTCTCGTTAGCGGCTGCTTTCATGGCTGCGTTCACTTCATCAGCAGTCACTTTCTTACCTAAAACGGTTGTCAGTTCTGTCAGGGAGCCAGTAAGGGTTGGAACACGCTGTGCAGTGCCATCCAGCTTGCCTTTCAGGCTGGGCAACACCAGGCCAATGGCCTTAGCTGCGCCAGTGCTGTTAGGCACGATATTCTGTGCTGCTGCCCTGGCCCGGCGGAGGTCTCCTTTGGCGTGCGGGGAGTCATGCGTATTTTGGTCATTGGTATAAGCGTGAACGGTAGTCATCAAACCACCGAGGATGCCATAGGTATCCTCCAGTACCTTAGCCATGGGCGCCAGGCAGTTGGTTGTGCAGGAAGCGCAGCTGATGACGGTTTCTGACCCGTCCAGTATATTATGGTTTACATTGAAGACAACTGTTTTTAGGTCCCCGGTGGCAGGAGCGGAAATAACCACTTTGCGGGCTCCTGCTGTAATATGGGCAGTGGCTTTGTCTTTATCCGTGAAGAAACCAGTACATTCCAGAACTACATCCACCTGGTGGGCACCCCATGGAATTTGGGCTGGGTCTTTTTGGGCATAGATCAATACTTCCGCTCCGTTCACTACTATGGCATTGTCCGTTGCAGTTACATCTGCGTTGAACCGGCCCTGGGCGGTATCGTATTTCAACAAGTGGGCCAATACCTTAGGGGATGTGAGATCATTGATGGCTACTACATCTATTCCCTTCATATCATAGATCTGCCTGAACACTAAACGGCCTATCCTGCCAAAACCATTGATCGCAACTTTAACTGTACTCATGAGCGGTTCTTAGATTGTTTAAAAATGGACGCCGAAGGTACGAAGGATTTACGAATTGACGGATTGACGGATTGGCGGATTCATATCCTGCGGCTCAATATTTTTTTTGGAGGTATTTACTGTGCGGCATATCTTTGCACTCCTAAAAATTAATGGCCCGTTGGTCAAGGGGTTAAGACACCTCCCTTTCACGGAGGAATCACGA
>JBBAJN010000159.1:0-7020 GCA_040404045.1 Chitinophagaceae bacterium
TTCCCTCTTCAGTCACAGGCATTCCCGGCCACCATATTGAAAACGTGACGTTGGAAAATATCGAGGTGATCTATGAAGGCGGATCTATGGTAACTGAAAATGAGGTTTCGTTGGATCGTGCAGAACAGATACCAGAAGCAGTAGGAGATTACCCTGAGTTTTCTATGTTCGGGGAGCTACCCGCCTGGGGGATGTTCGCCAGGCACGTAAGGGGACTCAGTTTGAAAAACGTGACATTCCGGACAGATAAGCCGGACCATCGCGTACCCATTCTATTGATGGATGTGGAGGGATTGAATACGAAGAAGCTAAAGCCTTCTCCTTTGTTACGCTAAGGAATCTACATAAAAGGTTATATCTTCTCCCCTGACAACCGCATTATTGAATGGAAACCCAGCGCATTGCGTCCATAGACATCCTCAGGGCATTGACCATGGTGCTGATGATCTTTGTTAATGACCTTTGGGCATTGAAAGAGATCCCGGCCTGGTTGGGGCATGTAGAACGCGGTGTGGACGGCATCGGCCTGGCTGATACTGTATTCCCCGCTTTCCTGTTCATCGTTGGGATGTCCATCCCCTTCGCATTCTCTGCAAGGATAGCGAAAGGGGCCTCTTCGTTTCAACTACTTCGGCATGTGATTTTCCGTACAGCAGCCTTGCTCGTCATGGGTCTGTTCCTGGTCAACGGAGAGTATATCAATGAACCTGCAACGGGCATGTCCCGACTGATTTGGAATATCATCTGCTGTACTTGTTTTATCGTGATCTGGAACAATTATCCGAGGAATACCCATCGGTTTTGGGTAGCCCTCGCCAGGCTGATCGCCCTTGTTGTACTGGTATTCATGGCCAACATATATCGGGGCGGCCCGGACGACAACATCAGCGGCTTCTCGCCAAAATGGTGGGGTATACTCGGGCTGATCGGATGGTCTTACCTGGCTGCCGCGATTGTTACCCTGCTGGCAAACAATAGATTATGGGCCATCGCGCTTGGCTGGATGTTTTTCGCAGTACTGAGTATGGTCTCCCATGCCGGACTTCTGCCAACTTCATTGTCCTTCATCCCCCACTCCATTTCAGGCGGCACCGAAGCGGGCCTGGTCATGGGCGGGGTACTGGTTTCATCAATCCTCACGCATTTCCGGCAGAAAAAAAACAATGCCGCCCTAACGGTGACCCTTACTCTTTTTGCTGCGGTCCTCATCGTTCTTTCTGTGATCACCAGACCCTATTGGGGACTTGCTAAACTGGGAGCCACACCAGCATGGCTGTTTTTGTGCAGCGCCTACACCATCATCGCCTTTATCATCATATACTGGGTGGTGGATGTATGGGGTAAAGAAAATTGGTTTACACTCATCAAACCCGCTGGAACTGACACTTTATTGACATACCTGATCCCCTATTTTGCTTATGGCATTGCGGGCCTCTTGAATATTCACCTTCCAGGTGCATTACTCGTTGGAGGAATTGGCCTGACCACCTCCTTACTGTTTGCCATATTCTGTGTGGGAGTTACCTGGGGACTCTCCAGATATGGGGTCCGCCTTAAGTTGTAAACGAATTCAGCTTGGTAGACGCTGATCCTTTTCTTATATCCACCAAGACAATACGATCACCCCCAGCAGCCCGGTGACTGATACCAGCGTATCCATGGCCGACCAGGTTTTAATGGTATCCTTAAGCGAAAGCTGGAAGTATTCCTTAAACAGCCAGAAACCCGTGTCATTCACATGGGAGAACATCATACTTCCTGCGCCGATACTTAACACCATCAGGTTGGCATCGATGGCTGTGCCTGCCATCATGGGAGCAATGAATCCGGCGGTAGTGATCCCGGAAACGGTTGACGAACCCACACAGACCCTGATCACCGCAGCGATACTCCATCCCAGTACATAAGGATTCAGGTCAGAAGAGCTGAGGTACTCTGCGATCACCTGAGACACACCGCCATCTGTAAGGATCTGCTTCAGGGCTCCCGCGCCGCCAAATATCAGGAGAATGGAAGCCACATCCTTCACAGAATCCACCAAATGGACATTCAGCTTCTGCCTGTCGTACTGCCTGAATACACCCAGCGAAAACACTGCAAAAAATACCGCGATCAACAAACTGACCGTTGGGTCCCCGATCAATAACACGGCCTGTTTCAGCATACCATCAGGAAGATATGGAGCCCCTATGGAACTGAAGCTGATCAGTATGATAGGCAGTAGTACTGCAAGGAAACAACGGTGCACTGGTGGAAGTTGTTCCGGAGGCACCTGTGGCGCAACAAAAGAAAGGTTGGGCAATGTGCTGATGCCTTTGAAAAAAGAGCCATACAGTGCCCCGGAGATGAGGATAGCAGGTACGGAAATGATGATGCCATAGAACAACGTCAGGGCCATGTCTGCGTTCAGCTGATTCACTAAAAACAAGGGAGCAGGATGCGGTGGAAGATAGCCCTGGGTCACAGACAATGAGGCCAGCAGCGGCAAGCTAACATATACGGCAGAAAGATTATTCCTGTAGGCCACGGTTATAGCGATGGGCACCAGCAACATAAAGCCTACAGAATAGAACAATGGCAGGCCAACAATGAATCCGGTGATCATGAATGCCCATCTTACACGGCCCACACCAACCCACTCCACCATCTTGTTGGAGATCTGCTGGGCGGCCCCGCTGAGGCCAATGACCTTACCCAGCATGGAGCCCAATACGATGATCCCTGTAAGCGAGCCAAGCGTACCACCAATGCCATTCTGCACGGCTTTCATAACAGACATCGTATCTAGTCCCAACACCAGGCCGAGCCCGACAGATACGATAAGAAAAGCGAGGAAAGTATTCACCCGCACATAGGAGATCAGCAGAACAAGGATGACTATGCCAGATATTGTAGCAAGTATCTCCATGTTACCCTAAAAACTGGTTACTGCATAAAAGGCCTTCTTGGGCTTCAGGTCCTTATCAAAGAGAAGCGGATAATTCTTCCTGCCCCTAACCGGGAAATTGTCGAGCCAGCTTGACCTGTCCGAAATGTTCCAGAAGGTCACTGCGGAAATCTCATTGCCATACTTCCTGAATGCTTCAAAGCAGTTCTTGTATTGTGCCGTCTGCCTGGCTTCCATTTCTTCGGTGTATGGAGATGCCGCTGCGTCTTTATGATAAACAGAAATATCCAGTTCGGTGATCTGTATATTTATGCCGAGGGTTACAAAATCACTGAGGGTTTCATCGAGCTGTGGCGGAGTGGGTTCATAAATGGACCAATGTCCCTGAAGTCCAACACCGTGGACGGGTACTCCTTTTGCCTTCAGCTTTCGGATCATATCAATGATCTTCCTTCGCTTTACCGGATTGGTTTCATTATAGTCGTTATAGAACAGCAATGCCTCCGGATCGGCCGCATGCGCGTACTCAAAAGCCCTTTCTATATACTCCTCACCGCAAATCTGGTAGAACAGGGAGTTCCGGTAGACCTCTTCGGCCTTATCACTGATCGCTTCGTTGACCACATCCCAGGCATAGATCATGCCCTTATACCTGCCGACCACTGTTGTGATGTGCTCCTTCAGCCTGGATAGCAGCAACTCCTTTGACACGGTCAGGCCTGCCCCATCCTTGAAGAACCATTCGGGAGTCTGGTTATGCCAGCAGAGTGTATGGCCGCGTAACTTCAAACCATGCTGCTTGGCAAATGAAGCGATTGAATCGGCACCGGCCCAGTTGTACTCCTGTTCACCCGGATGTACAGGCCCCATCTTCATAGCATTTTCCGCTGTCAGGCTTCCGAACTGCCTGAGGATTAGCCCGGCTTCATCGGTCTTCAACGCCCTCGGTGAAACGGCCACCCCAACGGTGAAGTAATTACGATATACATCCTTCAGGCCAGGGGTATCAACGCCAGACTGCTGAGCGGAACAAATTAACACCGGGCCCAGGACGAAAAAGCTGATCAGCGCTTTTCTGAACATAGCAGTTGATTAGCCGCCCACTCCTAACGGCGAGAAGTAAGCGAAGATGGAAATTATGATGGCGAGAACGATCAGAGACAGCACAACATCCATCGTACCCCAACTCGCACGGCTTGCGGCTTTATCTTCCGCCACTGTTGTAGCAAAGGTCAGTCCTTCCACTTTTTCTGCAGTAGGCGCCGGCGTAAGCATACTCACTACTACCAGGATCACAATGCTGAACAGGAAAAGGTAGATGCAGAAATACAGGAAATTCATGGTAGCGAACTGGTGGAGCAAACCTCCTGAAGGAAGGCTGTCCTGCAACAACTGCAGGGTGAGTTTGGCCATACCCAGGATAAAACCAACCACCATGGATGTAAGTGCCCCTTCAGCATTGAGCCTCTTAAAGAAAACACCCAGCAGGAATACGGCAGCGATCGGCGGAGCCAGGTAAGACTGTACACTTTGAAGATAATTATACAGCCCACTGTCTATTTTGCCCATCATCGGGATCCAGGCCATGCCAAGTAACACAATGACGCCGGTAGCGATCCTGCCCACACGCACCAGCTCTTTCTCAGTGGCATTGGGATGTGACTTTTTATAGATATCGATCGTATACAACGTAGAACAGGCATTATACACCGAGGCCAGGGAGCTCATGAGTGCTGCCAGGAGCCCTCCGGCAAGTACGCCTCTTAGGCCCACAGGCATGATCGACTTCACCATCACGGGGAAGGCCGCATTGGTGTCATCCAGTTGGATTTTCCCTTGGGCATGGAGCGCATAGGCGATCAGACCTGGAATGAGGAAAATAAAGAATGGCAGGAGTTTAAGGAAAGCCGCGAAGATGGTTCCCCTGCGCGCTTCCTTCTCGTTCTTTGCAGCTAGGCAGCGTTGAACGATGTGCTGGTCCGTGCACCAGTACCAAACCCCCACTATCGGCGAAGCGAACAAAATGCCCAGCCATGGGAACTCGGGATCGCTTAGTGGCGGGAACATATTCAGCTTCTCCTTCGGAACAGATTGCATCAGGGCATCCCAACCACCCACTTCACGAAGGCCGAAAAGCAACAGCACAAATGACCCTGCCAATAAAACGATAGCCTGGATCGCTTCGGTGTACATCACTGCATGCAGTCCGCCAAATATGGTATACACGCCAGTGACGATCACCAGGATGATGGCACCTGTCCAGAAATCCACTCCCAGGAACTGGTTGAACACCAGCGCGCCTGCAAAGATGGTAACGGATGCTTTTGCAATGATATAGCTGATCAACTGGATGATAGACAACAGCCTGCGCGTTTGAGGATTGAACCTCCTTTCGAGGAACTCCGGCATCGTATATACCGAACTCCGCAGGTAAAAAGGAACAAATACCCAGCCCAGGATCAACACGATATAAGAGTGAAGTTCGTAATGCCCCAGCACGGTCCCCGTTTTTGCTGCTGAACCCGCAAGGCCTACAATGTGCTCTGAGCCAACGTTTGAGGCAAGGATCGAAGCCCCGATCACGAACCATCCCAGGTTCCTGTTGGCAAGGAAATAATCTGAAGTGGTCTCCTTGCTTTTTCTGATACTCCAAATCGACACGCCGCCGATCACAAGTAGGTAAAGGATCACAAATAACCAGTCGATGGCGCCTAAAAACTGCATGTTGTTGATTTTGGTGCACTAACTTATCTAAAATAATTTTATTCGGTCACTTTAAATAAGACAATTATAAAAGACAGCACTTTCTCGTTACCCTGGCACGTTCTTCAGGTATGACTGCACCGATCAGCGCCCCTACAATACATCCCGGAGATCACCTGCCCGAATTCCTGCCAGAGCTCCTTTTTAGCAGAGCACAGATCTACATGACTTACCTCCTGTTAGATAGAACATTTCCAAAAAGAATCACGCCATTTGGAGATTTGGCGACCAGTGATAGTTTATGCCCAAAAAACCGCTTTAATACCTGATGTTCAGATTGCTGATATTCTCACTAACTTCAATATATAAAGCGGTCATTCATGAAACTTTCAATATGTATTTTTTTAGTTCTGGCCATCGCATTAAGCGCATGCGGGTCTAATGATACGGCCAAACTTCCGGGCAGCAAGGGAACGGCTTCTTCCATTCCACCATCCGGCGATTCCGGGCTGAACCCAGAACAACAATCAAACCAGTCACTCCCCGTTAACGCAATACCTACCACCAGCAGCTCAACCCCTGCCGCAAACATTCCGCTTAACCTGAAAGGCCTGACATCTATCGGTAATGGTGCCAGCGGCGCATTGAACCCGGAACATGGCAAACCAGGCCATCGCTGTGATATAGCTGTAGGCGCGCCGTTGAATTCAACGCCAACAACCGGAGCATCGTCTCAACCTAAAGTTATTTCCACCCCTTTGGCCCCGACAGGTAACGCCGGCTTGAACCCGCAACACGGTCAGCCAGGACATCGTTGCGATATCCCGGTTGGCGCACCATTGAATTCAAAGCCAACAACCGCTACTGCTCCATAACCGACTATTACCGGCGGAAGTATGGTAACCAGGGCAATACCGCTACTGATCAGGTCAGCGTTTTTGTAAATCCAACGCCTCCTAATGCAATCAGGATAAATGCGGGCGGGTCAGCTCAAAACTTCAACGGCGTATTATGGAGTGCCGATAACTTCTTCGGAACCGGATCAAATGTTTATTCTGCGAACACACCTATTTCAGGAACCGTTATCGACGCTGTCTACCAAAGTGAACGTTGGGGTTCTTCATTCACATACAACATACCTGTTCCGAATGGCACTTACTCTGTGAATTTGCATTTTGCTGAGATTTTCTGGGATCTGCCTGGGCAGCGCGTGTTCAATGTCAACCTGGAAAATGGACAGGGCGCTTTGACCAACTTTGATATTCTGGCTTCAACACCGAAGAATTCGGCACTGATAAGGAATTTCACCGTCACGGTAACAGATGGTAATCTCACGCTTGCCTTTACTTCATTGGTCAACAATGCGAAAGTGTCTGGCATCGAGATCATACCCGCACCGAATGAGTCCAGATCATCAAATCGGGGAACGC
>JBBAJN010000160.1:0-6899 GCA_040404045.1 Chitinophagaceae bacterium
GTATATAAATTAACGAAGAAAAGCGACCTGAAGGCCTCACGGGTTAGTGGTATTTTTTGGATTGTATATAGTATTATTGGGAACAATAATCAGGGAGTATGGATAAATTGGACGCTCAACGCCAGCGTGTTGCTAAAATGATTTTTGCTTCAGTGTATCCCTTGTATGTGGCGAAAGTGGAGAAAAAAGGCCGGACAAAGGAAGAACTGCACCAGCTTATTCAGTGGCTGACAGGTTTTGACAATAACAAACTGGAACAATTGATCGCCGATAAAGTGAATTTTGAATCGTTTTTCCAGCAAGCCACGTTAAACCCCAATGTTTACCTGATCACGGGTATGATCTGCGGTTACCGGGTAGAGGAGATCGAAGACCCTTTCATGAAGCAGGTCCGTTTTTTAGATAAATTGTTAGATGAGTTAGCCAAGGGACGGAAAATGGAAAAGATCCTGCGAAGTTAAAAGCTGGTTTTCATTAATCTCGATGGCAGTCATTCGTCAAATTAAAAAAAAAGCCCCAAAAAATTTTGGAGGCTTTCTCGTGATTCCGCCGCGATTCGAACGCGGGACCTACAGCTTAGAAGGCTGCCGCTCTATCCAGCTGAGCTACGGAACCAATAAAACTGGAAAATAGGCTGCAAAGATAATTTTTTTATAGTTTGCACAAAACCTGCTTTTAAACCCATGGACGTACGCATCGAGCCAAGCTGGAAAGAAGTGTTGAAAGACGAGTTCAAAAAAGACTATTTCCTGGAGATCGTCACCTGGTTGAAAACGGAGAAGATCAGCAACAGTACCGTCTATCCTCCCGGCTCCCTCATATTCAACGCGTTCAACCAAACTCCTTTTGACGAGGTCAAAGTGGTGATCATTGGGCAGGATCCTTACCATGGTCCCGGGCAGGCCCATGGCCTCAGCTTTTCGGTGCCGGAAGGTATTAAGCCGCCGCCATCTTTGCAGAATATGTTCAAGGAGATCCGATCTGACCTGGGGATCACCATGCCAACCAACTACGGCGATCTCACCCATTGGGCCAAACAAGGGGTATTGCTTCTCAACGCATCGCTCACGGTGAAGGCCGACCAACCTAATAGCCATTCGCGCATCGGCTGGATGGAATTCACGGATGCGGTCATTAAAATCATCTCAGCAAAAAAATCAAATGTCGTTTTTCTGCTTTGGGGTAGATTTGCGCAGGATAAACAGCCGTTGATCGACGAAACAAAGCATTATGTATTGAAAGCCGCACACCCCTCTCCTTTTTCGGCCGATAAAGGATTTTTCGGGTGCCGGCATTTTTCGAAGGCCAATGCGATTCTTGTCAAATATGGCAAGGACCCTATCGACTGGCAGTTATATCCGATTGGCCAATCAATCCGTTAATTCGACAATTTGTCAATTCGACAATCAAACAAATATGATGAAATCGTTTTTGGGAGCAGTTTTCATGATCTGGGGCGCGATCGTTTTCCTCATCACCCTGCTCATTTTCTGGATCCCCATGTGGGCCACCAGGTACCTGTATGATGAACCTAAACGCACTAAAGTATTCCTTGACGTGGTTCGGGTCTGGATGGCTATCTTCCTACCCCTTTCAGGCATCCGCTTCACCACCCGCGGTAAAGAGCATTTTAAGAAAGGCGAAAACTATGTGGTGGTATTCAACCACAATTCTTTCATGGACGTACCCATTTCAACTACCGCTGTTCCCGGTGCCAATAAAACCATTGCCAAGCACGAGTTCATCAATACCCCTGTTTTCGGCATGGTGTACAGCAGGGGCTCTGTGTTGGTGAAGCGTGACAGTGAAGCCAGTCGAAAGGAAAGCTACCACAACATGAAGAAAGTGCTGGAGACCGGTATGCATATGTGCATCTACCCCGAAGGCACCCGCAACAGGACAGGACAGCCCCTTAAAAAATTTCAGGACGGTGCGTTCAGGCTGGCCGTAAGCACCGGGAAACCCATCATGCCCGCAGTGATCTTAAATACCGGCAAAGTACTGCCCTCTGATAAGAAATTCTTTTTCTGGCCCATGCCTTTGTCTATACATTTTCTGGAACCCATTCCTGTATCCAAGGAGGACGCTCCTGATCAACTGAAGGAAAAAGTGTACCAGATCATGTGGGACTATATCAAGTCACGCGAAGATAAAAAAGGAAATTACGTAGTGTAAAGCTGGGTTGATCCCAATAAACTACCTGTTGAAGAAATATCTGGTCCTGTTTACTTTCAGGTCCCTCAGCAGCGCGGATTTTGGATTGATGTTGATGCTGAAAAAACGATAGAGTCCAACGGGGGTGATATTGATCGACAGCTGCCAACAATGCAGGTCGCGGGAAATAAACGTGGTTAGGCTCTGCAATTGGCTGTTCTTCAGATCATAAAATCCTGTAGCTCCCACTTTCCATTTAGGTGTAAGATTGAAATCGCCATTGAAGTTCATACTCGAGGTAAACTCATTCCTGAAACCAGAGTAATCTGATTTAACCACCCAGGCGAACTGCAAAGACAGGCCAACGTTTAAGGACCAGGCCACATTGAAATCGGCAAACTCTGCTGGATTCCTCCTCACGTAATCCAGCTGCTGCATCAGTTGATCCTGGTTGATCATTTCCAGTTGATCCTCCTTATTATCATCTTCCTTTTTGTCCTTATCTTTTCTTTTACTCTGGAAATTGGTACTTACGTTCAGGCTCCCGCTGGTGATGGTACCAGGGGAAAACTTCCCGCCTTCCCAAGCGTATACATCCTTACGATAACCCCTTTCATCAAATTGGTAGGGATCCAACGTTGCGTTTGCCGTAATGTTGATCTTCTCAAACAGCATACTCCGGGCGTAAAGGGAAAGGGTTGACAATTTGAATGAATCCGCCAGGAAATTGTAACCGCCATTAATACCGAATCCATCGAGGATCTTCACTTTCCGAAATGCGTTTTCCCCCGTATCGGTCTTGGACCGCACCTTCATCTCGATATTGTTATCGAGTCCAAAATTGATGCCCCCATTCCTGCCCGGGGAGAATGGTCCATATATACTTCCGTCCAGTGTTGAGAAGAGGAGTTCGTTGCCCAGGGTGTCGATCTGCTCACGGTAGTAGTATTCCTGCATCAAATCAGGCTTGTAGTTGATACCAAAAGTAGGCCTCATCACGTGCCGGATCGCTTGTATCCGGGCATCCTTATTCCGTGAAATAAATGTTCCGAAAATGGCTGTATTCACGGAGATACCCATATTCATTTCCCGTGCGCTATAAAAACCTTTCCTGATCACCGTATCGATCTGTTTGGAATTTGGGTTCCAGTTCCGAAAAAACTTCTGACCATACCATCGCTCCCTGTAGGCGATATTGGGCGCGATCTGGAAGGGACCCAAAGCCGGAAGGGATAACAGTATCGGTATCTCATGGTTGGCCCCCCATTGAAGGGTGTCAATCAACTGACCAAAATTAAAGACGGAGTCATAAAATGAAACCTGGCTTTTCATGTTGCCATTATATCCGATACCCAGTTTCTCGTACCATTTGCTGCCTCCCGAAAAATCCTTTGGCTGGAAGGGATAGATGGTATTTACCACAAATCCGATATCCGGCAGGTTCAGGTTCACAATACCGGTTTGGGTATTTTGGTTATGATTCAGGTTGACGGACAGTGCATAGGGTCGTCCAACCCATTGCTTCTGCCAGGAGATGGATGAACTAAGCTGGTTGGTGAAGTTGATCGGCTGGGCGGCACCCTGGTTCATACCCGTTCCGGAACCTGGATTCATCAGTGCGCCATTAGGCACCAGCCTAAGGTATTGGCTGCTACCGGCCTGTACATTGGCTGAAAATGTAACACCCGGCCTGGCCTTACTATCCATCATATGGTTCCAGGTCACAAAAAAGCTTTTGGTCTGCGAGTAATCCGGGTCCCCTTTGAAGGCAAATTTGGTATTCTGGTAGCTGAGGGTAAAACCGCCGCTGTATTTATATCGTACCCTATAGGTTGGGGCGAGATTGAGACGCCAGGACCCGTAGGAATACAAATCTGTCCATATCTTGGCGTCCAGATATTCGTTGAATACTTTATAATATCCCATCCCTTCGAGGCCGATTCCAAAATCCTGCGTGAAAGTAACCTGGGGGGGCAGGATTCCCGAGCGTCTTCCTGAAGCCAGGGGGAAGATGCCAAAGGGCAGGTATATCGGAATAGGTACGTCCTCAAACTCAGGGTGGACCGGACCCGTCACAGCCACTTTCTGGTTCACGAATTTTGCCTTCTTGAAACGAAAAGCAAAGTGCGGGGTATCCAGGTTGCAGGTAGTGAATCGTCCGCGGTAGGCAAAAAACGTCTCAGCATCCATCTTCTTCACTTTTTCTGCAAAGTTGTAAATCTCCTGCTGCTGGAAAAAAGAGCTGTGGGTAAGACCTTTTTGCGACTTGAAATTAAATTTGATGCTATCGCTCACCGTCATGGTTTCGGCCTGCTTCAGTTTGGCCATGCCCACCACATTTCCAACGCTATCCCTGGTCATCCTGGCCGTTACCATCTGTGATGCCTGGTCAAATGCTATTTCAGGGGCATTGAGGGTAACGTCTGTGTACCTGACTTCGCTTCTCCCAAACAGGAATATCTTCTTTGAGGCCACATCCAATACCATGGAATCCGCGGCATTATAATCTACCGGGGCAGTCATCGAATCTGATGACAGCGGTACCATGAAGGTATCCACCGTGCTGACAAGGGTATCTTTGCTGAGGCGGAGGCTGTCTTTTCCTGCAGGAAGGGTATCTTTCAGAGTGGGAATGGTATCGCGAACTGTTAAAGAACTGAGAATAAAATGAGGGGTTGGGTCTGAGCTATAACCACGGAACGTTAAAATAGTCAAACCTATCAGCACACTAAGCAGGCGTAAATAATATTTTGCTCTAACTTTACCCGTATAATTCGTCATAGCAGTCCGGGCAAAAATAGCCATTAAAGTTGTAAGATATTGTGAAGAAAAAACCAGTATTCACCCATAAATCCTTATTATACCTATGCATCTGAAAGTTCTTTATACCGCAAGCCTGTTGATTTTCGCAATGCATCTTGGGCAGTATGGTATGGCCCAGACCAGGGGCGGAGGCTCCAAGATCAAGACAATCATCGTTGACGCGGGACACGGCGGAACAGACCAGGGTGCAAGAGGCAGATATTCCACCGAGGCGCAGATCACCCTTCAAATTGCCTTGAAATTAGAGGAGTCGCTGAAGTCACAGCTCCCGGACACCCGGATCGTCATGACCCGGAGAACGGACATCTTCCATAATGTGAAGGAGAAGGCCAATATTGCCAATTCCCAGGGAGGCGACCTGTTTGTGTGCGTGCACGTGAATGCAGCCCCCGCCATAAAGCATAAGGAACTGGAGCGCTACAAAACCGTCACTTACTATAAAGGGAAAGGTAAAAGCAGAAAGAAGTACACCCGGAAAGAGCCGGTTTACCGTTATTGGACCACCCCCAACCCCCGATATGGCACTTCAACCTATGTGTTTGCGGCAGACAGAATGGACAATAAGGCAAGCGGAATCGCCACAGACGAAAGATTTGAGTCTGAATCAGAAGTTGGAGACGTTCCCGATCCCCAGAGCCCGGAAGCCATGATCAAAGCCCGGTTATGGTCGCAAAAGTTCTTTAAAGGCAGCGTCCGGCTTGCTTCAATGATTGAAACCGAGTTCACGGATATCGGAAGGAAAAGCCTTGGTGTACTTCAACGCAATGAAAAAGGGATCTGGGTACTTCAGGCCACCAATATGCCTGCTGTATTGATCGAAACGGGCTTTATCACCAACCAGGACGAAGAAGATTATCTGAACAGTGAAAAAGGACAGAACGAAATGACTGGAGCCATCACCCGTGCCGTGGTAAACTATAAAAACCTTGTTGATGCCCCGAAGTCGATCGGCAAGGCTCCATTGCCCCCCACTGAACCTAAAGGATCGCAAAATCCGGAAAATCCAGTTAAGCCCGTCGCCATATTGCCGTCTGCAGCCAAAAAGGGTTGAATTGAACTTTAACCGTTGCCTCGGTAAAGATTTCTATATTTTCGTTTTGCGGAGGGTCATACCTGCGCCTAAATTGAGTTGTTGATGACACTTTCTAATGAGACAAAGATTGGTGCCCTTGCGGCCGTTGCCATAACGCTTTTGATCCTGGGTTTCAATTTCCTGAAGGGAAGAAACCTCTTTGAAAAAGAAAAGGAGATCTACGCCGTATTCAGCAAGGTGGAGGCTTTAAACACGTCGGATCCTGTACGCATCAACGGGTTGCAGGTGGGAAAGATCGTGGCTCTGAAAGAATCAGACCCGGAAATGACGGGCATTATTGTCACCATCCAGATAACGAAGGATATCCTGATCCCAAAGAACTCCTACGCAACCATCAATGCCAACCCACTCGGCAGTACAACGGTCAATATCATCAAGGGTAACAGCACCAGTTTCCTGGCAGAGGGCGATACATTGACCACCATAGCGGCAGCCGGACTACTCGATGATATCAAAAGCACGCTCAACCCAGCCCTTGACAAAGTATCCGGCACACTGACCTCGTTGGACTCTTTAGTTGAGGTAGTTGGAGGAACCTTTGATCCCAAAACCAGGGCCAGCATGCAAAAGCTGATCAGCAACCTGGAAGCCAGCAGTGCCAGCCTGAATGCCCTGATGTCCGCCCAGGGTGCCGTGGGTAAAACCATGCAGAATTTGAGCGCGATCACGGCAAATCTCAGCAACGACAAAGACACCATCAACCGCATATTGGCCAATATGGAAACGTTCAGCAGCAACATGAGCAAGCTGGACGTCAATCCCACCCTGGAGAAACTGCAGAAGACAGCAGACATGCTGAACACCACCCTGGCCAAGATCAATTCAAATG
>JBBAJN010000161.1:0-6888 GCA_040404045.1 Chitinophagaceae bacterium
ACCTGCATTGGGTGCTGCGCGGGCGCGGTTTCCTGTACATAGAGTTCCCAGGGCTTATTGATGTAGGAGTAACGATAGGCGATGTATTTTTCGTCGGGCGACATGCTCACTTCGTATCCGCCGTCCATCGAAGTGATCTTCTCTTTCTTGCTGCCTTCCGTACTGATCCGGCACCATTGCTGTTTACCGGGATGATCCTCATTGGTCAGCAGGTAAAAGCTTTTGCGGTCCCTGCTCAGGTTGGCATCCTGCACTTCGTAGTTGCCGCTGGTCAGCGCCTTCTTCGATCCGTTCGTGATATCGTATACATAAAGATGGGAGTAGCCCGTAGCTTCACTCTGGAAGTAAAATCGTTGATCATCGATCCAGCCCAGGTTGGGGTTGAAGGCGCTGATGCCGGGGCCGCCGATCCAGGCTTCATCCCGCTGGCGGTCGAGCAGTTTGAGCTGGCCGGATGCATCCAGCTGCATGATCCAGCGATCCTTGTTGTCTTGTGAACGGATATCTACCAGGGCATGGGATGCAGCAGGGCTCCAATACGGGCCATTGATGATTACGTTCCTCGGCACAGCTTTACGGGCCGAAAATTTCTTCGGGTAGTCTTTAACGTAATCAGGTGCATCGGTGATGCCGGGAATGGAATCGGTATTGAGCTGCACGAGCTTGTTGTTGAGCCTGTCGTACAGGTACGATTCATACCGGCCCAGCGGCGCGCCCACCTTGGTGCGGGTATTCAGGTCGGTGGTGTAACCGGATTCCGTGACATAATCCGGCACGATGGTTTGTTTGGCACCCGTTGGTGGCTGGTAGAGCCGGTAGCTGATGAAACGGGCATCGGGACTGATCTGCAGGTTCTGCAATTGCTTCTCGCCGATATTCAGCGCGCGAAGTGTATCGGTATAGCGGTTGTTCTTCAGGAATTCATTGCGCTGGTTTCTTTTGTTCTTACGCTCGGCCAGCACGGCGCTGGTTTCAAGCTGTTGCAATTGCAGGAACTGGTCCTGCGGAGCCGTTCTGGTAGAATCGGAGGACCTGGCTCTGCTGATGTTCGTCAGCTGTGTAGTGGTGCCGGATTTGCTGTCCCACGCGAACAGGTTCTGGTTGCGGGTATAGACCACCCATTCGTCTTTCATGATGAATTTGGGTGCGGATTCAAAATCCTCCGTGGCCGTAATGCGGGTAGTGCTGCCCGTCTTCAGGTTTCTCAGGAACACATCTCCCCGATAGGTATAGAGCAGCATGGTATAATTGCTGTTGTACTCCGCGTTGGCCATGGCTCCCGCCAGTTGTGCCTCCTGGTATTTTACGCTCAATGGTTCTTTGCTCCCGATCAGGAACTGGTAGGCAGAATCTGACGGTTTCTGGTTGGGGTTCCAGTTGAAGAATATGGTTTTACTGTCGGTTCCCCAGAAAGCGCCGCTGGGGGAACTGCCGATCCATTTGGGATCCTGCATGATCTTTTCCACGGTCAGGGTTTGGGAATGCGTTGTTGTACAAAACAGTACGAATGCCAGGGTAATGATCCGCTTCATAAATTCGAAATTATAGAATAATTGAATCGGATCGGAGGGCAGAAGATCATTGTCGTCTACAGGGATATGATGTCCCGGCCAGCGGTTTTGGTTGGGAATCTTGTATTGGGTATTGATGGGGCCTTGCGTATGGCCATTTCCATTGAAGATCTTAACATCAGCATTCTGAAGCTACTTCAGTTAGGCTGGTCCAGCAAAGTAAACAATGTTTTGAATGCCTCCACTGTGCCGTTGTTGCGTCCCGTGGGGGCAGGGTTCCGACCATAGAAAGCATCAATAAAATTTTCGGGGCTTGTCCATACTGTGTGGATAAATCCACGGTATTTTTTTGCTACCGCGGGTTTCAGTGCATTTTGATAGGTGAAATAATCTTTCACCTGCAGTTTGACCACTTCGGGTCTGTTCCAGGGGCATAACATCACATCAAATCCCTTGGTGGCAAAGGTCAGGGGAGTCATGGCCTGGGACACATAATGCCAGTCGTTGATCACCACGTTTTTATTGATCATGTCGATGGAGCGATGCGTGTCGTTTGCACTCGCTTCCCACATGCCCATCTGGGTCATCTTGGCATCCAGCATACGATCGCCCCAGATCCAGAGCCTGCCGCCTTTGGATTCAACGTGCGCCGCGATCTTGTTCACCTCATCGGCAAAAAGTTTGGACTTATCCTTGCCTGAGCATCGGGGGCATTTCTCTTCCCCGATGTAGAATACTTCGTCCATCCCGGCATGAAACTGTTTCGTTTCACACACTTCCATGATCTCATCCACTACTTCAAAAACAACCTTGTGCACATCAGGATGTAAAGGACAATAGCTTTTACAGTAAAGACTGTCCGCATTGGGCCATTTATACTCAGCAGGGATCATTACCCAGGGCGTTTCATCGAACTGTGGATACCGGACCAGCAGAAGGTTCAATTCATTAGCCCATGACTGGTGTCCCAGCAGGTTGAATTGGGGAACAAGCGTGATCTTATTCCTCTGGCAGGCCCTGACGATTTTCTTCATTTCCTCCCGGGTAAGCGCAGCCGACTCGGTAGTATCGTTGGCTCGCGTTTTCAAGTTTACCAACTCGGGGTGCGAGGTGTACCTGTAATTATAGTCGATACGTAATATCAGGGTATTCACTTTGCGAGGTGCCAGCTCTTTGTCAATAAACTCCACGAACTGGTCAACCTTATTGTAGGTAGGGGCTGCAATGCAGAATCCCCGAACGGGCACGGAATCTTTTCCGTCCGCGGTCAGCTGAATCAGGAACATCAGGCCGATGACAAGGATACTACGCATATACGCTGTTTTATAATTTACAATACAAAGCATCCTGCTTAAATCCTGGGGGCAGTATAGAGGTATTCGGAGTGCTTGAATACCAGGAAGAGCCTGCAGAATGAAAACGGTGCGAGATCCCATTTTTATAGATAAACTTGCAGTATGGGAATGAAGACATCCGGGATACTCTTGCTGCTGATTTCATTGATGCACTGGCATGGCCAGGCCCAGCAGGCCAGTCAACGAGCGAAGAATGTGCTGGTCATCTACAGCGACGATCAAAGTTATAATACCATCCATGGCTTGGGGAATCATGAGATCCGTACGCCCAATCTTGATAAACTGGCGCAGCATGGCCTGGCATTTATGCAGGCCCATGTCATGGGCGGACACCAGGGCGCTGTATGCGTGCCGAGCCGCGCCATGATGCTGACGGGGCGTTATGTCAACCGCCTGCCGGGTGATGGATCCGTCATCCCCGATAGTATCGTGAGCTTACCCGAAGTGCTGCAGCAAAAGGGCTATAGCACATTCCATACCGGCAAATGGCATAGCGACAAAGCATCGCACAACAGGTTGTTCAAAAGCGGCGACAATATATTCTTCGGCGGCATGCATTTCCCCAAAGCAGGCGGGCAGGAACACCCGGCAGTTTTTCACTACGATCCCACCGGAGCCTATCCAGCCACACAGCGTTGGAACAGTGATACGTTCAGCACCGAGCTCTATGCTGATGCGGCCATCCGGTTTTTAAGCAGTAAGGAAGCCAGGGCAAAGCCTTTCTATTGTTATGTGGCCTTCACATCGCCACATGATCCCCGAACGCCGCCAAAGAAATACGCCAATTTCTACCAGCCCGAACAAATGACATTGCCGCCCAATTTCCTGCCGCAGCATCCGTTCGACAACGGGGATCTGAACGTTCGCGACGAACAACTTATTCCACATCCTCGCACTCAGGAAGACGTGAAGCGCGAGATCGCGCTCTATTACGGTATGGTCAGTGAAATGGATGCCCAGCTGGGGCGGATCATGAAAGCATTGGATGATGCTGGTCTCAGGGAGAATACCATCATTGTTTTTGCAGGTGATAACGGATTGGCAGTAGGCCAGCACGGGCTGGTTGGGAAGCAGAGTTTGTATGAACACAGCATCCGGGTGCCCATGATCATCTCGGGTCCGGGTATTCCGAAGAATGTGAGAACCGATGCTTTTGCCTATCTGAGCGATATTTCGCCCACCCTCTACGATTACCTGGGTATTAATCCGCCCGCGAGCGTAGAGGCCAAAAGCCTGATGCCTGTTATAGCCAATCCCAAAACGGCGGTCCGCAGTTCCATCTATAATGTTTATGGGCACTGGAGCAGGAGCATCAAGAGCGCAGATGGTTTCAAACTCATCCTGTACAATGTCAAAGGGGTGTCAACCACCCAGTTATTTGATTTGAAAAAAGATCCCTGGGAAATGCACGACCTGAGTGGCGAAAAGGCCTATGCCAAGAAGATAAATGAACTGCGCAGTTTGCTGAAACAGGAGATGCGTGAAGCCCATGATGACCTCGATATCGACCTGCCTGATTGGGGAAGGAAGCCCAATCAGCGGGCCTTTGGGAGTTGATCCTTGAAAAACAGCGATCGAAATGATTAAGGCCACATTTGAAGTAAATGGATAAATCAATGTTGATGAAAAGAATAATGGTATTATGTTTCCTTGTGAATGCGCTACATAGTTGGGGTCAGCCGGAGGTCCCAATTCCTACACAGGCCCAGTTGAATTGGCAGAATGCCGAGCTGGTAGCTCTTTTTAGTTACGACCTGCATGTATTCGACGGGAAAAATTACAATCAGCAGCAAAACAGGATTACACCCATTACTGATTATAACATCTTTAATCCTGAAAAGCTAAATACCGACCAGTGGATAAAAGCAGCTAAAGATGCCGGAATTAAAATTGCCATACTTACCGCCACCCACGAAACCGGTTTCGCCCTTTACCAGAGCGATGTAAATCCGTATTGCCTTAAAGCCGTGAAATGGCGAGACGGGAAAGGGGATATTGTAAAGGATTTTGTTGAGTCGTGTCGAAAGTACGGAGTTCAGCCTGGGATCTATATCGGCATCCGATGGAATTCTTTCTATGGTGTATTCGATTTCATGGTCAACGGCGGCGGAAAGTTTGCTGAGAACAGGCAAAAACATTACAATCGAATTTGCGAAGGCATGGTGGAAGAGTTAATGTCCCGGTACGGCGATTTAGCCATCGTTTGGTTCGATGGTGGCGCTCATGGGCCCGAGAAAGGGGGCGCCGACGTTTTGAGGGTCTTTCAAAAGTATCAGCGTAATTGCATTTTCTACCATAACACCCAACGTGCCGATATCCGTTGGGGAGGCAGCGAAACTGGTACGGTACCCTATCCAAGTTGGGGAACCTTCAATTTTCCTTTTTCACATTCAGCGAATCAGGATGTTATATTTAAAAACGATTTTCAGTTATTGAAAGAGGGCGACCCGGATGGAAAGTATTATATGCCTGCTATGGCCGATGCACCGCTACGGGGCTATAAAGGACGTCATGAGTGGTTTTGGGAGCCCGGCGATGAGGCCCATATTTTCCCGGTTAAGAGGTTGGTGGATATGTATTATGAGTCTGTTGGCCATAATGCTTCATTGATATTGGGATTGACACCTGATCCTGACGGGTTGATTCCCCAACCGGATGTTGATACATTGAAAGCTTTTGGTGCTGCTATAAAAAGCAGTTTCAGTAACCCGGTTGCGGTAACGAAGGGAGAGGGTAAAGAGATCGTACTTGCCTTACCCAAGTCTAAGAGGTTTGATCAGATCGTAATTGCCGAGGAAGTTGAAAAAGGGCAAAGGATACGGGAGTTTTCGGTACAACTATACAGAAATCGTAAATGGGAGACCATTGCTTCAGGTACTTCTATTGGTTACAAGTTCATTACCCGGTTACCCGCGGCTGTTACCGGGGATAGGCTAAGATTAATGGTTTCGAAATCAATAGGCCAACCTGTTATTAAACAAATTGCAGTTTACTAGCTAACATATGAGAAACAAAGGATCGATTAAAGTAGTAGGTAGGATGATATACCATGCGTGTATAATTTACCTGTGTGTTTTTCAATGCTATGAAAGCCGCGCACAGGTTTCTAAAATTAGGATAGCCTGCATAGGGAATAGCATTACTGTCGGCGCCAGGGTCACCAATCCTGGTTTAGAATCTTATCCTGCTGTTTTAACCGGACTTCTGTACGGGGGCGGGTATACCGGATATGAAGTTAAAAATTTTGGTGTTGGTGGCGCAACGGTGATCCGTTTCGGGACGCCAAACCTTTGGCAATTGTTGGATTCCTTGGAACGCTATGTGCCAGATATAGTGATTATAGAAGTTGGTACAAATGAAACGGTGGGTGCACCCAGGTATAATTGGGAGCATATTTCGGATTTTGAAAAAGACTATCTTGATTATATAGGAGCGATAAGGAAAATTAATCCCAATTGCCGGTTTGTGATGTGCAGCCCATTAGACATGGTTATTGAAACCAAGGGTTTGTCGCCCGAAAGAATAAAGGACCTCACAGTAAGAAGGCCGCGGATTTGGGAGTTGCGAAAGCGCATCAGGAAGCTGGCCAATGAGAATGATGTATTTTTTCTGGATCTGACAAAACCGTTCAAGGGTAAAGTGGATCTTATGACCACCAGTGACGGGGTTCACCCGAATAAGGATGGATACGCTTACCTGGCAACATTGGTGTTTGATTTTATGGTGAAGAAGAAGATCGTTGTGCGATAATTTCCGGTTAACTGGTCCCATTTGATTTTCGCCTCCAACACGCATGCGCCGTCATCTGCCGGATGTTTTGGCCTCCATTTTATTGCCTCCTTCGCACGATACAATGTTTACTATCGTTTTTGCGGGGGTTAAATTTGATGATCCCAGGATGGATACACCCCGAAAAATAATAAAGCCTGATAAATCAACGATCTATCAGGCTTTACAAATTTAACTGGTGCCCAGAACAGGAATCGAACCTGCACTACCTTTCGATAACAAGATTTTGAGTC
>JBBAJN010000162.1:0-6888 GCA_040404045.1 Chitinophagaceae bacterium
ATTTCTTATCGATCACATAGGAGTATGCGCCGTCATAACCGGGATATAGGCCATCCAGCTTCACCGGACCATTGCTCTTCGATAAGATGTTTGTGAGGTCCTCAACCGTCTTCACTTCCTGGTCATTTGCCTTGATGATGATAAAGCCATCGCGCATGCGGGTTTGCTCGTCGATCAGCCCCTCGGGTTTGATCTTCTTAACGATCACACCACCGTTGAATCCATACTGCTTTGCTTTTGCCGCAGGCAGGGTCTCAAACTCTCCACCCAGCTGATCCATCGACTCCTGGGCCTTCACAATGCCATAAGAGCCTGATTTATTTTTCAGCGTAATGGTCGAATTGTATTCCTTGCCCTGGCGTTGATAGGTGATGGTGATCTTGTCGCCCGGCTTGTAGCCCGCAACCTGTTCCACCATTTCGCTACCCGATACCACACGGACACCGTTGATCTTGGTGATATAATCGCCTTCTTTCAGTCCTGAGTTGGCGGCAGCGCCATCTTTTGAAACTTCCCTGACAAATACACCAATACCTTCCTTAAATCCAATTTTTTCTTTTTCCGTTGAAGGAACATTGTCTGGCAGGTAAGATACACCGAGATAAGCGCGTTGTACTGTTCCATACTGCAGGAGGTCGTTGATGATCTTCTTAACAATGTTAACGGGTATTGCATAAGAATATCCTGCATACGCACCTGTTGGGGAAGCGATAGCCGAAACGATCCCCACCAGTTCACCATTGGTATTCACCAGGGCACCGCCGCTATTACCCTGGTTTACGGCAGCGTCCGTTTGGATGAAGGACTCAATCGGGGTGTTGCTCCGGCGTGCATTGAGGCCCAGCGACCTTGACTTGGCACTTACAATTCCGGCGGTTACCGTGGTCTCGAGGTTGAGCGGATAGCCAACAGCGAGCACCCACTGGCCGATCTTTACCATGTCCGAGTTGCCGTAGAGAATGAAGGGTAAACCTTTCTCTTCGATCTTCAACATGGCCAGGTCGCTACTTGGATCTGAACCGATCAGTTTTGCGGTATATGTCTTCTTGTTGCTCAGCGTTACCTTGATCTCGCTGGCCTCGTCGATCACGTGGTTATTGGTCACGATATAGCCATCATCGGATACGATCACGCCCGATCCGCTGGCGCGCTGGGGCTGTGAACGCATATTGGGCCCGCCAAAGAAGTCGTCAAAGTCGTCACCAAACAGGTCCGAGAATGGACTCCTGCGCTTTACGCTGGCTGAGCCCTCAATGACTGTAGTGATATGCACCACTGCAGGTACTGATGACTGTGAGGCTTTGCTGAAGTCAGTCATGGGTTCAGCAGGAGAATTGTTGTTGTCGAACAATCCTGCATAGTTCACAGGTACCCTGGACGATTCGGACTGTAATGTCCGCGGAGCCGGGTTGAAATGATTATAGGCGAACATGGTTCCAACAGTAGTGGATGCACTAAGTAGAACGATGGTTACGATCTGTTTAATTCTCATTGTTGAAACTTGTATTAGTGTTAGACTGGGTAGTCAAAATATATGCCTATCCATTACAAAAGAAACAAACCTGACTCAATTTCAGTTTGCCAATTGGCCCATTTAACAAACAATTATTAAGGTCTTCGTACATGTGGCCCCCAGCGAATTTAGCCTATTCTTTTGTTCGGAAAAAATGTCAGTTCAGCTTAGTGTTGTCAGGAATTTGAGGGTGTCCACGCCATCGGCATAGTCAAAAAAACCGGGGCATTGGGCCTGTCCGAATGGGGTATAGCCATGGCCACAAATGACCTGGACCTCGTCCGGGTTCAAGGCGGAGATGGCATCGTCGGGTGCCAGGTAATAGGCATATTTCAGGTTGGATATCCCGGCGAATGGTGAAACGCCCGGACTGATCACGATGGAGTCATTACTGAAGTAGGTCTCCTTATTCATCATATTGATGGTCAGTACAAAATCATAGTTGTTCTTATACTTGTGGTTATCCAGGAAATAGCTGTATTTGTCGAGCGCTTCCAGCAGCGGGGAAAAGTTGTATCCCTGGGGTACCCATACCTGGGTGATATTCCTGCAGCCAAGTCCATAATAAAGTTGGATATCGTCCGCCAGTTTATCCAGTTCTTCCGGGTTTTCGGAACCGTCAAGAATGGCGATGCCGGTGCGGTTCCTCCTGATAATGTGGGGGTATTTGGCGAAATATTGTTCGAAGTAGCGGGCAGAATTATTGGAGCCCGTTGCAATGTAGGCATCGCAACCTTTCAGTGTCTCTGCAGAACTGATCCAATGAACGAGCTCCGGAAAGGCCTCCTTCAGGGTTTTGATGAGGTGGGGTAGAAGCACCTGGTCACGCGTAGAGAATTTGATCATTTGTCTGTGTCCAGCCAGAAAAGCGAGCAGGAAATCATGGAACCCCACCAATGGGATGTTCCCCGCCATGACGATGCCGATCGTTTTTGGACTGGCGGTCTGTTCGGGGATCTGGTAGCGGGAAACGGCTTCGTCCAGTACGGCAGGGTCAAGGAACTGGCGGACGATGTTGGTGACCGACAGTTCAATGAATGGGGGAGTGAACCAGGAGTTCCTGTAAAACGCCTCTTCTTTGGCATCATTAAAGGCGGTCGGGCTTTCCAGCAGGTAGTTCCGGAGCCATTCAAGTATCTTGATCCTATCTTTTAAATTCATGTATATTTTTATTAGTTTGTGCTAACTTTATCTGGCAAAAATAAATCCTAATTGAACCCCTAAAAAATCCATTAAACGTATGGCTATCAAGATCACAGAAGAATGTATAAACTGCGGTGCCTGCGAGCCCGAATGTCCAAACAATGCAATTTATGAAGGTGGCGTGGAGTGGGCCATCGCTGATGGTACTACTGTTAAGGGAAATTTCACCCTGTTGGACGGTACCATTATCGATTCTGACACTAAGAATGCACCTATCAGTGTCGATACATATTACATCGTTCCCAATAAATGTACAGAATGTCAGGGATTCCATGAAGAACCCCAATGTGCTGCGGTTTGCCCGGTAGACTGCTGTGTTCCCGATGACATGTACAAAGAAACAGTGGACGAGCTGATGTCCAAAAAGGACAAGCTCCATATTTGATCCCAAGGGTCACATCTCCCTCATATGCGATATCTTCTCATTTTGTTGTTCCTGGTGTCTTCCTGCAGGATGTATAACAGGGAAGAAGATACTGTTGCTGCGCCCGATGTCACTGAGATCCAGATTGTAGATTCGGAGTTCTCGGATTATTCGAAAGAACACGGAATGCGAAAAGCATTACTTGAGTATATTGATGATGACGGGGTCATGATGAAGGACAACGCCCTGCCTATCAAGGGGGCGCATGCGATTGACTTTATCTCCAGTATGAATGACTCAACAGTGGAACTCACCTGGGAGCCCCAGGGTGGTGATATCGCTGCGTCGGGTGAACTTGGTTATACTTACGGGATCTATGAGATGAAAGGCAACAATGATGTGGTTGAAAGGGGCACTTATGTTACCATCTGGAGAAAGCAGGAGGATGGTAAATGGAAATTCGTTCTTGACAGTGGTAATCAGGGTATCGGTAACGACTGATCCCGCATAAATATCGAACCAAACAGAAACATGTCGAAACCTCGCATTGCATTTGTCACCGGAGGCTATTCCGGCGAAGCTGTTATTTCCTATAAAAGCGCGATCACCATTGAAGCCAATATGGACCTCAGCAAGTTTGAGGTGTACCGGATCAACATCACGCCGGAGAAATGGTTCCACCCAGCTGCTAATGGCGAAGAGGTGTTGGTGGATAAAGGTGATTTTAGCCTGGTCATTGATCAACATAAGATAAGTTTTGACGCCGTATTGATCGGGATACATGGTACTCCAGGGGAAGACGGTAAGTTGCAGGGTTATTTTGACATGCTGGGCCTTCCCTATACGTCCTGCGATGCCGCTACTTCAGCCCTCACCATGAATAAATGGTACACGGTGGCGGTTGCAGCATTCAGCGGTGTGCATGTGGCAAGGTCCTTGCATCTGTTTCGGCACACACCGGTATCGGCGCAGGACATTCTGAGCCAGCTGAACCTTCCCGTTTTTGTTAAACCCAACAGCGGTGGTTCAAGTATCGGGATGAGTAAAGTGAATCACGAAGGGGAATTGGAGGCGGCACTGGAGAAAGCTTTCCGGGAGGATGAGCAGATCCTGGTGGAGGAGTTCATCAGCGGTAGGGAGTTTACCATTGGGGTGTTTAAATCTAAGGGCCAGATCATCCCATTACCATTTACGGAGATCCTGAGCGAGAAAGAGTTTTTTGATTACGAAGCGAAATACGACGGTAAATCGAAGGAAGTCACGCCCGCAGAATGCGACCCGACGGTCGCTGAGAAGGTCAGGGAGACGGCTAAAAAAGTTTACGCCGTATTCAACTGCAGGGGCATTGTTAGGATGGATTTCATTTACAACGAAGAGAAAGCGGAGCCCTTCCTGCTGGAGATCAATACCGTGCCCGGACAAAGCGCGGCGAGTATCGTACCACAGCAGGTCAGGGCCAATGGCTGGAACCTGAAAGATTTCTATACGGCGCTGATTGAAGACGCGCTGGAACATAAAAAACAATAACATTGAAGGGCAGTTTAATGCAACGTTCTTTGTGGGCAAATGTGGCGGCAGGCATCGTGCTTTCGCTGCTGATCCTGTTCCTTTTTCTCCAAACGTTGAATTTCTGGACCAATCACGGTGAATACCTGCTGGTGCCTGATGTGAAAGGTAAAACCCTTGCGGACGCAACGGCTTTGCTTGAGAAGGATGGCTTTGAAGTGATCATACAGGATTCCATATATCTGGATACCATCCCGCCACTCGCGGTGCTCAAGCAGTTCCCTGATCCGGAGGCAACGGTAAAGGTCAACCGAACAGTATACCTGACCATCAACCGGGCAACTCCGCCGCTGGTGGATATGCCCAACCTGGTGGGTATGAGTTTCAGGAACGCTGAGCTTGAATTGAAAGCGAAAGGGCTTAAGCTTGGTGATACCACCTATGTTCCGGACATTGCAAAAAATGCCGTAAAGGACCAGGGTATGAATGGTGGCTCGCTAAGGCCGGGTACTAAGATACCGATGGGGTCGGTGATTTCGCTGGTCCTGGGAGCGGGTATTGGTTCTGAGGAAATTGCCGTTCCCGATCTGTTTGGTATGCTTTATCCCGAGGCCCTTACCTTACTCGAGGCCAACGGGATCAATCTCGGCGTGGTACTGCCGGATGGAGATCTGATAGATACTACCGCGGGCTATGTATATTGGCAAAACCCGCCACGGTTCAACGAAGAGAAAAAAATGAACAGGATCAGGATGGGCCAGATGATGGACATCAGGCTAAGCGCAATAAAACCAGAGCGGACTGACAGTGTCCCATCCATGCCCGTTGAAAATCAATTCTAAAACATTCGTTATGACAAACATTGCACCTGAAGAAGTGAAGCAAAGGCTCGAGTCCGGAGAAAAACTGAACCTCGTTGATGTGCGCGAGCCAGCAGAGAATGAAGAGTTTAATATTGGCGGTATACTACATCCGCTCGGTAAGATCAGGGATTTTGATGTCACGGAACTGGAACACCTGAAAGACCAGGAAGTGATCGTCTACTGCCGCAGTGGAAACAGGAGTGGACAGGCCGCTATGATGATGGAAACCATGGGCTTTGCCAATGTAAGGAACCTTACAGGCGGTATGTTGCTTTGGCGCGACCTGTTCGGACAATAGGATTGGCTAATTGGCTCATTAGCTCATTGGCTGATTAGCGGATTCCTATGGGCCGCGATGCAATGGTGGAGCAAAGAATCAGCCAATCAGCCAATTAGCCAATCAGCCAATTGGTTCCTACCGCTTGAAGAAATAGACCAGGGAAGCACCGAGATAATTTTGTTTGTACGAAGCACCGTTGGTACTGGCAGAATACAGGTTGGCCAGACCAAGGCCGTAATTCACTTTCAGCATGAATCCGTTCTGGAACAGTACGGCGGCCATCGCATGTGCGCCATAATCAAGACGACTGATCTCCGTGGAACCTGAGCCGAATTCGATATCCTCGCTGGCACTGCCAATTTGCGTTCCGGAACCATTTGTTATGGTGTACTCATTCTTTCCGGAAAGTCCATACCCGACATAGGGACCGGCGCCAACAATGATTTTTGTATCGCCGCCAAATGCATAGGCAAGGTTAACAGGAACTTCGATATAAGAAATATTGGATGTGCCTTTATAAGTCAGGGCGCCCGGCATAATAATGGCTGCGGTTGTAGAAAGCTCATGCATCTTGTTGGCATATTTTAGCTCGGGCATGATCCTCAAGCCACCTTCCCCGAGGGGAATATCGAATATGAGGCCGCCCTGATAGCTGGTTCTGGCGTTGCTTTCATAGCTCAGTCCGGCAGGGGGCTTGATGTTTGGATTGGAGAACGTGGCGCCACCCTGTACGCCAATACTGATCTGGGCAGCGGTGGGGATGGTTGCCATAATACACGCTGCCGTCAGAACTGTCCTGAAATTGATTTTCATATGAAGCTTGGTTTTAGAGGGGCAAAAATAGGAACCACAGCCATATGCTGTTGATGTTGAGGCCCTTATAGGAAGGAAATTGGAACAGAATGGACCATCTTTTGCTATTTCTTAACAGGAAGAGGCCTACAGGGGATTCTTTTTGCGAAAGAAGGCAAAAAAAAGGTGCAATCAGCAGATTGCACCTCGTAATGATTTGATGATTTTTTATCTTCTTTTGGCACCGCCTGCTCCTCCGGCCGGTCTGGAAGAAGGTGCTGGTCGGGAAGGCGCCGGCCTCGCATTGTTGGATGGCCGCGATTGTGGGGAACTGTTCACGCGGCTGTTGCCCCTGTCACGGTTGTTC
>JBBAJN010000163.1:0-6827 GCA_040404045.1 Chitinophagaceae bacterium
CGCGAGGTGATCGCCTCCCCAAATATAAAACGGGCCTTTCGGCCCGTTTTTTTTTCTCTTTCCCTACGCCAGCATTACCTGGATCAAGTATTCAGGTTTATTCTCAGTCTCGTTTCCAAAACACCCTGAAGAGAAAAAGAGTTTCTGCTACACCCATATAGTTACTATTCTGATGCCACGCTGCCCATCGGCTGGCATGGGGAATCTTTGCCCAAAACGGTCAGGGATTCCCCAATTCTTCCATGAACGGTTGAACGCTTATGGAACTAATCGCTTAAATTACGGGCTTCTTCAATCTCAAATCATGCAACTAAAACATTTACTGCTCGCAGGCCTCGTACCTGTGGCCATGGCCGGTTTATCGCGTTTAAATTCCAGGGAAAACAGGATAAGTCATTTTCATTCCTACACGGCTGGGGATACCACAAAAAAAGATTCCATAAAATACTCTGCCTTCAAGGATCTCCCGCTTAAACCCGCCAGGAAAATTGAATTCTCCACCAATGAGGGAAGCTGGATGTCCGTAGATGTGCACCCGAACGGCAATACCATTGCTTTTGACCTGATGGGTGATATTTATACGATGCCCATTACGGGCGGCGCAGCCACACAGGTAACAAAGGGTCTTGCTTTCGAGACGCATCCCCGGTTCAGCCCGGATGGCAATAAGATCCTTTTCACCTCTGACCGGAGCGGATCCGACAATATCTGGATCATAGACCGAACAAAAGAAGACACGATCCAGCTGACAAAAGAAAGGGTTGATGATTTTCCATCCGCCGTATGGACACCGGATGGCGAGTATGTCATCGCTTCAAAAGGCCGCAGGGCACCAAAATTAGTGATGTACCATAAAGACGGTGGTGGCGGAACACCGCTGATCGAACAACCCGCAGGATTAAAAACCATTGACCCCTTCGTAGACCCCCAGGGCCGTTACGTCTATTTCTCCATGAGAATGGGTGCGTGGAACTACAATGCATCCCTCCCCCAGTACGAGATAGGCATGTACGACAGGAACAACTCAAAGATGATCTCCCTGAGTTCCAGGTATGGCTCATCTTTCACGCCTACTGTTTCCAAAGATGGGCAGTGGATGGTATATGGATCGAGGTATGAAGACAAAACCGGTCTCGTGATCAGGAACCTGAAAACCAGTGAAGAAAAATGGCTGGCCTACCCGGTTCAACGTGATGAACAGGAATCCATTGCACCCATGGGTGTATTACCAGGCATGTCGTTCACGCCCGACAGTAAATTCCTGATAGCAAGCTATGGCGGCAAGATCTGGAAGATCAGTGTAGCCGATGGCAAGTCATCCGAAATACCATTCACCGTGAATCTTTCACTGGAAATGGGGCCGCGCCTGGAATTCAAGTATCCAATCAAAGATACCTCGCACGCCCTGGCCACCCAGATCCGTGATGCGGCTCCTTCACCCGATGGATCGAAACTCGCCTTTACCGTGCTGGATCGCCTCTATGTGATGGATTATCCCAAGGGTACACCCAAACGCCTCACCAGCAACAATTGCGTTGAAGCCAATCCAATGTGGAGCCCTGACGGGAAACAACTTGCTTTTGTGACCTGGGACGATGAGAAAGGCGGGGACATCCATAAGATCGCTTTCGGACCTAAAGGCAATACTACCACAAAACTCACCACGGAGCCTGCGATGTATATCGATATCAATTGGGCACCGAACGACAGGATCGTATTTTCAAAAGGCAGCGCCAGGATGTTTAAAGAAGCCATCAGCCCCTTTGTCTCAGGAGCAGAAATGGAGCTGTGCTGGATACCTTCAACCGGAGGGTCAATTACCGTGATCGATAAAGCCAATGGTCGTGGTAACCCACACTTCTCAAAAACCTACCCTGACAGGATCATGCTTAACGGTTCAGGCGGGCTGATCTCTATGAAATGGGACGGCACTGATGAAAAAACGCACGTTAAGATCACCGGCATCACCACCTACGGAGCAGTTGCGGAAGAAGAAGAAAACCCAATGCACAACAAACGCACCGTGTATGCACGAAATGCGCTGAACTTTGTCAACCATTGCATGCTGCCAGCCTCTGCAGGTACGGAGCGGGAAATGATGATGCCATCTTCTGCATCCGTGATCACCATGGCGCCTGAAGGGGTGAAGGCACTCGCACAGGTCAATAACGATATCTATGTAGTCACTGTACCCCAAACCGGTAAGCCTGTAAGCATTTCCGTTGCGGAACCCAGCGCCAGTAATTTTCCGGCGCGACGACTTACCGAGATCGGAGGTGAATTCCCCTTTTGGGAAGCCAATGGTCACCGGGTACACTGGTCGATCGGCAACGGACACTTTATCTACGACCTGAAGAAAGCGGATGCGTTCGACGATTCGGCAAAACTGGCGAGAAAAGCGGAAGAGAAAAAGAAAATGGCTGCACTGGATTCGGCCAAAAAGAAGATGGACTCCGTCATGGCAAAAGTAGATACCGCTGCCAAAAAGATCCTCGATTCAGCGCTGGCAAAAAAAGTATCAGACTCCACCAGAAGGGCTGACTCGGCAAAATTGAAAAAATACGAGCCCGAAGAAATCCAGGTGAAAGTCTACTACCAGCGCGACATTCCCACAGGCACCATCTTGTTGAAAAATGCCAGGATCATCACCATGAATAAAGATGAAGTACTGGAACAGGGAGATGTATTGATCGTCAACAACAGGATCAAATCCATCGGCAGAACAGGAACACTTACGGTACCTGCCAATGCGAAGGTCATTGACTGCTCCGGCAAAACAGTGATGCCGGGCCTGGTGGATATCCATTCCCACATGTGGCCCTACTGGGGTCTGCACAAAGGCCAGGCATGGGTATACACAGCGAACCTGGCTTATGGCGTAACCACCACCCGCGATCCCCAAACTGCCACTACCGACGTACTCACGTACGGGGACATGGTAGATGCAGGTCAGATCGCAGGACCAAGGATTTATTCTACCGGACCCGGGGTTGGTTTCTGGATGTATAACCTGAAGGACCTCGACCAAACCAAACGCATCCTGAAACAATACAGCAAGTATTACAATACCAAGACCATTAAGATGTACCTGACCGGAAACCGCCAGCATCGTCAGTGGATCATCATGGCGGCTAAAGAACAGAACCTGATGCCCACTACCGAAGGCGGACTGGATTTCAAATTGAACATGACCAACATGTTCGATGGCTATCCCGGGCACGAACATTCATTACCGATCTACCCATTATTCAAGGATGTAACAAAAACCATCGGCGAATCGAAAATGACTGTCACACCCACACTGCTGGTATCTTACGGCGGACCCTGGGCAGAGAACTACTATTACGCAAACGAATCTCCTACCAACGATCCAAAACTTAAAAACTTCACGCCATACGAGGAACTCTCCGCGAAAAGCAGGAGGAGAAGCGATGGCTGGTTCAGGCCGGAGGAACATGTATTCCAAAAACATGCCGAGACCATGAAAGATATCGTGAAGTATGATGGATTGGCCGGTGTAGGAAGCCATGGCCAGCTTCAGGGCCTGGGCTATCATTGGGAACTTTGGTCAATGGCCAGCGGCGGCATGAGCAACATGGACGCGCTCAAAGTGGCTACCATCAAAGGTGCCGTATCCATTGGGCTAGACAAAGACCTGGGTTCATTAGAGTCCGGAAAACTGGCAGACATCATCATCCTGGGAAAGAATCCACTGGACAACATTCGAAATAGCAACACGATTGAAACCGTGATCATGAATGGCCGTGTTTACGATGCCAATACCATGGATGAGACCTACCCCACTTCGCGTAAGTTGAACAAGGAATGGAAGGATATCGCCCCGGTGAATAATACCGCGATCAAATAAGATCATTCTACACTACATAAAAAGGCCGTCCCTACAACAGGGACGGCCTTTTTTTATGAAGTCAACGGAAACATTATTCAACCACCACCTCGTCTACAAATAACCATGCGGGATACCCTTCTCCCGGATTGCTTTTCCCAATGATACCGTGATTCTTCGCCACCAGTTTCAAATGGGTGATCCTGGCCGGACTAAACTGAAGATGCTTCACAACCACCGCACCGTCACTTGAACCGGACATATTTTTAACGGCCAGTTCAGTGAACGTTTTCCCATCCTGGGATCCAAATATCGCCACGTTAGCAGGAGGATACACCCAACTTGAAGCGGCACTGAAAAATCTCATGGATACTTTACGTACTTCCGTTGGCTCCCCTAACCGAATGACCGCTTCAAAATCTTTTCCTTCCCAGCCCAACCATTCGTTATCGGTATATCGATTGGTACTCCCAATGATGCCGTTGACCAACGCCATGGCCCCGCCTTTGTTATATGCGGGAGCAGGCTGGTTAACAAAACTGATCTCCCTTCCGGTAGCCTTGTTGACGTTAAAGTTAGCCGTTGCCCGGTCGATGACCTTACCATCCACTTCAACCGACGCTTCTAC
Source organism: Chitinophagaceae bacterium (assembly GCA_040404045.1). GTDB lineage: Bacteria > Bacteroidota > Bacteroidia > Chitinophagales > Chitinophagaceae > Pollutibacter. The sequence goes on from JBBAJN010000163.1 coordinate 4,476, forward strand.
TGCCGCGGAGGCGGCTACAATAAAAGGTCCTGCATACCTTTTTTGTTCCGACACGCCCTGCCTGTTCGTAATGCGGTATTTGACCTGATCTAACCTCGGCACACCCTCTATACTGACCCTGACCGCGTTTTCCCCGGTGATGTACTTGCTCTGCAGCGACAATTCATAGACGTGCCTGGAGTAATTGACACCATGCTCGTCAAGCCTTTTCAGGAAAGGTATCAACCGGTCGGTAAAATTCTCAAAGCCGGGTTTCGATCTTGTCCAGCCCACCTCTGCAAGTGCTACGGCCCTGGGGAACAGCATATACTCTGCCAGTGCAGTTGAGGTGACGTACTCACTCCAGAGATTTCCCTGCACACCCATAATAAAATGCTGTTTTGTAGGCTCCAATTCCTTAGGAATGGGATCGTAGTTGTAGACCCTCTTTAATGAAAGATATCCGCCCCAGGCAATAGAGTCCGTAGGATCTTCAGACTGATAAAAATTCAAATAGCAATAGCCATCGGGTGACATGATGACGTCATGGCCCTGCTTCGCGGATTCAATTCCGCCGGCAGTTCCCCGCCAACTCATCACGGTCGCATTCGGGGCTAGCCCTCCTTCCAGAATCTCGTCCCAGCCAATAATGCTTCTGCCCCTGCTGTTGATATGCTTCTCGATACGTTGGATAAAATAAGCCTGCAAACCATGTTCATCCTTCAGGTTATTCTTCCTGATCAGGTCCTGGCAGAATGAAGAGCGCTTCCATGAATCCTTCGGGCACTCATCACCGCCAATATGGATATACTTTGATGGGAACAGTTCGATCACCTCATCCACCACATCCTGCATGAATTGAAAAGTATAGTCAGTAGGACAAAGGACATCATTAAAGACTCCCCAGGTTTCCTGCACGATCTTGGTTCCCGGAATTTTCACTTTTTCCTGAGCTGATTTCGAATGCATGCCCGCTGTGACCGGAGAAGATTCCTCCGGGAAACAACTCAAAGCCGGATAAGCGGCAATGGCAGCACTACTATGTCCCGGCAATTCGATCTCGGGAACAATGTTGATGAATTTCCTCGCAGCATAGGCAACCAGTTCCCTGATCTCGGCCTGGGTGTAATAACCCTTGTATTCAGCATTGTCGTTGCCCTTGATAGGATGCTTGTTATATAATGTCCCGCTTCTTATACTACCTACAGTGGTCAGGCGCGGATATTTCCTGATCTCAATTCTCCAGCCCTGGTCATCCGTCAGGTGAAGATGGAGGTTATTCATCTTCTGCATGGCCATCAGATCCACCAGGCGTTTCAGGAAAGACATCGGCATGAAATGACGGGAGACATCCAGCATGAGTCCGCGATACCTGAATGCCGGTGCATCATTGATGGTGACCGAAGGGATCTGCCAAACTTTGTTGTTAACCCTGGCCTGGCTTTCCACTTCTGCGGGAAGCATTTGGAGTATGGACTGAACGGCATAGAAAACACCTACTGCATCTCTCGCTTTGATCACAATGGACGAAGGCGCTACGGTCAGCACATATCCACCCTCCTCTTTGATTTCGGGAACAAGCATCACATGGATCACATTTCGGGCGGGCTTTGTAGCAGCCCGCTTCAGCGAATACCCTGCTGTTGCCGAAATTTTTTCTCTCAGCGGCTGCAGCGATGCCAGGAGCGCGGAATCATTTTGTTCATAAAATAAGCTGGTGCTGGCATTGAAAATGAAAGAACCCTCAGCCCTGATAATCTCATTGGGCTTCGGTATGATGCCCACCTGTTGAGCAAACAGATCTTCGGTGCCAAGAAACAAAACCAGAAAAAAAACGATAGAGATTGCTTTACACTTCATAACATAGATTGAATAGATAGCGTGGGCACTATGGCGAAGATAGTCAAGCCGAAACAGAAAAAAGCTTGCTTATAGGTGAAGGAAGAATGCTTCACTTCATGCTCGAAAAGAAATTTTGTGACGTCAGACCTCAACAAAATTGAGATCCTTGCCATATGATTCCTCGAGGCCCCATGCGGCAAATACCGCGATGGCCATGAGTATTGCGCCCGTGATCCAGGCACCGGTCACATAGCTCCCGGAGAGGTTACGGACCCCTTTGAACAGAAGCAGGATCAGGGGTAATGCACCCCGAACCATATTGGGGATGGTAACAGCGGCCGTAGCCCTGAGGTTGGTACCGAACTGTTCGGCTGACATGGTGATGTAAATCACGGAAAAGCCCGTTCCAAAGCCTAAGCCAGCGCATATCCAGTACAGGTTCTCAGCGCTCCCGCCACCGCCAGATACGAAATACATGGTGAGAAAAAATGCCGTGATACCGTAAAAAATATACAGGACCTTCTTCCTGCT
>JBBAJN010000164.1:0-4573 GCA_040404045.1 Chitinophagaceae bacterium
CTCCATTGGGGAAGCTTTCTGATTTTTACTTTTTTTTATTTTTCAATCGCTTTAGAGCAACTTTGCGAGTATGAAGATAGGACTAGACATGATGGGGGGCGATTTTGCCCCACTCCAGGCCATTAAGGGCGTTCAGATCTACCTCAAGGAACATCCCGCTCCCGGGCACCTCGTGATGATCGGAGACCAGGAACAGATCCTGCCCCTGGCGAATGAACATGGCATCGACCCTTCTTCATATACCATCGTTCATGCCAGCCAGGTGATCGATATGCACGAGCACCCTACCAAGGCGCTGAAGGAGAAGACAAACTCTTCCATTGCCGTTGGATTTCATATGCTGGCCACTGGCAAGGTAGACGCATTCATCAGCGCAGGCAATACCGGGGCCATGATGGTGGGTTCCCTCTTCAGCATTAAACCGATAGAAGGCGTGCTTCGTCCTACTATAGGCGCTTACCTCCCCCGTGAGAACGGGCGTATGGGTTGGTTGGTTGATGTAGGCATCAATGCCGACTGCAAGCCGGAGAACCTCATGCAGTTTGGCATCCTTGGTTCCCTGTTTGTTAAATACGTCTGGAACATCGAAAACCCAAGGGTGGCCCTGCTGAACCTCGGCGAGGAAGAAGGCAAAGGCAACATCCTCACGCAGGCCGCCTATCCCCTGCTCAAGAACTGCGATAAGATCAACTTCGTAGGCAATGTGGAAGGTCGTGATATCTTCCTCGACAAATCCGACGTGATCGTCTGCGAAGGCTTTACAGGCAACGTGATCCTCAAACTCGCCGAAAGCATTTACGATATCACCCAGCGCAGGAATATCCAGGATGAATACTTCGACAAGTTCCACTTCGAACAATATGGCGGTGTACCCGTCCTCGGCGTTGCCAAACCCGTCATTATCGGACACGGAATCTCCGAAGGTGCAGCCTTCAACAACATGATCCATATGGCGGAAAAGATGATCGCCACCGGCTTGCTTGAAAAGATCAAGGACAGTTTCAGCGTTCAATAAACTGCCAACTCCTTTCCCTGACGCCGGGCATACGAATGCCCATGCGCCATCACTATTTTTTTGCCGTCAGCTTCTTGTACCGAATCAGCGCTTCCAGGTAATAGTAGTCGGCATAAATGATCGGGGTATTTACCTCAGACTTACCCGGCTTGTGCCCTACCGAATGCTTCAGGATAAAATCATTGTTGCCCTCTTTCGCCAGGTATTCATCAGATGATAAACTCTGCAGGATCGATTCGGCAAAAGAAAAATATTTGTCTTTCATCGGCTTGGAATAGGTGCTCAGCTCCAACAACGCAGAGGCGGTAATGGCAGCTGCGGAAGCGTCTCTTTCCTCATTCGGAATCAGCGGCGCGTTGTAGTCCCAGAATGGAACCTTATCAGCCGGCAGATTAGGATGGTTCATGAGGAATTTGGCAATGCCTTCGGCCTGCTTCAAATATTTCTTATCCTTGGTTTCGCGGTACATCAGTACATAGCCATACAGGCCCCAGGCCTGGCCCCGTGCCCATGCAGAAGTATCGTGCGCACCTTGCGCTGTTTTCTTCCGTTGGATCTTTCCCCCGGGTTCATAGCATACCACATGGTAACTGCTGTAATCCGGACGATAGTGATTTTTGATGGTATTGTCGGCATGGGTAATGGCGATATTATACAACCGTTTATCGTTGCTCTGTTTGGCTGCCCAGAACAGTAATTCCAGATTCATCATATTGTCGATGATCACCGTGAACGAACAATCGGCATGCTTATCCCAGGACTTGATCACCCCGCGATCAGGATCAAATCTTGTGGCAAGGGAATTTGCGCCAGTAACAAGGGGTTCGATATAAGCCTTGTTCCCGGTAAGCCTGAGCCCGTTCCCGAAAGGACAATAGAGCATAAAGCCAAGGTCATGGGTAGACTTATTGAATTTCTCCTGCTCCACGGCCCAGGTCCATTTCTCTGCGGCAGTTTTCCATTTTGGATCCTTGGTATATTCAAACAGGTACCAAAGTGAACCGCCAAAAAAACCACTGCACCACCAGCTCGACTTACGATCGTCGCGAGAACCATCCGGCTTGGATGACTGCGGAAACCTTGTGGCATCCGGATGCGAAGCAAGCATACCTTCATATTGTTTAGCAGCAATGGAAAACTGTTTGTCCACATCTATTCTCTGCTGGGAGAAAGCATCCACGTTAAGGCTGGCAATAAAAGTGAAGAAGATGGTTATTCTACGCATAAAGATCCCTGGTTAAGAACTTCAACATAATGAAACTATTTGACTTAGCCATTGGGTATTGAGGCCAGGACCCATGAAATCGTTTGAAACGATAAAGGTTTGCACCCTGCTTTCATTTAATCGCGCATCCAGGATACTACTTGAAGAACACGGTTATTTTCTGTTGGGTCTGGCTTCTTATAATGATCAGTTCGGACTGACCCATCCACTTCACACTTTGATAGGTTTTCATCAGGTCCTGCGTTGACTTGATATCCTGGTCACCCATCCTGACGATCACGTCGCCTTTGCGCAGGCCAGTTTTTTCAGCTATTGATCCGGAAATACACGCCAGTACCAGTGCCCCGTTCTGATCGTGCAACCCGGCCGCAGACCTTTCACCCAGCGTCTCAATGTTTTTCATGGTTGCGCCCAGCCAATCTGTAATGGCAGCACTTCCCGCCGTTTCCTCTGTCATCAATGGCCTTAAGGATGGTTTTGCTGCTAAGGCCTTTAACGCCGGTTTCTCCACACCGAAATTCATGTCGAAGTTCTTAAACCCCGCAACCAGGGCTGGCGAACCTTCCCTCACACGGTAGTTCCCAACAGAAGGATCAACGAAACCTGCCGGGCCAAACAGACCGTGCTTATCGAGGCCCAGGGCCCGAGCTGCCAACAGCCCATCTTTCGAAAGGAAATAATTCGAGTCGATCATCTTTCCCCAATGATTCATCAGGATCGGCGCATATTTAGTGGTAACGATGTTGTGCTCAAACATATCCCCACTGTTCTTCAGCCATACATGGGGATGAAATCCGTTATTGACCAGGATGTTGTTGGTCACCGTTCGATGATACCCTTCACGCAGTTTTAGCCCCCCGTTCAGGCATACATTGTTATAGATCTGGTAGTTCGTGCTTCCATCATCCAAATCAATATCCCAGCCATGGTCGCACTGGAACCTGTTATTGCGGATCACCACGGGATCCATGGCATCGAGCAATTCAATACCAGGTTTCGCTGCCACGATACTATCCATGATCTGCAACTGTGGCCGCCAGAAACGGTCGCGCCCCCAGGAGTTGAAAGCACCATGATCACCGGTTTCCAGCACGGTGTTGAACACATCGTTATACTCAATGACATGTCCACCCCATGTGCCTTCACTGATGTTGATGCCGGCCCTGGGTAGTTGGTAAATGGTATTGTGGGCGGCCGTGATCTTCGATGCCATAGAGATCTGGATCCCGGCCACTTGCTTCTCGATGGTTCCAATATGATGGATGAGGTTACCGGATGCGGTGCAGTGCTGCGGGTATGCGTTACTGCGAGGCCCTTTCGCATAATCCATACTATCCCAGGGCACAAATTTTTCGTAACGGAACGATGGGGACCGGACGTCTTCGGGCTTTCCTACAAAAGCGATGGCATTAGCGCCAATATCATGGATATGATTGCCGACAATGTTGATATTCCTGCTATAGCCACTGACAAAAACGGCGTTACCACCCAGCTCGTAAAAATCACAATCGCTGACGCTGACCTGCGCTGCGCCTTCGATCAAAACAGCGCCACCACGGTAGATCGTCCAGTCACTGCGAAGCAGCGGCTCCTCCACCAACATGAAACTCCTGGCGGTTTGCGTGAATTGGATGTTTTGTATTGAAATACGACTGACGGGTTTCTGATCGCTGCCATTGAGGTGGATGAGGTCCGTCACCATACTGACCGTGAATACTGCATTCTTCCGGGCGGCCTCAGCAGTTGGGTAATAATAAAGCGTGCCGGATGGTGCGTCGTAATACCATTCTCCCGGGCTGTCCAGCTCTTCAAAAATATTCTCTACAAATCGATGGTCCTTATGCATCGGTGCGGGCCTGTTGTTCTGCCAGCCTCCCTCATAGGTCAATTCATCGTTCCGTTTACCGGTGATGCGATAATGAAACGCGCCCCATTCGCCCTGGTGCAGCGCATGTATGTATCCGCCGGTTGGATTTTTCCAGCCCGATGCTTTAGCAGGACTGATTGCATCTGCGACCGTGCCGTTGAATACCCGGGCCCCGGGATTGAAATTTGGATAACGGGCCATTGGCTGCGCCTTACCATTCAGAAAAAACCGGTCGGGCGAAACGGTCCATGACATCGTCGCTTTCTTTATTCCCCCTTGGTAGGTTTCCCATTTGGGTGAGACGCTTTTTGATCCGGTGAATACCACTTTCTCGTTCGCATACGGCTGGATCAACAGTGAGTCAAACTGGTTATCGCTTGCGTTGATGGTGACCGTTCGGCTGAATTCGTATACACCGCCACGCAATGATATGATCACCTGGCCTTTCATGCGCTTTGCTTTATCT
>JBBAJN010000164.1:4583-6804 GCA_040404045.1 Chitinophagaceae bacterium
TCGCCATGGTTCCGGACTGCAGGTCACTGCCCTGGGTAGATACATAAATTGTTTGCTGCGCATACAGGCATAAAAGGCAATGCGACAGAAGAATGGAGAGAAATAGTTTTTGCATGTATGGGGATGACTAATAATGAAAATAGAAATACTGGCAACCTGACTATAACACGGTTCCGCCGATCTTCAGCCCGTAAGCGAATTGCCCGGGTTTGGTTTGAGGCATTGTTATTTCCAGACCGGCTTCCGTTTGTTTCCAGGATAGCTTTGATTGGCTACCAAGCAATGTAACAGATTTGACCTTCCCTGCGGATTTGGACAGCGATTTAACAAGGACTTTGCCATCTGCCGGCCATGCCATCAGCCAGGCGTATAAAAATCCGTTGTTTACTGTGAAGCGGATATCAGCAGCCGTATAAGGTGTGGCTGCCTGCGTGGGCCCCAGGTTGCCATGCTTCATGATCACGGAGCCTTCGCCCCAGCGGGTCCATGCCGATGAGTTGTAGATCCCTTCGCCGTTGATCTCCATCCAGTCGCCCATATCTTTCAGGGTCTGCTCCCCGCCGGGATCCAGGGCTCCCTGCGGTGTCAGCGGAATATTGATCACGTAGTTGCCATCGCGGGAAATCGCTTCGAGCATCTGGTGGATCACCATGCCGCTCTCATAGAACGTGCCCTTGAAATAAAACCATTCGCCAAGGCCCACTTCCGTTTGCCAGGGCTGGTCTTTCTTAATACCATCGGGAAAACTGGACTCCACATTCACGGCGATGGCGCGGGGATCTTCATTGCCCTTGGTGAAGGCCATGGCTTCGAGCTTTCCGCCATTCTTAGCCATACTTTTATTATACAGGTGCGCAATCACACGTGGGGTGGCATCAGCGCGGTAGCCGCGGCCAGTGAACCAACCTCCGAAAGGATAGCTGTTGCCGCCATCGAAGTAGATGAAATCGGGATTGAACTGGTCTATGGCGTCCACTACCCGGTTGGTCCATTTGGTGGCGTACCACCTGGCGAAATCGATGTTCTTTTTCAGGTTGCCATCGGGGATACCATGTGATAAGGGATCTGTCATCCTGTATTCTACGGTATCTCCCTTAAAGCCATCAGGATAAACCACATCATCTTTCAGGTCTATGCCATACAGGTCTTTGAGATCAAGGCCCATTTGCTGCCACCATGTACTGTTGGGTGTATATGCCTGCGCTCCATCATAAGGCACCCCTTTCATTGGACCTTCCAGGTCACTCAGGAATGCGGGCTGGAACCAGAACAGGGAATAATCGCCATGAAAGGCAATGCCGAACTTCATGCCTTCCTGATCGGCGGCTTTCTTCCAGCCTCCGAGGATATCGCGTTTGGGCCCGATCTTCACCGAGTTCCAGGGCTGGTATTTGGAATTCCAGAGATCAATGTTATCGTGGTGCATTCCCTGGGCGATCACGTACCGGGCGCCGGCGCGTTTGTAGAGCGCCATGAGTTTTTCGGCATCCCATTGCTCCGCTTTCCATTTGGGCAGTTCGTCCTTATATCCAAACACGGACGGATGCCCCACTCGTTCCAGATGGTGCGGATATACCCGCGTATAATTTCCCCAGGCGTGTTTGGGCATATAAATCCACTTCGCATACCAGTCGCCATCCTCTCCCACGGCCTGCGGTCCCCAATGCAGCCACATGCCGATCTTGGCTTCGCGGAACCATTTGGGCGTTTTGAAATGATCACCCAGGGACTTCCAGCTGGGTTCAACTGGTCCCTCAGCGATCCTGACAGCGATTTCTTCCATAGGAATAGTCACTATCTTTTCTCTTTGGGAGAAAGCATGTTGGATGGAAAAAAGAAACCCACAAAAAAACAGGAATCGATTCATCATAAAACCTGGGATGGATTGTACAGCAAGTTTACACAATTCAATCCAAACCCCCGGGAACCGTCTCGGTCTAATGCTGCGTACCACATCTTCAACATGGCAGCTTGCTCCAGGGTCAGGGCTTAACCGAAGACCCCTCTGCAGGCTTCACGAAGGGAAAGGATAAAAATACCTGGAAGGTCGACCCTCGTGTAGAACCATAGCCGCTTTTAGCAATCATTTCACTCATCCCGATGTTATATCGCAATTTCACATCCATACCTTTCCCTTTGTGAGCTTTCGACAAACTATATCCAACTTCAAGTGGCACGGTAAAATACAGCGACTCAAAATTCGATTTCATTTTCTCGGTGA
>JBBAJN010000165.1:0-6767 GCA_040404045.1 Chitinophagaceae bacterium
CAAAAGTATTCTTGAGCCCCGGCTCATTGTCAGGGAAACCTGATACTAACGGGTTAGCATACACGAAAAAAGACCTTCTATTGAAGGTCTTTTTTCGTTTTTAGTTTGCGTGAGACTAGGCTTGTCCTTCAGAAGGAGTCGTAGTCTCAGGAGCTGGTGCGGGAGCAAGAGCCTCTGCAATTACAGGAGCTGCAACTGCCGCGACAACAGCCTTTTTAACTTTTTTTGCAACGGCCTTCTTTACTGCAGCCTTAACTACAGCCTTTTTGGCTTTTTTTACAACAGCCTTTTTAACTGCAGCTTTAACCACAGCTTTTTTAGCTTTCTTTACAACGGCTTTCTTTACTGCAGCCTTAACTACAGTTTTCTTAGCCTTTTTTACCGCAGCTTTCTTAACTGCTTTTTTTGCAACAGCTTTTTTAACTGCTTTTTTCGCAACAGCTTTCTTAGCTTTTTTTGCAACAGCTTTCTTAACTGCTTTTTTTGCGACTGCTTTCTTTGCTTTTTTTGCAACAGCTTTCTTGGCAGCTTTCTTAGCTACTGCTTTTTTCGCTGCTTTTTTTGCTGGTGACTTCTTTGCTTTGGCCATAGTTGTAGCGTTTTGAAATTGAATTTAAAGATTCGGGTTATGTACGAAAATTATGAAGATTAGTGCAATTAATAAAAAAAACAAATTAACGTCCCGGATGTGAAGATAAGCGATGTAATGGAATGTAAACCGCGATGATCCGGATAGGTAAAAAATGGCGCCTGAATGAGCATCCTGATGGGTAACCGCCCGGGGCGAACTTTCACCCGGCGGCAGCCGGGTGAAAAATGGAGCCGGTTTAGCAGGGCAGTTGTTCCCGGGGAGTCTGACATGCCGAGAGTCTTCTCCTTACTGATTGACATCGGACAGCATCCCCCGTTTTCTGTTTACCCGGAAGCAGTTTGATCCCGTTGGGACGCTGGTCTGCCTCAAAAGGGGTGAGTGGGGACCATTAGCGGACTGGACCGCTGGTATTTGGCCGGATCATGGGCCGGATCGGGCCTGATTCAGGCATTATCAGGCTTGGATCAGGCCCCCGGTGGTCTTTTTTGCTTTTTGCCTTTGCTTTTTTGAGTTTTTAGCTTACCTTTGCTGCCCCAATTAAGAAGTTCTTTATTGAATGGCTTTGGGAGTCATGCCTTGAGTGTGACGTTATCACCAAAAAAAATTTAAAATGGCAAAAGAGATTACCGGCTACGTAAAGCTGCAGGTAAAAGGCGGCCAGGCCAACCCTGCGCCTCCCGTTGGACCTGCCTTAGGTTCGAAAGGTGTCAACATCATGGAGTTCTGCAAGCAGTTCAATGCCAGGACCCAGGACAAAATGGGCAAGGTTTGCCCAGTGTTGATCACCGTCTATTCTGACAAATCATTTGATTTTGTTATCAAAACTGCCCCTGCTTCCGTACAGTTGCTGGAAGCGGCTAAACTCCAAAGTGGTTCCAAAGAGCCAAACCGTAACAAGGTGGGAAAAGTGAACTGGGATCAGGTTGAGGTCATCGCCAAGGACAAGATGTCTGACCTGAACTGTTTCACCGTGGAAAGCGCCATGAGAATGGTCGCCGGTACAGCCCGCAGTATGGGTATCACCGTTGACGGACAGGCCCCCTGGGGAAATTAATTTTTAACTATCCAGCAAGGATTATAAAAAGATTACAATGGGAATCACTAAAAAAAGGAAAGCAGTAGCCGCTAAAGTGGATAGCAATAAGAACTATTCCCTGCACGATGCATCTGCTTTGGTAAAAGAAGTGAATTGCACAAAATTCGATAGCTCCGTGGATCTGCACATCCGTCTTGGCGTAGACCCCAAGAAGGCTGACCAGGCGATCAGGGGCACTGTTACCCTTCCGCACGGAACGGGTAAAACAAAGAAAGTTCTGGTTCTTTGCACGCCTGATAAAGAGGCGGAAGCAAAAACAGCCGGTGCAGATTTCGTAGGACTTGACGAGTTCATCCAGAAGATAGAAGGTGGCTGGACGGATATCGATGTGATCATCGCTACTCCATCAGTTATGCCCCGTATCGGTAAACTGGGTAAGATCCTCGGTCCACGTAACCTGATGCCAAACCCGAAAACCGGAACAGTAACAAACGACGTAAGCGCTGCGGTTGCTGACGTTAAAGCTGGTAAGGTTGCTTTCAAAGTGGATAAGGCCGGTATCATTCATGCTTCCATCGGAAGGGTGAGTTTTTCGCCTGATAAACTGTCTGAGAACAGCCAGGAATTGCTGAACGCCATCATTAGGGCAAAGCCATCTTCAGCTAAAGGTACCTACCTGAGGAGTGTATACATGGCCAGCACAATGAGCCCAAGCATCTCCATTGACACCAAAGTTCTTATTCATTAATTCTTTGGTTAACGTAAACAATCTAAAAGCGTAACAATGAACAAGCAGGAAAAAAATGAAGTGATCGAAATACTGAAAGGCAAGTTCTCTCAGTATAACAACTTCTACCTTACCAATACAGAAGCATTGAGCGTTGCACAGGTTTCAAAACTGCGCCGCATATGCTTCGCAAAAAATGTTGAAATGAAGGTGGCTAAGAACACCCTCATCCGTAAAGCTCTTGAGCAACTGGACAGCAGCCGTTTTGAAGGCGCGTTTGATTCCCTTCACGGAGTGACTGCCCTGATGTTCTCTGAGAACGCAAAAGAGCCAGCCCTGATCATCAGCAGCTTCCGCAAAGATGCAAACACCGAGAAGCCCGTTCTGAAAGCGGCTTTCATTGATGGTGATGTATTCGTAGGGAACGACCAGCTCAGCGCCCTGAAGGATCTGAAGAGCAAGCAGGACCTGGTTGGCGAGATCATCAGTGCATTGCAGGCCCCGGCCAAGAATGTTATCGGCGCGCTTAACGCGGGCGGTAAACTGGCCAGCCTGGTCAAGGCTCTTGAAGAGCGTGCCCAGTAATCAATTGGCTAATTGACTGATTGGCTCATTAGCTAATTGGGAGATAGCCGCAAAAAATATCAATTAGCTAATTAGCCAAAGAGCCAATTAGTCAATGATAAGGCCCAATCCGGGGGGCGATCCCGGGTAATTTTTTTAAACCTGCCGTCGGATCAAATTATGAGATGAAGACGGTAAAAATTCAAGTAAAATGGCTGATTTAAAAGCATTCGCTGAGCAACTGGTAAGCCTTAGCGTGAAAGAAGTAAGTGAACTGGCAAAGATCCTGAAAGATGAGTATGGCATTGAGCCTGCTGCTGCTGCTGCCGTAGCTGTAGCTGCTGCGCCTGCTGCTGCTGCTGCTGAAGAGAAGACTGCATTTGATGTAGTTCTGAAAAGCGGTGGTGCTAACAAACTCGCTGTTGTAAAGATCGTTAAGGATCTGACTGGCCTCGGTCTGAAAGAAGCAAAAGACCTCGTTGATGGCGCTCCAAAAGCGATCAAAGAAGGCGTTTCTAAGGCAGAAGCTGATGACCTCGTTGCTAAGCTGAAAGAAGCTGGTGCTGACGTAGAAGTTAAGTAAGCTCAGTTCTTACCATATCGTGAGGGCCGTCGCAATAAAGCGACGGCCCTTTTTTATTCCGACTCTGAAGTCCTGGCAGTGCTCCCGATGCTTTCGGGGATCCCTGATGAAACAGGAACCCTCTTGTTATAGCAGTAGGTTATTTTGGAACAAACGAGGTTTATTGAGCAACTCATGCTGCTCTAGTTTTGCCGCGCAATTACATCATCATGAAGAAGATATTATTGTTTGGATCATTAGCCCTTTCGGCCCTGTTTTCCTGCGAGAAGCAGCCGGATACATCAAGGCTCTCGAATGCGTTTGTGGTTTCCTCTACCCGGTCAAAAGAGGCCGACTTCGCATCTTACACAACGTATTTTGTTTCTGACACCATCGCCAGGGTGTCTAACGGCGCGAGCAACGATACCATAATTACCGGCCCCGCGGCCCAGGCTATCGTTGGAGAGATCAGGAACCAGATGAATGCAAGAGGATTCCGTTTTGTGCCCCGCCCGGCCAGGCCTGATCTGCTGCTCCGCACCATCGCCATCCGGCAGGTGAATACAGGTGTCGTTTACCCCCCGGGTTGGTGGTGGGGTTATCCCGGGTATCCGGGTTTCTGTGATTTCTGGGGCTGCTTCCCGCCTTTTTATCCGCTGCCTCCCCAAGTGTACAAATACAGTGTTGGCGATTTCATCACAGAGACCTTTGATCTGAAAAACGCTACCACAAACAGAAATCTCCAGGCCATTTGGTTGTTCCAACTCTCTGGCGTACTGTCTTCCACGGACGCCACCAATGTGACCAGAACCGTTGATGGCATAAAGCAAGCATTTGTACAGTCTCCTTACGTTAAAAAATGATGAACATGAAGAAGCTCTTTTGTATCATAGCCTTTTTTTCGTTAACTGCCACGGAGGTAGACGCACAGCGACTCCATAACCTGTACGGGATATCCTGGGAAGTTGGCTTTCCAACAGGAGATTTTGTAACAAAGCCTTCGTTGTTAGGAGGTAAACTAGAGTACCGCCGTTTCGTGAAAGAGAATCTTTCTGTGGGCGCCACCTTAGGTTGGAATAACTTTGAAGAGTATGTACCCCGGCAAACGTATGAAAATGAGGACCAGACCTCAGCCATAACTACGGACAACCAGCGTTTTGTATTCTCGCTTCCTATGACCATGGATGTATTCTACTATTTCGGAACCCATGGCAAGTTCGTTCCTTATGCGGGTATAGGACTGGGTGGTCAGTATGCCGCTCACGAAGCATACTACAACATCTATGTCACGGATGATAAGGGATGGGGCTTCGTCGCCCGACCCCAGATAGGTACCCTGATCAATATGGGGGTAACCAATCCAACCAAGTTCATACTTGCGGCGGGATACAACTATTCCACAAACAAAAGCACGGTATTCCGTACCGGGAATTTTCAGAACTTCTGGCTTAGCCTGGGAGTTAGCTTTACCAATTAATGGTCGGCCTGTCCGAAGAGAAGATTTCGGACAGGTCATTCATTGCTCTGAACCCAGAAAATTTGGGTGAAGCAGATTTTTCCGCTACCTTTGCGTTCCTTTGATTTTTAGGCCTAAAAAATTGACGTTACAACACAATCCTAAGTGATTGATTATCAATCTTTTTTGAAAGGTTTCTTTCAGATAAGGATTGTATTGTCGTCTTTATAATCTTAAAAGCGCTTTTAAAATATGTCTTCAACGAAACTGGCTCAAAACGGCAGAATGCACTTCGGAAAGGTCAGACACCAGGCCGATGCACCAGATCTTCTGGAAATCCAGATCCAGTCGTTCAAGGAGTTTTTCCAACTTGAAACGACCCCGGACAGAAGGAATATTGAGGGGCTATTCAGGGTGTTCAAAGAGAACTTCCCGATCACGGATACCCGGAACATCTTTGTTCTCGAGTTTTTAGACTATTTCATTGACCCGCCACGCTACACCATTGAAGAATGTATGGAGCGGGGTCTTACCTATGCCGTACCCCTCAAGGCTAAGCTCAGGCTCAGCTGTAATGACGAGGAACACGTTGATTTCCAGACTATTGTGCAGGACGTTTTCCTGGGCAATATTCCCTATATGACCCCCCGCGGTACATTCGTGATCAATGGTGCTGAAAGGGTGGTCGTTTCCCAGCTTCACCGTTCTCCCGGGGTATTCTTCGGGCAATCCATCCACCCCAACGGAACCAAGATCTATTCTGCGAGAGTGATCCCTTTCAAAGGCGCCTGGATGGAATTTGCTACTGACATCAACAATGTCATGTATGCATATATCGACAGGAAGAAGAAGTTCCCTGTAACTACCCTCTTGCGTTCCATCGGCTTTGAAACAGACAAGGATATCCTTGAGTTGTTCGGCATGGCGGACGAAGTGAAGGCGGATAAGAAATCGCTCCAGAAATATGAAGGCAAACGCCTGGCCGCCCGTGTTCTCAGGACCTGGGTGGAAGATTTCGTAGATGAGGATTCAGGTGAGGTGGTATCCATCGAGCGTAACGAAGTGGTGATGGAGCGTGATACCGTGCTGTCGCCAAAAGAGATCGATATCATCGTGGAGATGGAGGTGAAGAGTGTATTCATCCAGAAGGAAGAAGTCAGCGGTGATTACGCGATCATCTATAACACATTGAACAAGGACACTTCCAACTCAGAACTGGAAGCGGTTCAGCATATCTATCGCCAACTGCGTGGCGCGGATGCGCCGGACGATGAAACCGCCCGCGGCATCATCGATAAATTATTCTTCAGTGACAAGCGTTATGACCTCGGTGAGGTAGGACGTTACAAGATCAACCGGAAACTCAACCTGGAATTCCCGCTTGATCAGAAAACACTGAACAAAGAAGATATTATTGAGATCGTAAAATACCTGGTACGCCTGACCAACGGTAAAGCGGAGATCGACGATATCGATCACCTCAGCAACCGTCGTGTTCGTACCGTAGGTGAGCAGCTCTACGCCCAATTCGGTGTAGGTCTGGCACGTATGGCCCGTACCATCCGCGAGCGTATGAACGTCAGGGACAACGAGGTGTTCACACCGGTTGACCTGATCAACGCCCGTACACTGTCTTCTGTGATCAACTCCTTCTTTGGAACATCACAGCTCAGCCAGTTCCTTGACCAGACCAATCCGCTGTCGGAGATCACGCACAAGCGTCGTATTTCTGCCCTCGGGCCAGGCGGTCTGAGTCGTGAGCGCGCGGGCTTCGAGGTTCGTGACGTACACTACTCTCACTACGGCCGTCTTTGTACCATTGAAACACCG
>JBBAJN010000166.1:0-6662 GCA_040404045.1 Chitinophagaceae bacterium
CAAGCTGAATCCATCAGGGATGCAAGAATGATCATGCCGGGTGTAGTCGCCATCCAAACATCAACATATAGGGACGCAGCAGAAACAGCGCGCGAAGCCGCATCGATCAGCCATGCACTCAAGGGATCTCTCGATCAACTGAAAGGCACTCCATTATTGGTCTGGTGCGACGACGCATCATTCACTTCCGCAAACCTCAGGAATTTCCTCTGGGTTGCCTTTACAAGAAGTAACCCCTCGCACGATATCTATGGAGTAGAAAGTTTCCAGGAATTCAAACACTGGGGCTGCAAAGGCCCCATGATCATCGACGCGCGCGTGAAACCGCACCATGCGCCTGCCGTTGTTCCGGATCCTGAAGTGGAGAAAAAGATCGACCATATCTTCTCTAAATCCGGAAGCCTCGCCAGCCTTAAAGCCTAGTTGTTATTCGCTTTCACCACATTACCCAGCACCTTCCAGACATTTGCCGCAACGATCTGGTGGCCCTCAGCAGTGGGATGTATCCCGTCTTCCTGATTCAGCTTCACCTCACCCCCCACACCTTCCAGCAGGAAAGGGATCAGCAAGGCATTATTGTCTTTTGACAGCTTGGGAAATATGGCATTGAATTGGTTCGTATAACGCTGCCCCATGCTGGGCGGCACCTGCATACCGGCAACGATGACCGTTGCAGCAGGATTTGCAGTCTTTACTTTCTCGATGATCGCCTGCAGATTCTTTAAAGTTTCATCCGTTGAAATACCCCTCAATCCGTCATTCGCCCCCAGCTCAAGCACAAAAATATCCACCGGCTGTTTCAGTATCCATTCGATCCGCCCGTTTCCGCCCGAAGAAGTTTCACCGCTCACACCAGCGTTCACCACTTTGTAGGGAAGCCCCAGCGAATCAATTCTCTTACCTATCAATGCAGGGAATGCTTCAACAGGATCAAGTCCATAACCGGCAGTCAGACTGTTCCCGAAAAACAGGATGGTTTTACGTGCTTTGGTCTGTTCCCCGGTTGCTTCGCCGGCTTTACCAGCAGCAGCTTTTCCCTGCTCAGATCCATTATTGCTGCACGAAAACAACATCCAGAAAAAAAATATGTACAAGTTGATCCTGATCATATAAGAATGGTTAAACAAAAATGCTTTCAATCTGTAATGGCAAAATAGGATAAATTGGTATTGAAAACGGCGCGATGAATACAATATTAAGGACAGAACATGTAAGAAAAACATATACCAGCGCAGGGAAAACACTCTCTGTGCTGGATGATATCAATTTTGATGTGGCAGAAGGCTCATCGCTGGCCATCATAGGGCCATCAGGGAGTGGCAAAACCACATTACTCGGGCTTTGTGCCGGATTGGATAGTGCATCCTCCGGCTCCGTGATCCTGAACAATATCCGCCTCGAAACACTGAATGAAGACGAACGGGCTGCCGTCAGGAATAAATACGTGGGCTTCATCTTCCAGAACTTCCAGTTGCTTCCAACACTTACGGCGCTTGAAAACGTCATGGTACCGCTTGAACTGCGGCGGGAAAAAAATATCCGGTCACGGGCCATCGAACTGCTGGAGAAAGTTGGACTGGCCGACCGCAGCCACCACTACCCCATTCAATTAAGCGGTGGGGAACAACAGCGTGTATCCCTCGCCCGTGCATTTTCCAACACACCCAAGATCCTGTTCGCCGACGAACCCACCGGTAACCTGGACGCGGAAACCAGCGAAAAAATTGAGACCCTCCTGTTCAACCTCAACAGGGATGCCGGTACCACGCTGATCCTGGTGACCCACAATGCAGAACTGGCAGCACGTACCAATAAGATCATCCGCATCAAGGGTGGCAAACTGGTGGAAGAAAAAACAAATACCCTACTCCCTTAACCGAGCACCATGGATGTAAAATGGCTGATCAAAATGGCCTGGCGAGACAGCAGGAGGAATTTCTCACGATTGCTCCTGTTCATCTCTTCCGTGATCCTCGGCATCGCAGCCCTGGTATCGATCTTCTCCCTCTCAGATACCCTTAGCCGGGAAATCGACGATCAGGCTGCCGCCCTTATCGGTGCTGACCTGCAATTCAACAGCAACAAGATCATGTCACCGGCTGCCATCAAATTCATAGACTCGATTAAAGGAAAAAGATCTGAACAGAAATCTTTTTCCTCTATGGTTTATTTTCCTTCCAACGGCGGTACCAGGCTCATCCAGGTTCGGGCCATTGATGGTGAATATCCCTATTACGGCAACCTGGATACTAAACCTCTTGAGGCAGGTAAAAGCTTCCGTAAAAACAACACCGCCCTGGTGGACAAATCGCTGTTGATGCAATTCGGCATCAAAGTGGGCGACTCGGTAAGGATCGGTGAACAGGGATATATCATTTCAGGTAGCCTGGAAGGCGCGCCCGGACAAACCGGTATTTCTGCCTCAGTTGCGCCGGTGGTATACATCCCCCTGGCAACACTTGAAAAAACAGGGCTGGAACAAAAAGGAAGCAGGATCAGCTATACGTATTATTACAAACTCGACAATCCAAGGTCCGCCCAAAAACTGGCAGACAAACTTGAACCTGCACTAAGGACCGAAGGCATAGACATGGATACCATCGAATCAAAAAAAGAAGAAACCGCCCGGTCTTTCCGTGACCTTGCCCGATTTCTTTCACTCATCGGTTTCATCGCGCTGCTACTTGGTTGCATTGGTGTAGCAAGTGCCATCCATATCTACATCCGCGAAAAGATAGCCAGCATCGCGGTACTCCGCTGCCTTGGCGCAACATCAAAACAGGCATTCCTGATCTTCCTCATCCAGATCATCGTCATCGGCCTCATAGGATCCATTTCCGGTGTTCTCCTGGGCACACTGATCCATCAGTTTCTTCCCATTGTACTGGAAGATATCCTGCCGGTTGAACTGCACCCCGTGATGTCATGGCCTGCCGTATGGAAAGGCCTGCTACTCGGCATCACCATCTCTATATTGTTCGCCCTTTCGCCGCTAGTATCTATTCGCAGGATCTCTCCGCTGAACACCCTCCGGATGTCTTACCAGCACGAACTGAAATGGGACTACCTGAACATCTTTGTTTACCTGCTCATCGTTTTATTCATTTTACTCTTTACACGCCTGCAACTGAAAAACTGGAGGGAGGCGGTCTTTTTCACTGCGGGGGTGATCATTGCGTTTGGCGCTTTGACACTGATCGCGAAAGCCCTCATGTGGGCAACGAGGAGATTCTTCCCCGCCTCCTGGAGTTATCTATGGCGGCAGGGGCTGTCTAATCTATACCGGCCCAACAACCAGACCACCATCCTGCTGGTATCCATAGGGCTCGGCACAGCCCTGATCTCTACACTCATCCTCATCCAGTCATTACTGCTGAACAGGGTCAGTTTATCGTCCTCCGGCAACCAACCCAATATCGTCCTCTTCGACATCCAGACAGCGCAGCGGGAACAGGTGATGGAACTGACAAGGCAGCAGGGATTGGAGGTGAACGGAACCGTACCCATTGTGAACATGCGACTCGAATCGATCAATAACATTACCGCTCAGTCGCTCGAAAAAGACAGTACGATCAAGATCCAACCCTGGGTATTCAGCAGGGAATATCGGGCAACCTTCAGGGATAGCCTGATCAGCTCTGAAAAAATCACCAAGGGAAAATGGACCGGTAAGGCAGAAGGCGATCAGATCAAGGTTTCCATAGAGGAAGGATATGCTAACCGTAACGATATCAGCATCGGCGACACGCTTACATTCAACGTACAGGGTGCGATCATGAGAACGATTGTAGGCAGCTACAGAAAGGTGGACTGGAACAGGATCCAGACCAATTTCCTGGTGGTCTTTCCATCGGGCGTGCTGGAAAATGCACCGCAGTTCCATGTACTTCTTACCCATGTACCTTCTGTTGAAGCATCTGCAAAATTCCAACAGGTGCTCGTGAAAAGTTTTCCCAATATATCGGTGATCGACCTCGGCCTTGTGCTGAGTATACTGGACGATATTCTAAGTAAGATCGGTTTCGTGATCCGCTTCATGGCCGGCTTCTGCATCATTACCGGCCTGATCGTACTGATCGCTTCAGTCCTGATCAGCAAATACCAGCGCGTTCAGGAAAGCGTTTTACTGAGAACCCTGGGGGCAGACCGGAAGCAGGTGTATATGATCAATGCCATCGAGTATTTCTTCATTGGCGCATTGGCCGCCACCACCGGAATTGTGCTGAGTCTATTGGGCGCATGGGCCCTGGCACGTTTCAGTTTTGATATGAATTTCGAGCCGGAACCACTACCCCTGCTCATTATCTTCCTGTCTATCTGTTTCCTGACCGTATTCATCGGTCTGATGAATATCAGAACCATTGTTTCCAGGTCGCCTTTAGAGATACTCCGGCAGGAATAACCTAAGGATACTTTTCCCCGAGTTGTTTTATGGAAGAGAGCAGGATCTTTTCAAGGACCTTCATATCAATATCGGCCAGTTTCTTCACGTAGATGCATGACTTGCCGTTTTTGAACTTTCCCAGGGATTTTGTGACCAGGTCATTCTCTTCCAGGTAGCAGTTGGTGTAGATCGACAGGTTTTGCTTTCTTGGCGAGAAGCCGGTCAGGCAGGAATCCCCCTCCCTGCCACTCGCATACTTGTAGTGATAGCTGCCAAATCCCACAATACTGTCGCCCCACAGTACAGGCTTTTGACCGGTCAACTTCTCCATGAACTTGCTGAGCTCCTGGCAATCTTTCCGCATCTGCTCATCCTCCACCTTGCTGATGAATTCGCGAACGGACTGTTTACCGGGTTTGGTCTTGTTCTCTGCCATATTCCTATTCTTATTCAATAAATGTCATCAAAATATTCCAAATCTGCAAAGCGCCGCTTATGGTGGAACAGTCCGGTTTCCATGGTCAACAACGGAGGCCCGGACTTGGGGCAAAGCCCCTAATCACAAAGAATAAGCTCTCTAATGGGGGCCTGAAGGAGATCTCTGGCTACCTGAAAGCTTGGAAGAAATACTAGCGGCTTTGTCTTATTTTTGCCTATGCTTAAAATAGGTGTATTCGGTGTAGGCCATCTGGGCAAATTTCATCTCAACAACTGGAAAAATATTGAAAACGTTCAGATCGTAGGATTCTTCGATCCCAATGACCAGGCGGCAGCGGAGGTAGTTGAAAAATATGGACTCAAAAGATACGAGCTCGCTGAAGACCTGATCCGGGAAATTGACGCGGCCGACATTGTGGCCCCCACTACACACCATTACAATCTCTGCCAGCTGGCGCTCAGGAACGGAAAGCATGTATTTGTTGAAAAGCCTATGGCTGACACCATGGAGCAGGCGCGCGAGATCCTCCAATTGGTCAAAGAGTCAAAGGTGAAATTTCAGGTAGGGCATGTTGAACGTTTCAACCCCGCCTTCATCGCGCTGCGTGACCACAAACTCAATCCCATGTTCATTGAAGTACACAGGCTGGCACAGTTCAACCCCAGGGGTACCGAAGTGAGCGTGATCCTGGACCTGATGATCCATGACATAGATATCATCCTGCACCTGGTGAAAAGTGACGTCAAGAATATCTTCGCCAGCGGTGTGGCAGTAATGACTGAAACTCCGGACATCGCCAACGTGAGAATAGAATTCAACAACGGTTGCGTGGCCAATCTTACCTCTTCCCGTATCTCCATGAAGCGCATGAGAAAAATGAGGCTATTCCAGAAAGACGCCTATATCGGGATCGACTTCCTGGATAAGAAAACCGAGATCATCAAGCTCAAGTCGGACGGGGATGAAGAATTGTTCAGTTTCGATATTGAGACACCCCAGGGTACAAAGACCCTGGCGATCGATAACCCCGCCATCAGGGAGATCAACGCCATAGAAGCCGAGCTTACCGCTTTTCGCGATTCCATACTGAATAACCAACGGCCACCGGTAAACGAAATTGACGGCTATATGGCCATGGAAGTAGCGCATGAGATCCTTAAAAAGATCGTTCTTGGCCCATCCAGCCAATCTAACCTATGAGGTATCAGAACCGGATATCCATTGCCTGGTATGCGGTCAGTGACCTGCTCTCTTCATCGCTGGCCTGGGCCCTGTTCTTTATATCGAGGAAACACCTGCTGGGAGAACCCGCCACGCTTCAGCATGCCGTATTCTCTGATCCAAAATTCTGGTGGGGCATCATCCTGATCCCGCTGGGCTGGCTGTTCCTGTACACCTTGCTGGGATCATACGAATCCCTTTATCGAAAATCCAGGCTGAACGAATTCATCACCAGCTTCTTTGCCACCCTACTGGGCACAACCGTTCTGTTCTTTCTGCTCATCCTCGATGATGGCAAGCAGGAACCTTCCTACTACTACAAAGCTTTTTTTATTTTGTGGGCCCTCAATATGATCCTTCAATCTGTTGGCAGGTATCTGTTGCTGAGCCTCGCAAAATCACAGATCCTGAAGGGACAGGTTTGGTTCCAAACCTTACTCGTGGGAAATGAATCCACCGCAAAAAAACTGCTGCTTGAATTACAACATAACCATCAGTGGCTGGGCTACCGGTTCTCCGGGTACTTTACCCCAGATGAATTCCCCAACGGCCTCCGTACCCACCTGCCTTATCTGGGCAGCATTGATCAGCTTGACGAGTTTCTGAAAAACAATCCTG
>JBBAJN010000167.1:0-6578 GCA_040404045.1 Chitinophagaceae bacterium
TGGCGCTGTACATTCACGTTGCCTTTAAGGTCAGCATCAAAAATGGCAGCCGACAGGTCATTCATCACTTCCGCTACACTATAGGTATTTCCATACAGCCTGCTGTTGCTGATACGCTGCAACGTTGTCGGATGCAGGATATGCGCCAATGCACTTGTTTGTAAACTCAGGCTTGAACCAGTGATCTTAAAATCTTCGGAAGATGCCATGAAATTGAAGCCCCTCCTCTGCATTTGCAGGTAGGGATATACCCGGGCATCTTGGCTGAATGCATCAGGCGCAAACACATATTTCCTGAGTGCATCCATCGCTTTCTTCTGGGTTGCCTCCGGAACCGGGGTGAAGGGCCTGCTCGCCGATTGCTGATCAGGAAAGCTCCGGTCAACATACACGCCACCCACATAACGACTTACTGCAGAGATCATACCACTGCGCTGGCCCATGAGCGCATTATAACGTGAACGCAACTCGGCATAGGACTGCCCCGGCTTACTGTATCGCTGCACCAGGTTGCCCATCAGGTTGTTGACGAGTTTAAAGCGGTCCTCTGCATAGGCAATGGCATCACTGCTCAGGTCATTCACCTGTACCCGGGGATCAATGGCCTTACCAGGTGACCTCATGTCATCCGCATCATTGCCAAAGATCAGTTTGGGATCTGTGCTTCTGGATAGTATGTTCTTCAATGAAGCTTCTTCCTGTCCATCAGCAAAAGGAGTATACCCAAATTCGATCGCCCAGAGGTCATAAGGACCTGCCTTGGTGGTGTAAAAATCTCCCTGCTTACTCCTGTCGCTCGGTATATTAATGGCAGGATAATCCATCACCGAACCAATGAGCCCGATCTTCCGGGTGATCTCCTTGTTATTTACCTCTGCAGGACTCAGCATCTGGCTGGCCTTCATGTTATGGTTCAACCCCAGGGTATGCCCCATTTCGTGCATGATCAGGTAAGTCAGGAATTGCCTGTGCATTTCCTTTACTTCCGTAACGGGAGCACCTGACACCTCCAGAACGGTAAGGCCTGCATTGTATTGGGCCTTCAGGGTTTCACCGATGGCGCAGTACAGGTGATTGCCCGCCATAGTCTGATGCGAAATATGCTCGGTGTTATTCATGGTCTTCGTGTTCAGCAACTCATCTAAAATGGGAACAGCACTTCCGGAAAACCATTCTACTGTAATATCTGAACCCAAGATCTGTCCCGTCCTCGGATTTACGAAGCTGGGGCCAATGGCACCGTACGATGGATATGGGGAGGATACCCAACGGATCACATTATACCTGATATCCGCAGGATCCCAGGTGGCCGTATCCGGCATGATCTTCATCTGCACCGCATTTTTGAATCCGGCTTTTTCAAATGCCTCGTTCCATTTCAATCCGGTTTCCACGATCAAATCCCGATACTCAACAGGTGTTGTGTTCTCCACCCAGAATACGATGGGCTCCACCGGCTCGCTGATCGCCGCCGTGGGGTCTTTCTTCACCAGCTTCCACCTGTGGATCATGTCTTTATAGGGGACAGGACTTGTGCTGGTCAGGTCATTCACTTCGGTTGTAAAATAACCCACCCTTGGATCATCCCTTCTTGGTTTGTAGTCATCCTTCGGCATCGCCAGGAAGCTATGCTGCATGCGGATCCTGTTGTACCTGGCATCAGTGATATCAATACCGCCGCCATTCAGGGGTGCGGGATTGTCGTACGCCATGTCCACGATCACATCGGTATTATCGGGATACGACCTTACATTGGCCACTTTGGATTTCGACGGGTTAAGCATGCCAAGGTTGAACATCATCATGGAGCCGAGACCGGGCGGCACAACGGGCCTGATGGCATCGAGCTTTTCACTGATGAACAATCCGTCAGCCGCAATCAGGTAACCGGTGGAGTCCTCAGCCACTACTTTCTCTGACAGGAAAACCGCTTCAGTTTTGTCCACATCCTTGGCTTTACTCACTGGATTTTTCTGGTCGTAGTAAAAATTGGTATTGCTGATGGCAAGTTCAATTTTATCGAACGACTTCCTCGGCGAAAAAATGAAATTGGAGCGATGCATGCTCTGGTTAAGGAACAAGGAAGTTGGCCCGCTGATCGAGAAACTCTGGTAAATAAACTCTTTATTCAGCTGATCTTTCCGGATGTAGAGCTGCACAGAACCCGTTGCCGTATCCTGGTATACCGTGAATAATCCGGACGACTTCCTGCTATTCTTCACCTTGTCCGTAATACCTGCAGGCGGGGCAGGTTTCTTTGCTTTTACCGAATCCAATGCCGCCGCTGGTACAGGAGGGCTTGATTTGGCAACTTCTTTTGCGGATTTTTTTGATGAGGCACAACCCGCAAGCATGCTGCCTGCCATCACCACCGCGAGGAATAAGGGCTTATTTACCATAATTCAATCAGTTTGAACATACAAGATAGGGAGATATTCGAGCCAACCATGCCGCTTATGTAAAACCCGGAAATAGTTCATTGCCTAACCGCCTCATCCTCAATCACTGATCATTATTTCACTTTTCCATAAGATTCCCCCCTGCAGCTTCGGACTTTGGTTTTATCGCTTGCAAGTATACTTTTCGCAACCCAAATTCGTTATCCTTCTAAAGTTGTCGTGCCCTGATGGAATTATGGATCACATTACTATTGATCACGGGATTGATTTGGCTGATTTATAGGCAATCAAGGACGATACGTTACCCCCAATCGGACGAATCCACGGGGGAACTGGAAATGAATAAAGAGGCGGATGCCATCTCCTCTCCTTTGGTTTACAGGGGCGAAAACCTGGAATTCTCTGAAGAAGTATTGCGAAAGGTGCTGCTCAAACATTTTCCCTATTTCGGTCAACTCATTCACCCCGACCAGGACAAGTTCATCGCCCGCATCAAAAAATTCATCCGCTCCAAGATCTTCGTTATACACGATGTAAAAGGTTATCGTGAAATGCCGATCATGCTCAGCGCAGCTGCTGTTCAATTGACCTTCGGCCTGAACAAATTCCTGATGCCACATTTCACCATTATACAGATCTACCCGCAGGAATTCATCGGCATGGAACCCATGCGCATTTTGATCGGCAACGTCAGTGGAAATACCATCAACATTGCCTGGAAACAG
Organism: Chitinophagaceae bacterium; assembly: GCA_040404045.1. GTDB lineage: Bacteria > Bacteroidota > Bacteroidia > Chitinophagales > Chitinophagaceae > Pollutibacter. Next base: position 3,125 of record JBBAJN010000167.1, read on the forward strand.
TTTTTAGAAGGATATAAGAATAAGTACGACCGCAACAATCTGGGCCTGCACGAAATGGCGCATGCCTTGTATTTCCAGAACTTTGAAGCGGAAGAGAACCGCGACCAAAGTTTCCAGCATTCTTTCAATCACTTTACCGCGCTGGGTGACAAGGTGTTTGAAAGGGAAAAGATCCTTACCGTGGGCCTCTATTCAGATTATGCGATGAAAAACTTCCAGGAGTTCTGGGCGGAAAGTATTGAGATCTTCTTCCAGTCGCCACAAAGGCTGAACGACCACTACCCTGATCTGTATAAGATCCTGTGCGACCTGCTCTGCCAGGACCCGCTCAATTATCCAAACCACAATTACGCCGTGTGATCACTGATCACCCAGCTCAGGCAAACCTCATCAAATAAACGGTACTGCAGATCGAGCTCGGCAGCAGGCTGCCCCGAAAATGTACAAGCCAGGAAAGGCTGGTCAGTCCCTTCAGCATAGCGGAGAGACCGGATATGGATCTGCTCCCGGAAATCCACTCCGCCCAGCCCATGCCATTTGAATACCGATTCTTTCGCACTCCATAACAGCGTCTCACGCACGTAAGGCGAAGTGTCATGCTTCAGCATCAGCTCCATTTCGGGGGGCGAGAGGAACTTATGCAGCACCTTCATGACTTTATCGGAATACAATTCTACATCGATCCCTACCCTGCGGTCCGCACTTACGATCGCCGCCGCATAATCCCCGGAATGGGAAATGGAAAAATGATATTGCTCATTGTGCAGGAAAGGCTTTCTGGTGTCGGCGATGCGGATCAGCTCATATGGAAAATCAGGGAACAACAGCTTCAACAGGTAACGCCCAGCCAGATGCTGGAGCTTCTTGTGCGGATGCGTGATCGCACGATGGATCGGAACCTCGCGGATAAAAAAATCTTCCTCTTCCCCGATCTTCCAAACCCCCAGTCGGGTGGTCTCGTTAATATCTTGTTGATAAAACAGCGGCATATACAGGTCCTAAATGCGAATTTCGCTTTCTTTAAAAGGCTAAAAAAAACAATCTTTATACATGATCCTCTCTGATAAACGTATCCTCGAAGAAATGGCCAGTGGCACGATCGTGATAAAGCCTTATGATCGCGAGGCATTGGGCAGTAATTCCTACGATGTTCATCTCGGAAAATGGCTCGCCACGTACAGGGAGCATATCCTGGATGCGAAAAAGCACAATGAAATTGAGTACTTCGAGATCCCGGAGGAGGGATTTGTTTTATATCCACACGTCTTCTACCTGGGCGTAACCCTTGAATATACGGAGACCCATGCCCATGTTCCATTCCTGGAAGGGAAATCGTCCACCGGAAGGCTGGGTATCGATATCCACGCTACGGCAGGAAAAGGAGATGTGGGCTTCTGCGGCAACTGGACCCTGGAGATCTCCGTAAAGCAACCCGTGAAAGTGTATAAGGGCATGCCCATAGGCCAGCTCATCTACTTCCCGGTGGATGGAGATATCGAAGTCAAGTACAACCAGAAGAAGAATGCGAAGTACAGCGGGCAGATCGATAAGCCCGTGGAGAGCATGATGTGGAAGAATAAGTTCTAGAGTTCCCCTTCTTTACGGTAATAAGCCATTAGCCAGATCACTACCTGGTTATAGGACCGCTGACCGGCGGGCTGCTCATTCAGCTTAAGGTACTGGCTATACAACACGTCTACGGCGGTACCCAATGGAGAATCGTACTGCCGCAGGTAAGCCCTGTATTTCTTGATATCCTCCCTAACCGCGGGCGTCAATGCTTTAATGTTATCCGCTGCCGCCGAAGAGTCGAGGTAGCTGAGTTCCCGGTTGGCATAGAGGAACAGATTAAAATATGTGGAATACCGGGTGGCACTGTCGGCGGACTCCCGGGCGGCCAGGAAGCCAACAAAATTTGCTTCATTTTCTTTGGCATACCCTGCCTGGTGGGCCATTTCGTGACAAACTACGAAGGGTACCAGGAAGCCGGGCACCCGCATATTCACCTGACCTTCGCCCGAAAATGGATTATAATAACCGGAATATCCAAGGTAATTACCCACCACCCCAAACAGTGAGGATTTCAACGATGGTGGCGCGGGGTTCAGGAAGGGATATTTCTCCAGCACGGCCTCATAGGCCTGCACCGCTGAGGCGGCCGACCGTTCATAGCCGGCATTGGGATCGGCGGGACGCCATTCGTTTGTTTTGTATATCAGAATGCGTGAAAGGGTGCGTAATTCAGCAGAAGAACTGTCTTTCAGGTCCAGTCCCAACTGCCCGGCAATGCCCGTCCTGTTATAATTCAACCCCCATAAAACATTGAAAACCACATAAATCCACAGGAATACTTGAATATAATTTGAGATCATTCTTTGGGCCGTTGGCCAACTCATCTCTTTGCGCCTGATTTTCCCGACCCACACCAGGACCTGTCTGATCACCCATAGCCCGGCAGCTATATACAGGAGATCCCCTAAACTAAACGGCAACCAGCCTGTGAGGAACCTCAGCACCCTGGCGATCAGGGGATACAAGCCCCGGGAGTAATACTGCTCAACCCACTGGGGTTCAAGAGTTGAAAGCCGGATGAGCACCACGGCCGCAAGCAGCAGGATCCAGGAGCGGCTAAGCCATTTTCCACGGGGCATAATTGGTAATTTAGACAAAAGATAATACCTTTGCATCCCTTTAAATCGGGTTGTTATGTCCGGACGCAGGGAATTTGATATTGCATTTGTAGGTTTGAAGCCCGGGGTCCATGAGTACAACTATGAAATAGGTGAAAAGTTCTTTGCATCGTATCCGTCACAGGATTTCTCCAACACCCATGCTAATGTACGGTTGCGGTTGGAAAAAAATACAAATTTCATGTTGTTGAAATTTGAAGTAGGCGGAACGGCAGATGTTCAGTGTGATCGTTGCGGTAATCCATTGCAGCAGCAGTTGTGGGATGATTTTGAAGTGCTGGTGAAACTGGTGGACGACCCCGAAAAGATGAACAATGAGGAGGAGAATCCGGATGTCCATTACATCTCCAGGGGCGAAAGCCTGCTGAATGTGGAAGGATGGATCTACGAATTCATCACCCTCAGCGTACCCACGCACCGCATGTGTGCCGAAGACCAGATCGGAGGCCCCCAGTGCAATAAGGAAGTGCTGGAGATGCTGAAAAAAATGAACGAAACAGGTAATCAATCCCAGAACCCTATTTGGAAGGGGCTGGATAAATTCAGGAATATATAAAGTTATAATATGCCAAATCCCAAAAGAAGGCACTCCCAGCAACGCAGTGCTAAACGCAGGACTCACTACAAAGCGTCTAAAATAACCCTTAGCAAAGACAGCACCACTGGAGAGATCCATGTACGCCACCGCGCTCACGAAAGCGAAGGCAAGCTGTACTATAAGGGCAAACTGGTAGCCGAGAAGTCTCCTATCTAAGGATAGTTCA
>JBBAJN010000168.1:0-6524 GCA_040404045.1 Chitinophagaceae bacterium
GTATCGAAGAGGCCCAAAAGACCTTCCTTGGCACCTGAAAGATCGAGTTTATTTGGATCTATACCAGGCAATACAACGTGGGACCCGAAACGGTAGACCAATATCAGGAGTAAAGTAACGATGATCTTACCGCGCAGTTCTTCTATACTCCAGATATTCCTGAGGGTCTGAAAGAATTTCTTCACAAAGGAATGATTTAATGCTGTAAAAAGTTAGGCGTATTTTTTCAATACGCCTGTAAATATCGGGAAATTAATTGAGTATCTCAATAGTTCCGCCAGCCGCTTCAATAGCAGCTTTGGCCTTCTCGCTAACAGCATTCACTTTGAAACCGACCTTGGATCTAAGTTCGCCATTTCCAAGGATCTTCACTTTATCGGTCCTGTTCACCAGGCCATTGATAAACAATGTCTCAAGGCTGAAATCAGTGATGCCGTACTTCTCTACGATCTGCTCAATCTGGCCGAGATTGAAGACTTTATATTCTACACGGCTGATATTCTTGAAGCCGCGCTTGGGTATACGGCGCTGGATTGGCATCTGTCCGCCTTCGTGGCCCAACTTGCTCTTGTAACCGGTACGGGCCTGGGCGCCCTTGTTACCTTTTGTAGAAGTTCCACCGTGTCCGGAGGCTTCACCACGACCAATACGCTTAACTTTCTTTGTAGCGCCTTTTGCAGGCTTTAATAAATGAAGTTTCATGACTTGTTTTTTTACTTAACGCAGCTCCCTGTGCTGCTCGCAACTTTATTATGACCTCCAGGGATGAGGATAGTACTTAGTTCAGTTCTTCCACCTTTACCAGGTGTGTTACCTTGCGCACCATTCCCAAAATCTGGGGCGTTGCTTCAACTTCTACAGTGTTATTCAGTTTACGAAGGCCAAGCGCTTCCATGGTCCTCTTCTGGCGCTCTGATCTGTCGATCACACTTTTAACCTGAGTTATTTTGATTTTTTTCATAATCATTTGTTTGAAGTTAGAGACGTTTAACCGGTCTCCCACTTAATGTTATCCGTTGAATACCCTCTTCAGGGAAAGTGTCCTTGTTTTAGAAACAGAGATCGGCTCACGCAGCATCGCCAGGGCCTTGAAAGTAGCCTTCACCACGTTGTGCGGATTGGCTGAACCCAGGGATTTTGCGAGAACGTCTGTTACGCCTGCACTTTCCAGCACAGCACGCATGCTACCTCCGGCAATCACACCAGTACCATGGGCAGCTGGCTTGATCAACACCTTGGCAGCTCCTTCCTTGGCAAGCTGGTCGTGCGGGATGGTACCTTTCATCACAGGAACCTTGATCAGGTTCTTCTTGGCATCTTCGATACCCTTTGTGATCGCTTCCTGTACTTCCTTGGCCTTACCCAGTCCGTGACCTACTACACCGTTCTCGTTACCAACCACAACCAGTGCAGAGAAACTGAAAGCACGTCCGCCTTTGGTGGTTTTCACAACACGATTAATAGCCACCACTTTCTCTTTCAATTCGAGATCGCCAGCTTTTACCTTGTTCAAGTTTACCTTAGACATTATTTAGTCAATTAATGATTTGTTAGAATTTAAGACCACCTTCACGAGCACCTTCCGCTACTGCTTTAACACGACCGTGGTACAGATAACCACCACGATCAAAAACACATGTTTCGATACCCAGGGAAACCGCTTTCTTAGCCAGTGACTGACCAACCAGTTTGCTTTTCTCGGTCTTAGTGACCTTTTGGGCAACAATGTCTTTTTCTTTACTTGAAGCAGAAGCCAGGGTTACCGCGTTTACATCATCGATCAATTGAACGTAGATGTCAGTATTGCTCCTGAATACGCTGAGGCGTGGTTTTACAGCAGATTCACCCGAAATTTTGCGGCGGATCCTGTACTTGATCTTCTGTCTCCTTTGAGATTTTGTGTCCATACTTTTAAGATTGACTAATCAGCTAATCAGCCAATTAGATAATTAGTTAATATTATTTACCTGCTGCTTTACCTGCTTTCCTGCGGATAAATTCACCCTTATACTTCACACCCTTTCCTTTGTACGGTTCAGGCTTACGCAGCGAGCGGATCTTTGCGGCCACCTGTCCCAGCAATTGCTTGTCAACACCTTCCAGGAAGATCCTAGGGTTATCACCCTTCTCCTGTGTAGTAGTCACTTTCAGCTCGTTCGGGATCTCGAAAATGATGTTGTGCGAGTATCCGAGGGCCAGGTCAAGTATGTTCCCCTGGTTGGCGGCTTTGTAACCAACACCCACCAGTTCCAGTTCTTTCTTAAAACCTTCTGTCACCCCTTTCACCATATTGGCAACCAGGGCACGGTACAGACCGTGCATCGCGCGGTGGCGGATCTGGTCAGTTGGACGTGTGAACACCACTTTACCATCTTCTACAGTGACAGTAATATCCCTGTCAACAGCTTCTTTCAGTTCACCTTTTGGACCTTTTACAGTGACCACATTATCGCTTCCAACGGTAACTGTAACACCGCTAGAAACTGTGATTGGAGCTTTACCTATACGAGACATATTCTTCTATTTTTTTCTGACCGGTCAGCCGGAATAGGTACCGGCTTAATGTATCAGAGAATTAAAAATGCTAACTGATCGTCTTTGTCCAACAGCTTGCTGCTGGCTTCCAACATTAATAAATGTAACAAAGGACCTCACCACCCACGTTCTGGGTTTTTGCATCCTTATCAGTCATCACACCACGTGACGTTGAAACGATGGCCACACCAAGACCGTTCTTCACACGGCGAAACTCAGTAGGACTTGCATATTGCCTCAGGCCCGGACGACTGATCCTTTCCAGGGTCTTGATCGCCGGCTCCTTGGTGGTTGGATCGTACTTCAGTGCGATCTTGATCACGCCCTGCTTTGAATCATCTTCGAATTTATATTTCAGGATATATCCCTGGTTGTATAAAATCTCAGTAATACGCTTTTTTAGGTTAGATGCTGGTATCTCAACGATACGGTGTCCCGCCATCTGGGCATTACGGATTCTTGTCAGGAAATCTGCTATGGGATCTGTAATCATAATATTTTATCAATTGTCGTTATCAAAATTTTCACACCCGGAGCACGCCGACTACCAGCTTGCTTTTTTAACCCCTGGGATCTTACCTGCCAGCGCCATATCGCGGAAAGTCACCCTCGACATACCGAAGTAACGCATATAACCGCGTGGACGACCTGTAAGCTGGCACCTGTTGTGCAGGCGAACTTTTGAAGAATTCTTTGGTAACTCGTCGAGTCCCGCCCAATCTCCGGCAGCTTTGAGTGTAGCCCGCTTTTCAGCGAACTTCTTCACCATTTTCTGCCTTTTAAGTTCCCTGGCCTTTACTGATGTTTTAGCCATTGCTGATTTTATTTATTTAGTTATGCTTTTTCTTTTCTCATGTCACGGAAAGGCATGCCCAGCTCTGTAAGCAGCGCGTAAGCCTCTTCGTTGTTCTTCGCAGTTGTCACGAAGGTGATATCAAGACCCGTGATCTTATTCGTTTTATCGATATCGATCTCGGGGAAAATGATCTGCTCGGTGACACCCAGTGTATAGTTACCCCTTCCGTCGAAAGCCTTCTCACTAACACCCTTGAAGTCACGTACACGTGGCAACGCGGCAGCGATCAACCTGTCCAAAAACTCATACATCTTCACACCCCTGAGCGTAACGCGCGCGCCAATAGGCATGCCCTTACGGAGTTTGAAGTTTGAGATATCTTTTTTGGATATGGTAGCAACCGCTTTCTGACCGGTTATGGTAGTCAGCTCTTCGATGGAAATATCGATCAGCTTCTTATCTGCAACCGCGCCATTCACACCCCTGTTGATACAGATCTTGGTAAGCTTTGGCGTTTGCATGCTGCTTTTATAGCTGAATTTCTTCTGCAGTGCAGGGATCACGTCCTCGTGATACTTCTTCTGCAACCTTGGAGTATATGCTGCTGTTTTCATTATTTAATAACCTCCCCTGAAATTTTAGATACACGAACTAATTTGCCATTCTCGCGGGTGCGCTTCACCTTGGTAGGCTCGCCTTTCTTCGCATCCCAAAGCATCACATTGCTGATATGCATAGGTGCTTCCTTTTTGATCATGCCACCCTTGGTATTCTGCGCCGAAGGCTTGGTATGACGGGTAACGATGTTAGCACCCTCAATAAGTACCTTCGAATCATCAGGATATACTTCCAATACCTTCCTGGGTTTTTTCAGATCCTTATCATCTCCGGTAATTACCACTACGGAATCACCTTTCTTGATATTGAACTTGGCTTTGAATCTGTTGCTCATGTTTGACTATAGTTTTATTCTCCTTTGAGAATGGTATAATGAATTAAAGTACCTCAGGTGCAAGTGAAATGATCTTCATGTAGCCTTTATCCCTGAGTTCGCGGGCAACGGGGCCGAAAATACGCGTTCCGCGAGGCTCATCAGACTGGTTCAGCAGAACCACTGCGTTGTCATCAAAACGGATATAACTGCCATCCTTGCGGCGTAATTTATTCTTGGTGCGTACAATAACGGCTTTGGTCACTGTACCTTTCTTGATACCACCTGCGGGGATGGCATCTTTAACGGTTACAACGATCTTGTCACCGATCTTGGCATAATCCTGACCGCTGTTCCCGAGAACCCGGATACAGAGTACTTCCTTTGCACCGCTGTTGTCAGCTACGTTGAGCCTGCTTTCCTGCTGAATCATTTTATTTTGCTTTGTGTCGTGCTTATTACACGACAATTGAAACAATTATTTTTCTGGAACTTCCTGCCGGAAATTACTTCGCCTTCTCGATGATCTCCACCAGTCTCCAACGCTTCGTCTTACTGATCGGGCGAGTCTCCATGATCTTCACAACATCCCCTGGATTTGCCTCACTCTTCTCATCATGAGCGTGGAATTTCGTTGTCTTCTTTACGAACTTACCATAGATCGGATGCTTTACTTTCCTTTCAACGGCCACGGTGATGGTCTTGGTCATCTTAGTGCTGCTGACCACGCCGGTCTTCGTTTTGCGTATCTTTCTTTCCAAATTTTGCTCAGACATTTTTTGCTCTTTTAGCTTTTTCCGGCTGTCGCCAGCCTGTATATATTTCAGTTGTCTCTTACTTAAGCGCTCAGTTCCTTCTTCCTCAATTCTGTTTGCAAGCGCGCGATCTCCCTTCTCAGGTCGCGCAGGCTCATCGGATTCTCAAGCGGAGAAATACCATGTGCAAACTGAAGCTTCTTCATACGCTGCACATCTTCTTCCAACCTGGCTTTCAGATCCTGAACATTCATTCCCGCGAGGCTCTTCAAAAAATCGATCTTCTTAGACATGTTCTTTTATTTTCAATTATCAATTAAGCATCCCTGCGGATGATGAATTTAGTTTTGATAGGAAGCTTTGCAGCAGCGAGGAGCATGGCATCCTTAGCCACTTGTTCGGTAACACCGTCAGCCTCGAAAAGGATCCTTCCTGGTTCAACTACAGCCGCCCAGTACTCCGGGTTACCTTTACCTTTACCCATCCTTACCTCTGCAGGCTTGCGGGTGATCGGCTTGTCAGGGAATACCCTTATCCACACATTACCTTCACGCTTCATGGCACGGGTCATTGCCTGGCGGGCCGCTTCGATCTGCCTGTTGGTAAGCCAGATAGGCTCCATCGCTTTCAGGCCAAAGGTTCCGAAAGACAACGTTGTACCTCTTTTGGCTACATTCCTGATCCTGCCTTTCTGCGCCTTCCTGTGCTTGGTTCTTTTCGGTTGTAACATGATCGTATGATTGTGATCTTAGTCTTTTAATTAATAATTATCTCTTTGAATCCCGGCGATCCCTTCTGTCGCCACCACCACGGTTGTCCCTGCGGTCATCACGACCACCCTCACGCCTTTCACCACCACCCCTTCTGTCGCTCACTTCACTCTTACCACCTACGAAGTTTGGATTCAGGTCACGCTTAGTCAGTACTTCACCTTTACAGATCCATACCTTGATACCGATCTTACCGTATACAGTAAGGGCGAACACAGAAGCATAATCGATATCCATACGATATGTGTGGAGAGGAACACGACCAGCCTTGATTTCTTCAGAACGAGCGATCTCAGAACCTCCCAAACGGCCACCAACCTTAATCTTGATTCCCTCTGCACCCATGCGGAGTGAAGATGCAATAGCCATCTTGATCGCACGCTTGTAGTTGATCCGATTCTCGATCTGCTTTGCAATGGTATCACCAACGATGTTGGCATCCAGCTCAGGACGACGGATCTCCAGGATATTGATCTGAACATCCTCCTTACCGGTGAGCTTCTTCAGCTCTTCCTTGATACGATCCACTTCGTTACCGCCTTTACCAATGATGATACCAGGTTTTGACGTATGGATGGTAACAATGAGTTTGTTCAAAGTTCTCTCAATAACGATCTTGGCGATGCCACCTTTGTTGATACGGGCAGTCAGGTAGGTGCGGATCCTATGATCCTCGATAAGCTTCACGGAATAATCCTTCTTATTACCGTACCAGTTGCTCTCCCATCCGCGGATGA
>JBBAJN010000169.1:0-6414 GCA_040404045.1 Chitinophagaceae bacterium
AGGATCGGGGTCACCTGGTCCCGATAGATGAAAACCTGGCGTGGTGCAGTTGTTGAAGCAGTAAGTGTGTCTCCGGGAAGCGTGACGGCGGTATCAGCGGGTTGCACCATCTCGGACGCAGTTGAGTCTGATTCCTGTTCATTCCCGCTGCCCGTGGAAAAAAGAAATCCTTCGCCATGGGTAATGGTACCACCCATATGGCTCGCGATGGTCATCACAAGTACGGTCACCCACACCATCTGTCTTTTGTATGGTTTTATAAGCAGGGTCGCGATGGCAAATATGGTTGTGGCGATGCCCAGCCATTGGTGCTTCTGGACAAGTTCAGCATCATAGTCTCCGGATCGGGACAGGAGATAGCCTGCAACCGAGGCGGCCAATGAGGAGATCGCCGTCAAGATCAAAGCCAGTTTCAGGGCAGGGCTTAACACTTCCCGTTGTTTTGCCGGGAGTATGGTGATCATCAGGGCGAAGATCAAAATGCCGATCGGCAGGTGGATCAGCAATGGGTGTAGACGGCCTAACTGCTCAAACATGCGGAAACTTTACCATGCATAAATTTACCTCAAAATCCACAATTGACCGGATTTTGTCTATAGCTTAACGCCGATTTTTCCTATAAGTTCCGCATTATCATCGTGGAATTTTTTCAGGTAGTACCTGTATTTATTTTTTTGTATCTCTCTCCAACGTTTGAGGTCGATCGGTGCTGCTCGAAATGTGCGCGGCATGGCCCTGGCTGAACACTGGCATAGCTGGTCAGGAGTTATCCGGAAGCATGATTAATCAAATCCCCGCATTCTCACATGATGATCATGCAGTGAAGCAGCACGATCATTTGGCCTCCACCCACGTGTTGGTGATATTCTCTTTTGTTTCCAGCACGATTTTGTAAAGTGATGAGGGCATGGATGATGCATCGATCACTGCGTGCCGGTCTTTTATGGGGACTTCGGCCATCATCCTGTATTCATCCCGGCCACCTTCCCTGAATGTATTGGTTGGACTCACCCAGATCTTCACTGTCCCGGATGTAGCCAAGGCTTTCCAGCTGATGTCCAGTTTTCCCTGGAAATAATGGGCAGCAGGCCGACCAACGGACACGGCACCGGTCAGGGGGATGCCATCCACTTCGCGAAGGCTTTCCAGGGGAATCTGGACGTTGAGGTGCCTGGCTACGGTGGGCATGATATCCACCACTGCGGCGTCATATCTTTCTGCATAGCTGTTCAATTTTTTATTGGCGATGATCCAGCTTGAGCGTTCGCGTGGTGATTGACCACCGTGGTCACGACCATTAGCCGCAGAACGACCATGGTCCGTGGTGATGATGATGAGCCAATCTTCCTTATGTTCTTTCTCCCGGTATTGGATCGCTTTCCAAATGGAAGCGATCTGTTGGTCCAGGTAGGCAATAGCCTGGTCCATTTGTTTGCTGTCGCCATGTGCATGGCCCATATCGTCCGTATATTCCAGGTAGATCCAGGAGAGGTCAGGCGATTCTTCCCGGATGGCCTTCGAAGCTTCGGCAATCACTTTCTCGTCGATCCGGTGCATATAATTTTTCTGCTTGTCGTGCTGAAACGTTACGGTATCCAACTCATATCCGTCGGCATGCAGGTCCACTTTGATGCCTCCAGCCTGCGGGAGTCCATCGCCTACCAGTTTGGTCCGGTTGTCCAGCCAGCTGCTGAATACGGCGATCCGTTTTTTCGGGTTTTGTTCCTTGAATAAGCGGAAAATGTTTTTGTAATGATAGTTTGGCTTCGCGATGTCATTATCCCAAACGTTGTGTTTGTTCGCCCATGTCCCTGTGAGAACGGAATTGTAACCCACTGCAGAGATCGTGGGAGATTGGTTGAACTGGCCTTTTTCGCCTCCCACATAGGCCCTGTTGTAACTGCCTGCCTTGATGATGCTCCGCATGTTGGGCGTAGCAGCGCGTTCGATCATATCCGCCGGAATCCCGTCTGCGATCACGAAAACTGCTTTTTGTGCAACTGCCGACAGGGTCAGCAACATTACGGCAGCCATCGTCAGTTGTGTCCTTTTTCCCATCATATTGATCACATTTTAATCGGCAACGGCGGCCCATCGAACGCACCCTGCATCAGTGGCGCATCCATGGGTACCCCGGTAATTCGTTCCCTGAATAATTTAAGACCGTACATGGGTCCATGCCACAGGTTGATCAGTGTGCCTTCGCAACCGCGGTCCGGCATCTTTTTCACATGCATGGCCATGTATTCTTCATACGCCGCAAAGGCCTCATTAAAAATAGGGGCGGCCTTTTTTCTTTCATTTTCCGAATACGTGCCATCTGCATTTTTTTTCAATGCCTGGATCTTGCATGCGGCCTGGAAGGCCGTGATGTAAAGGATGCTTGTGGCCAGCCTGTTTTGGACCAACTCCAGCTCGTTTAATGCAAATCCAGACAGCCCGGTTTTCTGTATCCTGTTCATGGTGTTGGCTACTTCAACATACATGTTGCGAACTTTACCAAGTGTGGTTGTATCGATCCAATGGTATGGTCCGCCGTTAGCCCAGGCTCCCAACCAGCAGAAGCCGTAATTAGGGAGGTCGTTCGTTGAGATGCGATCAATCAGCTCCAGTTCTTTCATCGCGGATGCAAATCCTGCGGGATCATTGTACCCAAGTTTTTTTGCCCGATCACGATAAAAGTCTGATGGCGGGATCACGCCCTTCAATGCAGATTCCGCTGCATATTTTGCTCCCATGGCATTTTCGGCTGTTCTCCAGTGATTGAACAACACGGAATTGAGCTGTTTTCCTTTTCGAGTGGAGTCAAGGTGCTGAAACAACGAGGAGATCCCTTCAACAGGATTCTGCAGGGTGAACATTAGTCCGTCAAATTCGATCCAGGAAAAAATAGTGGTTTTTTGCAAGTCTTCGTCCGACTTATGCATATTGGAAAAATGGTTCGCTGTTCTCACACTTCCGTGTCCTGGCATCACGGTCACTTCGCACTCGGGCATTGACTGTCTGACCAGCCTGTATGCGATGTCCGCTTGGTTTGTGATGGTGCAATAAATGCCCAGTTTCAACGTCACCTTTTTTGAAATGAACCAGGGGTCCTTTTCCAATTGTCGCACAGCCTCGGCATTTCTTCCCACCTGGAGCAGGAGATTGTCGAGATCCGTTTGTTTTTTTTGAATGCGGTTGGTTACAAAGGTGTCCTTAAGTGTCTCGGGCCCAAACCATTTAACGAGCACATTCTTCACTGCAGTGTCCGTGCAGGTATTGCCCCATCCGCCAACTTCTTCCGTATTGATCTCCAGTTCATCAATCATCGGATAATTGATCAATGCGGATTTACAATTGTCAATAATATAAGAAACATCCCCTCTTGTTCTGGGTTCGATTGAAAAATGAACTTTAAGTCCTATTTGTTTGGCGTGCCGCATCAACTCGCGCATCCAGTCCACTGCCATCCTGCTCCTGATCTGCCTTGTGGCGTAATAAGGTTCTATTTCTGGGATGGAAAAGATGTTCTGGCTGAAGCGGATGTTCTTCCTGAATAACTCAGTCTGGGGGATACTGTGCGTTCTGTTGTAGAAAAAGTTTCCGGCATATTCCGTGCTGTCTCCCGTATAGACCTCATGCCAGAGGTTGGGATAACTGTGGATGGCGATTTCATTGAATCGCATCCTCACCATGCGCGTCAGGTATTCCTTTGCTTCTTCAAGAGGATAGGAAGAGATGTCCATCGGGAAGTTCACATGTTGCCTGATCCCTCGCCAGCGTGCATAGGGAGTTGTTATATATCTTCTGGTTTGTAAGGTGTCAAATCGTATTGACCGGGGTCTATCGGTTCCGGTGATTTCAAATCGAAATCCAAGATGTTCCAGAAAACCATGAGCCGCGTGCAGGATCTCCGTAGTGCCTTCGCCGGTAAGCGTGACCTTAATGCCCTTCCCATCGACGCTAAATCCATATGAAAATGCCCCGTTTTTCAACGTGGTGGATCGTTCCAAATAAAAATATATTTTTTGCTTGTCGGCCGTCTTCAGGTAAGTCGACAGCAGACCGGAGATCTCCTCTGTTGCAAAGCGGATGGTAGAATTCCCGCTGATGTCAGGTTCCGGAAAATATTCAATCTGCTGGGCACGTGTGAAACTCGAAATAAAAAGCAATATTAGAAGATTGGCAAGTTGCCTCATTGGCTTTGGTCATTTTGAAATTAATAGTAAAATATAATACTTAATCGACAACTTGTTCATCGAAATAGCTTTTCAGGGTTACCTAATTCACCATAACTAAAACAGTTTATGTAAATTTCGATGTCTATCTAAAGAAAATTCATGAGAAGAACATTTCAGCAAGCCCTGCCTTTTATCCTTGCCATGTTTGCATTTGTCGCGAAAGGCCAGGTTATCCATGTGTCAAAAAAAGGGAGTGATAAAAATCCCGGAACATCCATCCGTCCATTGGTTTCGCTGGAGGCTGCCAGATCTGCGATCAGAAGCTATAAAAAGAATAATCCGATACCCAAAGGAGGATGGCAGGTTATTGTGCATGAAGGCACTTACGATTTAACGGAAACGTTTTCCCTGAACGAACAAGACGGTGGTGAAAAAGAGTCTCCCGTTATCTGGACCGCCGCACCGGGAGAAAAGGTCAATATTACCGGAGGCAAAACCATCCCGTCAAAAAAGTTTTCCCGGGTAAAAGATAAACAGGTACTCCGGCGTCTTTCGCCTAATGCGGCTGGACACGTCATGCAGGTCGACTTAAAGGCGGAGGGCGTAAAAGACTTCGGTAAGCACAGGCAGTACGGACATGCACTTCCCGTAGTTCCAGCAACCCTGGAGTTGTTCTTCAACGGTGAGCCCATGACGCTGTCGAGGTATCCCAATAAAGGCTCAGTCAAAATAGGAAAAGTGGCGGATATGGGATCGGTCCCAAGAATAGGCGACAAGTCCGGACGTGGGGCGCTGTTTTCATATACTGATGAAAGACACAGGAAATGGGCAGGACAAAAAAATATCTGGATACAGGGCACGCTGAACTACGGCTTTGCGGATGACTATAACCCCATAGAATATATTGACACCGTCAAGGGCCAGGTTAAACTGGGAAAGCCCCATTTGTACGGGGTGGGTGCCGGCCAGGATTTTCAGGAGTACGTGGCCATTAACATAATCAGTGAATTGGACAGTCCGGGCGAATGGTTTCTCGATGAGGTTTCCGGAATGCTATATTTCTGGCCTCCATCCTCCATTAAAAACGCCCTTATTCAGATCTCCATATTGGAAGAGCCCATCATCGCTTTGGAGGGTACAAAATATGTTCAGATAAAGAATATGACCATAGAAGCCGGAAGGGGTATAGGTGTTTATATTGAAAGAAGTCATTACACATTGATCGCGGGATGCACCGTTAGGAATGTTGGCACGTCCGGGATTTTTATGGGTCAGGGAGCAAGGGCCTTCGGCGGAAAAGAAGGGGTTGACGATTTCGAAGGCGAACCGTTTTCCAGACAGATCGGGAGCTTTCAGAATTATATTTACAAGAATACCGTGTGGAACAGAAATGCCGGGAGTAATAATGGGGTGCTTAGTTGCGACGTCTACAATACCGGAGCAGGGGGAATTTACATCAGTGGGGGCGACAAGAAATCACTCACGCCCGGAAATAGCTACGCAGAAAATTGCCGCGTACATAACTATACCCGCAGGAATAAATTTACATGGGCCGGGATAAGAGTTGACGGATGTGGAAACAGGATCGCTCACAATGAAATATTCAATTCGGACTGGCATGGCATATTCGTGCATGGGAACGACCATGTTTTCGAATACAATCATATACATGATGTTACCTTAAACTCCAATGATACATCGCCCTGGTACATGGGAAGGAATCCAAGTGACAGGGGGAATGTCGTTCGTTACAATTTCTTCGACAACTGCGGAAATCCAAATCGGATGACCATGGGGATATATTGCGACGACTCTTCCACAGACGTTTATGTCTATGGAAATGTATTTAATGATATGAAAACCGATCATGGTGTTCTGTTCAGCAATACGGGATGGAACTTGGTGATGAAGAACAATATCGTAATTAACCCCATTGCGCATACAGCTGTGGTTTCTGCCAACTACTATACATGGGCAGCCCCCCAGGCAAAAGAGATGTTCGGTCATAATGGGTTGGTCAGAAAAAGACTGGAGCAGGATGTTGATTTCAAATCACCCCCGTATTCAACAAGATACCCTGAATTGTTACCTTATCTTGACGTGATACAGGAAGGGAAAGAGTGGGAGAGTATGCGGTCAAGAGGCAATCTGCTGGAAGGCAATCTGATCGTAGGGGGCCCCGACAATCCCATTAAACTGCTCGGGGGACAATATGCCCAGATGGAGGGCAGGAATAACTGGGTTACCAAAG
>JBBAJN010000170.1:0-6331 GCA_040404045.1 Chitinophagaceae bacterium
TCACGCTGTATAGATCTTGATTATTGGCAGCCAAAGCATACCATGATGAAGCATTTAAATCATCTGCATACTCGAATGTTATGCCTGACGGGAGTCCTGCTCTTTGTGGCCCTGTTCGGCACGCCGGCTTCACCTTTAGCGCAGCAGCATAAAAAGCTGCCCAACATCATCTATATCCTTGCGGATGATCTTGGCTATGGAGATGTTTCCGCCAACAACCCCGGGGGAAAGATCGCTACACCAAATATTGATGCGCTTGCCAAACAGGGGATGCGCTTTACAGACGCCCATACCACTTCATCCGTGTGCACTCCATCAAGGTATTCTATACTCACGGGAAGATATCCCTGGCGCAGCCGCCTGCCTGTTGGTGTATTGAGGGGTTACAGCAGGACATTGATAGAGGATGGTATGCCCACAGTGGCCAGTCTCCTGAGATCGAATTCTTACAGGACGGCAGTGGTTGGCAAGTGGCATCTGGGGCTCGACTGGGTAATGAAAGATGCTCACCAGGATTCACTGAAGAACGATCTCTTCGGGATCAGTCAGGATATCAATCCGGACCATATTGAGTTTTCAAGACCCCCAGTTGCGGGACCCCTGAAACAAGGATTCGAGTACTCTTTTATTTTGCCGGCCTCGCTTGATATGCCGCCGTATTGTTATCTGGAGAATGATACACTCACTGAATTGCCTTCAGGATATACAAAAGGCAATAAGTTGGAGTCTGGATTTACAGGTGCGTTCTGGCGCGAAGGACTGATGTCGCCTTCGTTTGACTTTTACGATGTACTTCCGTTACTTACAAGGAAAGCCAGTGATGTTATCAACAAGCAATATCAGGGTGGAGATCCTTTTTTCTTATACTTTCCGATGCCAGCACCGCATACACCCTGGGTCCCCACGACTCAATATCGCGGTAGTTCAGTCGCGGGTGAATACGGCGATTTTGTGCAGCAGGTGGATGCAACAGTTGGTAAATTGCTGTTCCTGCTGGACAGTCTGGGTATGTCAGACAACACCATGGTTGTGTTCACCAGTGACAATGGTCCATACTGGCGGGAAAATTTCGTGCAGCAGTTCGGCCATAGAGCTGCCGGTGAATTTCGCGGAATGAAAGGTGATGCCCATGAAGGCGGACACCGTGTTCCATTCATCGTACGCTACCCGGGAAAAGTAAAGCCGGGATCGGTAAGTCATGCTACAACAACACTGGCCAACCTGATGGCTACCTGCGCAGCATTAGTGGGCGAGAGGAATCCTGCTTACGAGACGGAAGACAGCTATTCCATCCTTCCGGTGCTTACCGGTAGGTCAACGTCAGTAATGGATCAGCCAGCCATCATCAATATCTCCTCCAGGGGTGTTTTTGACATCAGAAAAGGTAACTGGAAACTGATCACAGCCCTGGGTTCAGGCGGCTTCACCGCTCCAGCAGATGTATGGCCTACAGCTGGCGGGCCAGCGGGGCAGCTATACGATCTTGAACATGATATCCATGAAGACCGTAACTTGTTTCAGGAGCGACCGGAAAAAGTGAAGGAATTGCTTTCGTTGCTCGAAAACATCCAGCATGCACCCAAAGGCAGGCGATTCAAATAAAAACCAGTTCTCATGAAAAGAAAAGAACGATTGTTTACCATGGTCTCCGCGATTGTACTAATTCTAATAGCCATGGCATTCCTACCGGCGCAGAAAATGCAGCCTGATACAAGGCCGAAGCAGGATGACAGGCCAAACATCATCTACATGATGGCCGATGATATGGGGTATTCGGATCTTGGGTGTTATGGCGGTGAAGTTGCCACCCCCAATCTGGACCAGCTGGCCGAACAGGGCGTTAAATTCAGGACATTTTACAATAATGCGCGCTGCTGTCCTACACGGGCTACCTTGTTAACCGGGCAATATCCGCATGTTGTCGGCATGGGTGATATGGTCACCATGCCCCAGTCAGCAATCATCCCGGGGAGTTACCAGGGTTTCATCGATCCAAACTATCCCACCGTGGCTGAATCACTGAAGAAAGCGGGTTATGATACCTATATGACCGGAAAATGGCATGTAGGTGAACGGAAAGAGCACTGGCCGCTGAAAAGGGGTTTCGATCATTATTTTGGATTGATCTCCGGGGCCAGCAGTTTTTACGAGATCATTCAGCAGGAGAAAGGGAAAAGACATGTGGTGAATAATAACGACGATTTTGATATTCCGGAGAATGGTTTTTATATGACCGATGCATTTACTGATTATGCCATCAGGTACCTGAATGAACACAAGAAAAAATACCCTTCAAATCCTTTCTTCCTCTATCTAGCGTATACTGCGCCCCATTTCCCGATACATGCCCTTGAGCCAGATGTAAAGAAGTACGAGTCCCTCTATACCCAGGGCTGGGATGTGACCCGCGAAAAACGGTATGCGAAAATGGAAAAGCTTGGACTGGTTGACAAGCGGTACCAGCTGACCGCCAGACCGGCAGATATTCCTGCCTGGCAAGCCGCCACGGACAAAAACACTTGGGTTAGAAAAATGGCCGTATATGCCGCGATGATCGACAGGATGGATCAAAACATTGGAAAGCTTATCCGTACACTAAAAGCAAATAACCAGTACCGTAATACCATCATCATATTTCTTTCTGACAACGGGGCTTCGCCGGAGAATGTGAGTGGTAGAAAATTCAATGATCCCAATATCAGGATCGGTGAAAAAGGGTCTTATGTTGCATACGATGTTCCCTGGGCAAATGTTTCCAATACCCCATTCAGGAAGTACAAGAAGTATATGCATGAAGGCGGGATCGTCACGCCCTGTATCGTGCACTGGCCAGCCCGACTGAAACCGCGGAAGGGCTTCATCAATGAAGCGGGCCATGTGATGGACCTGATGCCTACTGTACTTGAGCTGGCCGGGGTCCCTGCCAAAGGTCTGCCCGGGTCAAGCCTTGCTTATTTATGGGCTTCCGGCAAGCCCCCTGAGCGAACTATTTTCTGGGAGCATGAGGGCAATAAGGCGATGCGAAAAGGCCATTGGAAACTTGTTAAGGACCTGGAAGATGCTTCGTGGGCGTTGTACGATCTGGCTGCAGATCCATGTGAGGCTAATAACCTTTCGACTGAAAAACCTGAGATTTTACAGAATATGTTTGCCGCACATGAAAGATGGGAAAAAGAAGTGGGCGTGAAACCGGTCAAGAGGGGATCCTCCAATGAATGACCAAATGAAATACTTCCTAAAATGGGTATATTGGTGAAGGGACTGTTCATAAACCCCCAATAAATCAGACAAACATGAAAAGAAGAAATTTCATAACGGGTTCAACCGCTGCGGCAGGCTGGTTTATGCTGCCTTCGTTCGTACTGGGAAAATCATTTGGGCATGTTGCGCCCAGCGATAAAGTGAACCTGGCCTGTTGTGGAATTGGCAACAGGGGCGGTGAGATCATCAAAGCATTGCATAAGACAGCGCTCGTGAATATTGTCGCGTTGTGTGACGTAGACATGGGTGCTCCCCACACCCTGGAGAACATGAATGCATTCCCCAATGCCAAAAGATTTAAGGATTTCAGGGAGATGTTTGACAAGATCGGGAACGAGTTTGATGCTATCACTGTTGGCGTACCTGATTTCTCCCATTTTCCGCTGACCATGCTGGCCATGAACCAAGGTAAGCATGTATATGTGGAGAAGCCCATGGGCCACACTTTCCATGAAGTAGAGATTATGATGCGGGGTGAAAAGAAATATAAAGTGGCTTGTCAAATGGGTAACCAGGGCCACTCTGAAGAAAATTATTTCCAGTTTAAGGCATGGACCGAAGCAGGGATCATCAGGGACGTTACAAAGATCACGGCCTTCATGAATAACAGCAGGCGTTGGCACGGTATGAAAGTATCTGATTTCCTCCCTTCACAGCCGGTTCCTGAAACGCTGGATTGGGATAAATGGCTCACTACCGCATCGTACAAAGCATATAACAAAGGCTATGTAAATGGAGAATGGAGGTCATGGTTTGAATTCGGCAACGGAGCACTGGGCGACTGGGGTGCGCATCTGTTTGATACAGCCCACCAGTTCCTGGACCTCGGTCTGCCTACCGAAGTAGATCCTGTTTTTATGGAAGGCTATAGCCCGCTGATCTTCCCGCAGGTATCCACATTACTGTTCAAGTTCCCCAAACGGAAGAGCATGCCGGCACTCGATCTTACATGGTATGATGGATTCAATAACCAGCCCCCCATACCGGAAGGATACGGCGAAGCGGTCAGGGCTAGTAATATTCCCGCGCCATCTAACGGCAATGTAAACACGAAAAGATCCCCCGGCAAGATCATTTATGGTAAGGACCTCACTTTCAAGGGAGGGTCACATGGTTCGGCCCTTGAGATCATCCCTGCGGATAAAGCGAAAGACATGGCTTCCAGTTTGCCGGTTGTGCCGAAGAGCCCGTCCAATCATTTTGCCAATTTCCTGAAAGCTTGTAAGGGTGAAGAGAAATGCCGTTCATCATTCGATGTGGCAGGACCGCTCTGCCAGGTGATGGCATTGGGGGTATTGGCCCAGCGGCTGAATACTAAACTGGTCTTCGATGCGAAGAAAAAGAAGATCACGAACAATACAGCCGGGAACGAACTGCTGGCTGGCCCGCCACCCAGGAAAGGCTGGGAGCAGTACTATAAAATGTGATCTATGCTGACATTGTTCAAGCATGTTGTTTTCCTTTGCACGTTTTTGCTGGCTGGGCTTTTAACGTTAGCACAGCGTCCTACCGTTGTTCCCCAGTCAGAAATGAACAGGATTTTTGAAGAAGTCAAAACGCCCTATAAATACGGCGTGGTATTTAAGCATCCTGATACCACCAAGTTGATGGACAGTCCAACGATTTTCCGTAAGGGAAACCGCTGGCTGATGACCTATATTGTTTTCGATGGCAAGGGCTATGAAACCTGGCTGGCAGAGAGCAAGGACCTGCTACACTGGACATCGAAAGGCAGGATACTGTCGTTTACCAAAGACACCTGGGATGCCAATCAGAAAGCCGGTTATATGGCACTGGTTGATACAAAATGGGGTGGAAGTTACGCAGCCTTGCGTTATGAGGGAAAGTACTGGATGTCTTACCTCGGCGGCGCTACTGAAGGTTATGAGGCTGGAACGCTTGGGGTTGGCATGGCCACCTCTTCATCCGTCGATCAGCCGCTGGAGTGGAGCCGTTTTGAAAAACCCGTCATGCTCCCCGGTGATGCTGACGCCAGGTGGTTTGAGAAAAAGACCATCTATAAAAGTTCGGTGATCTTTGATAAAAAATTCACCTCTGGCTTCCCTTTTTTGATGTACTACAATGCCAAAGGGGATACGGCCGATTATGAAAGCATAGGGATGGCGGTGTCAGGTGATATGAAGACCTGGAGAAGGTTGGGGACAGACCCGGTGATCACCAGGAACAAAGGGATCTGTGGCGACGCGCAGATCGTCCGGATAGGTAAGCTGTACGTGATGTTCTACTTTGGTGCTTTTTGGAAGCCTGGCGCATTTGAGCGTTTCGCATGTTCTTATGACCTGATCCATTGGACAGACTGGCAGGGGACCGACCTGATCTCGCCTTCAGAGGATTACGATCAGACCTATGCCCATAAACCCTGGGTCATTAAATGGAAAGGTACCGTGTACCATTTTTACAATGCCGTAGGAACCAAGGGACGTGTCCTTGCCCTGGCTACCTCTGCACCCCTTAAGTCCGGCAAAAGGAGTTAATCTGCAGGGCGGAAATGTTTAGCCGGGATCGTGGGCAGCCCGGAACGCCTTCGTCTATAGCTGACAGTGATGAACAGGCTTGTCCCGGATTTTACCACTCATCCAAAATATGGGCTGAAATAGGCGTCTTAGTGTCTATATTTAGCGCAGATTTGAAAAACATGCGACTGGACATCAAGAACCTGAACAAACGCTATGCGAACGGCGTACATGCCATGAATGATATCACCTTTTCCATCGAGAAGGGAATGTTCGGCTTACTCGGCCCCAACGGCGCCGGTAAGTCTACCTTAATGCGAACCCTGGCCACCTTGCAGGATGCCGACAGCGGTTCCGTTACCCTGGGTGATATTGACGTATTGAACGAGAAAGATAAAGTAAGGAGTATCCTCGGTTATCTCCCGCAGGAGTTTGGCGTTTATCCCCGCACATCGGCCACCCATCTGTTGCACCACCTCGCCATCCTCAAGGGGTTTGACAAAGCAAAGGAAAGATCTGATATGGTGGATTATCTCCTGCAGAAAGTCAACCTCTATGAGCATCGCAAGAAAGCGGTGAGCGGGTATTCCGGCGGT
>JBBAJN010000171.1:0-6275 GCA_040404045.1 Chitinophagaceae bacterium
TTAAAAAAGGGTGGTGCTTTATTACCTCTTGGCGGGGACAGGGAGCATGGCAGTCATAAAGGTTATGCACTGGGTTCAGTGGTAGATATTTTTTCTGCCGTATTGAGTGGCGCAAATTATGGACCCTGGGTTCCGCCGTTTCCTGCCTATGTGCCTATGCCCGAAGGGCAACCTGGCAAGGGGATCGGACATTTCTTTGGCGCAATGCGCATTGACGCATTCAGGCCAGCTGAAGACTTCAGGCAGAACATGGACAAATGGCTCCACCGTTTCAGGAATGCCAGTCCTATAGATGATAGTTGTAAAGTACTTGTGCCCGGCGATCCTGAAAGGATGATGGAGGCAGAAAGAAGGGCACAGGGTATTCCGCTGTTAGGCGCCGTGGTGGACGACCTGCGAAGCCTTGCTGATAAATTTTCAGTTCCGTTCCCTGAACGTTGAGGGGATTGTTCATCTGCCATTTTTTCTCCATATTTTTGGCATCCTCAAAAAAAGGAAACGTATGAAAATAATGAAGTTCGGTGGCACTTCTGTTGGCAAGCCTGAAAGGATGCATGAAGTGTCGAGGCTGGTAACGGCCAGTGATGAGCCAGCCATTGTTGTACTGAGTGCATTGAGTGGAACCACCAACAGCCTGGTGGCCATTGGCGAAGCGCTTTCCAAGGGTGATAAGAAACAGGCCAGCCAACTGATCAGCAAGCTGGAGGAGCATTATAAACAGTTCATTATCGACCTTCTGAAATCTGAGGCCATGGTGGCCAAGGCCAATGCGGTGATCAACGAGCATTTTGAATTCCTCAACATCATACTGAAGATCTCCTTTAACGAGGCATTGAACAAGGACATTCTTGCCCAGGGAGAACTGATGAGCACCAAGCTGTTCAGTTTATATCTCGAGGAGCAGAACATTGACCATGCTTTGCTTCCAGCGCTCGAGTTCATGAGTATCGACAGCAACGAGGAACCCCAGATCGGTACCATCAAGGTAAGATTGAAACAATTGCTCGAGCAGTATAAAGGCAAGAAGCTTTTTGTAACACAGGGTTATATCTGCCGCAACGCCAGGGGCGAGGTGGATAATCTGAAACGCGGAGGCAGCGACTATTCAGCTTCCCTGATCGCTGCCGCCATCAATGCATCTGTATGCGAGATCTGGACTGATATCGATGGCATGCATAACAACGATCCGCGTGTGGTGAATAAGACGGTGGCCATTGAGCAACTGAGTTTTGATGAAGCCGCGGAGCTTGCCTATTTCGGTGCCAAGATCCTGCACCCAGCTTCTATATGGCCTGCGCAACAGTATAAGATCCCTGTTAAGCTGCTGAATACCATGCAGCCCTCAGCGAGGGGAACCCTGATCACAGAGGAAGCTGGCTCTCAGGGTATCAAGGCAGTAGCCGCAAAGGACGGCATCATCGTGGTGAAGATCAAGAGCAGCCGGATGTTGCTGGCATATGGTTTTCTCAGGAAGATATTCGAGGTGTTTGAGAAGTATCGCACCCCGATCGATATGATCACCACGTCAGAAGTTGCCGTGTCATTGACCATTGATAGTGGCATTCATCTGGACGAGATCGTGAGGGAGTTGGATCCATTTGGGGAAGTTGAAGTGGTGAAAGACCAGACGATCATCGCTATCGTGGGCAATCAGCTCACTACAACAGATAAGGTGCTGGCGAACTTGTTCACCGCGCTGAGTGCCGTGCCCATTGGCATGGTCAGCTTCGGGGCGACGCCACACAATGTTTCGATCCTGGTGCCTTCAAGCCAGAAAACAAATACGCTTCAGCTGCTGAACAGCGGATTGTTCGGGCTATAGGAGAGAAGCTTGTCTAAGGGCCATCTATAAATGAATTAGAGCATTTGCAGGGAGATATCTCTCTTACAAATGCTCTAATTTTTTTTCGACTAATGGAGGGATCAGATCACGATCATCGAGTCACCATAGCTGAAGAAACGATATTTGTCCTTGATCGCTTTTTTGTAAGCTTCCATAGTGAGATCGTATCCGGCAAACGCACATACCATGATCAGCAGGCTGGTCTTTGGCAGGTGGAAATTGGTGATCAATGCATCAGAGATCGAGAAATTATATGGAGGATGGATAAAGATATTAGTCCAACCCTCAGATGGTTTCAGCAGCTTGTCGGCCGTGAATGAAGTTTCCAGCGCCCTCATGGTAGTGGTGCCCACGGAACAGATCCTGTGACCTTCTGTTTTCGCCTTGTTGACGATCTTACAGGCCTGGTCTTCGATGCTGTAGAATTCTGCATCCATTTTGTGCTTACTCAGGTCTTCCACTTCAATGGGCCTGAACGTGCCCAATCCGGTGTGGAGCGTAACCTCTGCGAACCTGATGCCCTGGATCTCCAGTTTCTTGATCAGTTCGATGCTGAAATGCAGGCCAGCTGTTGGTGCCGCAACAGCACCCTCGTGCTTCGCGTACACGGTCTGGTACCTTTCCCTGTCTTCCTCATCCGGCTTGCGCTTGATGTATTTTGGTAGGGGGGTCTCGCCCAATGAATTCAGCACCCTTTTGAAATCCTCTTCCGGACCATCGAACAGGAAACGGATGGTTCTGCCCCTGGATGTAGTATTGTCGATTACCTCGGCCACCAGTTCATCCGCGTCCCCGAAATAAAGTTTGTTACCCACCCTGATTTTCCTTGCGGGATCAACGATTACATCCCATAGCCTGTTCTGTTTATTCAGTTCACGAAGCAGGAATACCTCGATCTTGGCCCCTGTCTTCTCCTTGCGTCCGTACATTCTTGCAGGAAACACTTTTGTGTTATTTACAACGAATACGTCTTTGTCATCAAAGTATTCCAGTATATCACGGAAATGCCTGTTTTCGATCTGGCCGGTTTTTCTATGCACCACCATCATTCGGGCATCTTCTCTTTTTTTCGCAGGGTGCTGGGCAATAAGGTTAAGGGGGAGGTCAAATCGGAATTGAGATAATTTCATGAATTATTGCTTTTTTTCAAAACAGCCATCATGAAACAAACCGACGGATCGATTAAGCAGATTTTCCAAGTCAAACCTGATCTTACGGCACCAGATTTGTCCATGTTATAGGCTAAATGCGTGCAAAGGTAAGGAATTTCGGGCCATTCCCGTTCACTCCCTGTGCACCAGTTTTTAACCGTTTTTACCCGGAATAGCGTCGATCAGCTTCTTTGTATAGGGACTAACCGGGTGGTGGTAGATCTCTGCGGCAGGGCCGATCTCTTCCAGCAGGCCTTTATTCATGACCATGATCCTGTCGCTGACATGGTGTACTACCGACAGGTCGTGGGATATGAACAGTGTGGTAAAGCGGTATTCTTTTTTGAGGTCCGCCAGCAGGTTAAGCACCTGTGCCTGGACACTAACGTCGAGTGCCGATACGGATTCGTCGCAAACCATGAAAGACGGGTCCAGGGCCAATGCCCGGGCGATCCCGACACGCTGGCGCTGCCCACCGGAGAATTCATGGGGATACCGTTTGAAGTGGTCCGCTTTCAGGCCCACTTTTTCCAGCAGCTGAATGGTCCTTTCCTGCAGTTCCCGGCTGTTCCGGCCCAGACCATACGCGTCGAGGGCTTCCCGGATGGCAATGCCAACCGGCATCCTGGGATTCAGTGAAGAATAGGGGTCCTGGAAAATGATCTGGATCTCTTTTCGCAGCGGCTTCATATCTTTTTTTCTCAACGCGGTCAGGTCTTTCCCTTTGTAAAGGATCTTCCCTCCCGTGATGGGGGTCAGCCTTAGTAAGGCCCGCCCCAGCGTTGTTTTTCCACAGCCGGATTCCCCTACAAGCCCCAGGGTTTCGCCTTCATTAATGTCAAAGCTCACGCCGTCCACGGCTTTATTGAAACTCGTTGGTTTGCCAAAAATGTTTTTCCTGCCCGGGAACCAGACTTTCAGGTCGCTCACTTCCAGAACAGGGATTTTAGTCTTTTGCGCTGTTTGTTCTATAGTAATGTCGGGTTCTGTTACATGTATGGTCTGGTTTGGGGATTCCTCTTCGGCCAGAAAATCGCTGACCATGGGAAGCCTCGAGCCTGGTTCATGAAGGATGGGCCGGCAGGCCAACAATGCTTTTGTATAAGGGTGGCTGGGTGCCGTCATGATTTTTTTGGTTGGCCCCTGCTCAACGATTTTTCCTTTATACATCACTACCACCTGGTCAGCTATCTCGGATACCAGTCCCAGGTCGTGCGTGATGAAAATGACACCCATATTGAGTTGACCCTGCAGATTCCTGATCAGGGTCAGTACATTTTTCTGTACGGTCACGTCAAGCGCTGTGGTGGGTTCGTCTGCGATCAGCAGTGCCGGGTTGCAACTAATGGCCATCGCGATCATAACGCGCTGTTTCTGGCCCCCGCTTAATTGATGGGGGTATCGTTCCAGCATGCTGTCGGGATCAGGTAACTCGACTTTCCGGAAAAGTTCAAGCGTTTCTTTCCGGGCTTCCAGGCCGGAGAACGCACCATGTAATCTGAGTGCTTCCATGACCTGCTCCCCGCACCTGACCAGGGGGTTGAGCGAGGTCATGGGTTCCTGGAAGATCATGGAGATCCTGTTGCCCCTCAATTTGCGAAGTGCTTCTTCCCCGATAGACAATAGATCAACAGGTGAATGCCCATTTTCGTCAAATGTAATATCACCTGAAACAAACGTTGCGGCCGAAGGAAGCAGCCTGAGGATGGACAGTGCGGTTACAGATTTGCCGGAGCCGGACTCCCCAACGATAGCGGTGATCTCACCCCTCCTTACATCAAAACTGACCTGTTGCAGTGCATCAAATGAGCCCTCCTCTGTGCTGAACCGTAGGGTCAGGTTGCGGACAGATAACAGAGGGCTGGCCATCAAAACCTGAGATGTTTGACGGTAAGTCCGTTATTGATCAATTGCTTCAGAGAATCGATCCCGATCCGCAGGTGGCGTTCTACGAAATCCGTGGTTACTTTCTTATCGCTTTCTTCGGTCTTAACGCCCTCGGGTACCATGGGCGAGTCGCTGATCAGCAGTAAAGCGCCCGTGGGTATCCTGTTGTAGAAGCCAACGGAAAAAATGGTGGCGGTTTCCATGTCAATGGCATAAGCGCGTATGCGTTGCAGGTAGGCCTTGAATTCTTCATCATGTTCCCATACCCGGCGGTTGGTGGTGTACACGGTGCCTGTCCAGTAATCCTGCTCATAATCCCTGATGGTAGTGGAAATAGCCTTTTGAAGCGCAAAAGCCGGCAGTGCCGGAACTTCGGGCGGGAAGTAGTCGTTGGATGTACCCTCGCCCCGGATCGCTGCGATCGGGAGCAACAGGTCGCCAATACTATGCCTCTTTTTCAGGCCGCCGCATTTTCCCAGGAATAGAACTGCCTCGGGTTCTATGGCTGTCAGGAGGTCCATGACGGTAGCGGCCGTGGGGCTCCCCATGCCAAAGTTGATGATGGTGATCCCTTCGGCAGTAGCGGTCTGCATGGGTTTGTCGATTCCCGTGATCTCTGCATTGTGCCAGAACGAGAATAAGCGCACGTAGTTGGAAAAGTTGGTGAGTAAGATGTACTTCCCGAAGTTCTCCAGTTTCTGCCCGGTATACCTCGGCAACCAATTATCTACGATTTCCTTTTTAGTGTTCATGTTGCATTCTCCTTCTCATAAAATTAGTGATTACTTTGCAGGCATGATCAACCCGGTTTATCCCCAGCATGATTTTCGGATCCGTAAGGAAGGCGATATGTCGAGGATCTTTGATGAGGCCCGGAAAATTTGGGTTAAACTCACACCGGAGGAATGGGTGCGCCAGAACTTTTTTCAGTATCTCATTAAGGAACTGAACTACCCGGCATCCATGATCGCTATGGAGAAGGAGATCTCCCTGTTTGAACTCACTAAACGCTTTGATATACTGGTATACAACCGGGATCATAAGCCCTGGATGATCGTAGAGTGCAAGGCGCAATCGGTTCCCCTGACTGAAAAAACACTGATGCAGGTGCTTCGCTACAATATGGCCGTTCCCGTGCCATATATTGTGATGACCAACGGTGCCTACTGCCGTGCATTACAGCTGCTTGGTGATGCCGTCACAGAGCTGGAGGCCCTTCCCGCATACATATAGTCATTGATTTAAGGAATCATTGCGGCAGTTATGAAATGTATTTATCTTGGTAAGGTAATCGTTTCAGACACACTCTAAAATCCTAAACATGAGAAAATTCATCATGGTTCTTGCTGTATTGTGTTGTAGCATACTGGCCAGGCAGGGATATGCCCAGGAGA
>JBBAJN010000172.1:0-6268 GCA_040404045.1 Chitinophagaceae bacterium
CCCACTGGTGCAACCACCAGGCCTCGGACCTTGAGTTAAAAGGCATTAACCAGGCAAAAATTCCGGGATAATCCCCTTTCATCTCCGCTATATTCTCTTTTATTTCTTCGCGATCGGGCTTCTGCCTTTTTTCGATCTCCAGCCATTCCTCTTTAGCCGCTGTTTGTGCGGGCGTCAGCTTCTGCCCCGCTTTTTCCGCATTCACAGCGGATACATACTCTACCCGCTTCCCCCTGAAATCACTGTAATTGTAATACCCCTTGCCAAAGTAGAACAGCGAAAACGCGAGCGCCATGATCACCAGCAACCTTGGACTGCTGTTCCGGAATGGATACAGCAACATCCCCAACAATCCATAGGTATACAAAATATCGCCGGGCCAGAGCAATACATAAGCATTGATCACGCCAAAAAATACCAGCCACAACAGTCGCCTGTAATAAAGTTCTGCCACGCTGGGCCCATCCTCGGTTTCTTTTTTATTCATCAGGAACAGCAACATCCCCGCGCCAAACAGCATGGAAAACAGGCCCCGCATGGTGCTGTCAAAAAAACTGTTGACAACAGCCAGTGTCCTGTAATCCCATGTGTTGTGTTTCCCATTCATGATATCGTACATCACAATGCCATCGCCGCTGAAATAAGGAATATTCATCAGGAGGATGCCGAGGAGCGCGAGGCCCCTGATCATATCGATGGTTTTGATCCGGTCAGATTTCTGAACTGGCTGAGCCGTGGCCCCATGTCCTCCCTGCTCGTAGGTGCCTTCGTTTGTAAAAGCGGTAGTATTAGTCATTGTTGACCATTGAAGGGGTTTGCAATGTTTTTCCGTCGGTGGTTTGTGCGATGCGTTTTATCGGCACCCTTTTCCTGTGGATCAAAGATTTCAACAACCACTCTGCGGGTCCCATATTATAATACTTTGCCCAGAATACGGTGAAGGAGATATGTATGATCCATACTTCAAATACCACCAGGTATAAACCGGGCTGTCCTATCCTCGCATAATAGCCCATCCCGTAGCCGTAGAAGAAGACCGAGAGCAGCAGGCTTTGCAGCAGGTAATGGCTGAGGGCCATTCGACCTGCATCAGCAAAAAAGGAGCGCAGGCCTTGCAGCCAGCTTCGGCTTATCACAAACATCAGGAGGGACGAATATCCCAATACCATGCAGGCAATTTCCAATGGCTTCAGCAAGGTATGGGGCAGCACATGTTGCTGTACGTATTTTGTATAATCATCAATAGACAGGGTCAGAAAATGCAAGCGATACAAGCCACATAAGACACCAAGGCTGATACCAGCAAATGCCGTGACGAGGAATTGTTTACTACTGAAACTGCCAGAAAAGAAACCGATCTTAAACAACCACATGCCCAGTAACATGATCGATGCAAATTCCCATACACCCAGGGTATAGAACCATTGGGCTTCGCGCTGCTTTGCCGGGTTGATCATGAATTCCCAGTTCTTTATATAACTGACTTCCTGAAGCGCCTTGATTTTTGCGCTATCATTTTTCTTTTCCCATTTATATTTTTTCGCAATTCCCTCCCACTCTTCAATCTGCTTTTTTTGTTTTCGGGTTAGGGTGTCCGTGGATTTTTTTGCGGTGCTGTCTTTTTTCTTGACTGCGGTCACGGACTTGGTGCTGTCTTTTTTCACCACAACTGATGCAGCTTCAGCGCTGCCTTTCTTAGCTCCCGCCAAGGTGCTGTCCTTCCCTTTTGGCGCGAGCCCCGCGATACTGTCGTTCCGCTTCTGGATACTATCCCTGACATGATATTTTTTCGATAGGCTATCCGCCACAACAAACTTGCCGTAGGCCCTGGTATCATCGTTATAGTTCCAATAGTACTTGCCGGAGCTGATCAACAACACCAGAAGTGCCGAAGCCAGCAACCATTTGGCCTTCATGCGGGGAAAAGGAAACAGGAGCAGGCCCATGACTCCCAGGTGGAAAATCATATCCATCGGCCATAAAAAAACAAAGGCATTGACCAGGCCAAAAAGGATCAGCCACATATTACGTCTGACGTACAGGTCGCTGTTTGATAGCCCGGAACCAAGGTGGGGTCTCACAAAAAAAAGGATAATGCCCGCGCCGAAACTGAGTGAGACCAGACCCATCATCTTTCCTTCCAGCAGCAGGCTGAAGACAGCATAGGTTCGGTACCTGACACCGCCGGGGAACCCGGTTAGTGCATGCTGCATGCCCTGGCTGAAGCCGCCCCAATAGAGTATGGAAACAAGCAAGCCAGCCATGACGGCTATCCCTTTTAGGACATCAATAGAAGAAATGCGTGAAAGATCAGGTTCATACCCGGGAGCAAAGGCGCGCAAGGTTGAGGCACTCACGGGCTTTGAAGCTTCGAGCTTGGATGAAGCCATGGCAGTTAGTTGTTGTGTTTAAGGATGAGTGATCCCAAACAAGATAGAAAATAAACGAACAACCGCCTAAGCGTCTATCCTTCTTCGTCGATATACCGCTTTGTAATGGGTTGGTAACTGTCTATCCTACGGTCGCGCAGGAAGGGCCAGTGGGTTCGGGTGACGTCGGTCCTCCCCAGGTCCAGTTCCATTACCTGAACTTCTTCATGGTCGTGCGAAGCCTGGAAAAGCACTCTGCCCATGGGATTAGCCACAAAAGATCCACCCCAGAATTTCATCGCGCCATCCTGTTCAAACCCCACGCGATTCACGCTCACCACATGAACACCGTTGGCTACGGCATGGCTGCGTTGAATGGTCTGCCAGGCATTATACTGCTCGGAGTTGGTCAATTCATCCTGCGAGGTGGCCCAGCCAATGGCCGTGGGATAGAACAACAGTTCTGCGCCCATCAATGACGTGATCCTCGCTGCTTCGGGATACCATTGGTCCCAGCAGATCAGCACGCCCAGGGTCGCGAACTTTGTTTTGAATACTTTATATCCGAGATCGCCCGGTGTGAAGTAGAATTTCTCGTAATAGGCAGGATCATCAGGGATATGCATTTTCCTGTATTTGCCCAGGTAGCTTCCGTCGGCATCAAGCACAGCGGTGGTATTGTGATAGATCCCCTGCGCCCTTTTTTCAAACAGGGAAGCGATGATCACCACGCCCAGTTCCCTGGCTAATGCCGCCATGGCACCGGTGGAGGGGCCCGGGATAGGCTCTGCCAATTGAAAATGCTCATAAGCTTCCACGTCGCAGAAATAGAGCGAGGTAAACAGTTCCTGCAGACATACGATCTGCGCGCCTTTTGCTGCTGCTTCGCGCACACGATCAGAAGCCTTTAACAGGTTCTCCTGCTTGTCTGCGGAGCACGACATCTGAACTAATCCAACTTTTACTGTAGCCATGTTCTTTTTATGTTTCAACCATTATCAGGGCATCGAGGCTCCTGATACCGATCTTTTTTTCTGTAATAAATCCTTCAGCATATTTCACGCCAATACGCTTCCCGAACATCCTTGCGCGCGCCACCACACTATCCAGGAAATCAGGTGTTGATATATAGGTCTGCGGGCCCTCTGCATTGTCCGTAGCATTGAACTGCGTGCCATAAGCCTTAATGGATTCCATCCTTTGTTCAAAAACATCACTGATGTCTACCAGCAGGTCCGGCTCATGGTACCAGTCCTGCAAATAATGCAGTACATATTTGGGGCGCCATTTCTGCTGGGCTACACCGTCATCTTCCGTTTCAACTTTCGCAAGGCCGGACAGGAAGCATGCGTCCGCGATCAGGTGCCCTGCCCTTCCATGGTCCGGGTGCCTGTCGTCCAGTATGTTCCCAATCACGATCTCCGGCCTATACCGGCGAATGACCCTGATGAGCTCCAGTTGATGGGCCTCATCATTCCTGAAAAAACCGTCCCTCATCTTCAGGTTTTCCCTCACCTTAACGCCGATGATGGCGGCAGCAGCGGCAGCTTCCGTATAACGCGTTTCAACGGTTCCCCGGGTGCCGAGTTCGCCCTGGGTAAGGTCAACGATACCCGTCGCTTTCCCGTTCCTGATTTCGTTGATGAGTACCCCGGAGCAACCCAGTTCCACATCGTCTGGGTGAACACCGATGGCAAGAATGTCGAGTTTCATGGCGCAAAGATAGCAAAAAGAGAAAGCAGTAAAGGGTGTGATCAGGACCTTCCGTACATCATGGCAACTTCCTTCACGATCTTTTCCATTTCCGCATCGGGACCTTGGGGATCGTAGTGTTGCTTCAGGCTGCTGCCAAAGACCCAAGCCACGGTCTGCCAGAAACGGGCGGAAATGCCGCCTTTATATTCCTTGATGAGCTCGTAACAATTGTTATTTGTTTCGCGGTTGATGAGCTTCATCAATACCTTTCCCTGGTAGACAGAGAGATTGGTGAGGGGATCGGCGAATTTCTTCTTAAGTTCAGCCTCTTTACTCTTGAGGTAGGCCTTGCGTTTTTTGGATTCGGGCATCCTGCCGAGATTATCGTTGATCTCATTGATGATATGACCCGCTTGCAGAGCATAGGGATATGTGACGTAAACGGCGTTCCTAAGCCGGGTCCACTTCTTATAAGCGGCCTGTTGTTCCGGGGTCATGTTGGCAAATACGTAGACCGGTTCAAATTCCCGGTAGGTCATAGTATCACCGTTGTAAACGATGATGGGAACAACGAGGGTATCGTTAGGCCCGTAACGCGACTGCGCGTTTGATTGGGTGATGATCATCGACCCCGTCAACACCAGCAGCACTATGTACCATTTCCTTATGTTCAGCCGGAACATGACTACAATTTACAAAAGCTTCCTGATATCTTATAGTGGCTTAGACCTTTAATCGCCTGAACATACTCACTAAAAATCCGATCACCATGATGATGGTGCCCAGCCATAGGACGTTGATGTAGGGGAACTTATAGGCTTTCATGGTGATATACCGCATGACCGACCCTGATTCCTTGACACCGAGCTCGATCTTGTCGCCACTTACCCGGTTGATATTCAACACCAGGTTCTGGGTGAAAACGGTGTCCATTTTAACAGAAGGTTGTGAATTCTTCACAAAATAAGCGGGTTGTGATGCGTAACTCCGGCCATCTTTCGAAAACACCATTAAGTCGGACAACCAGGCGCTGTCCACAACCGGCAGATCCTTGTTGTCGTTCTTATTGGCCATGACGATATCATTAACGGTGAGGTAGCCATTGGAATAGAAAACGGTATCGCCTTTCTTGACCCAGTAATTCCGGAAAGATGAGGTGTCCGTAATTTTATCGGGATTCAGCCAGGAGGTGATGTACACGAAGATATCGTTGGTCAGGTAGTGGCGTGCGCCGGGATTGGAAGAAAGGTTCATTCCTTCTTCTCCCTTGACAAGGAATGCATTGGGATAGATATCAAAGGATTCCAGAACAGTTCCCTGGGCCGTATCCTTTTCAGTAAAGTTGATCTTGAAATACACGCGGTCATTCTTTTTGACTGCGGAATCCCCCACGTAGGTTACGGTGTATTTTCCCATTTGGGTGGGCACCCCATGTACGAGGGTAACGTTCTCCAGCGGGTTCTCTTCCTTGCCTTTCACGTCTTTCAAGCCAGCTACATTAATACCCGTATTGTTCTCAGAAACCAATTCTTTCTTGGATGATGATATGAGAATACCCACCAGCATCAGGCCAAACCCAACATGGGAAATGGAAGCCCCTGCCGCTTTCAGGTTACCCTTCATCACTTTGAAAATATAGGTGCCGTTCGCGATCACGGTATACGCCGAAGTCCAGAATGCAACATGGATGGCTGCCAGGAATCCGATGCCGTATTTATCGTAGTTAATGCCGCCGAAGGCTGATACCAGGGCCGAGAACAGGATGGTGACCAGGGTTGGCACCATGAGGTTGGACCAGAAATATTTTCTCGTTGTCTCTTTGTACTTGA
Source organism: Chitinophagaceae bacterium (assembly GCA_040404045.1). Lineage (GTDB taxonomy): Bacteria > Bacteroidota > Bacteroidia > Chitinophagales > Chitinophagaceae > Pollutibacter. Next base: position 5,894 of record JBBAJN010000172.1, read on the forward strand.
AATACTGCGTGACCGCCGTGAGCAGGGCGATCACCACAGTGACCAGGATCATTACGCGATTGTAAACATACTCTACATCCTGCCCAATGGCCCAATTGGTGCTGAACAGTTTATTGATGAATGGCAGCGAGGTGAGAACGATGATATAACCTGCAGAAACAAACAACAGCAGCGAACCCACGAACATCCAGAATTCCCTGGAGTTCATGCTTTCCTCTTTCCTGATTTCCGGGATCGCTTTCCTGTTGATGAAATATAGTGTTGTGGCGATGCCAATAAAGGTCAGCATCATCACGATCAGGTGCCAGTACAAGGTATCGCCCTCGCCGGTGAAAGAGTGGACGGAGGTATCACCCAAAATGCCTGTACGGGTCA
>JBBAJN010000173.1:0-6249 GCA_040404045.1 Chitinophagaceae bacterium
ATTTGAGCTTATCTGTTCTGGGCTTTGGCGCCTCTCCCCTGGGGAATGTATTTGAAGACTGCGATGAAGCCGAAGGTGAGCGTTCCGTACACGCAGCCATCGACCTGGGCATTAACTTTTTCGACGTTGCCCCTTTCTACGGAATCACCCTGGCTGAAACCAAGCTCGGCGAGGCCCTGGCCGGTAAACGCCACCAGGTTATCCTCGCTACCAAATGCGGGCGCAATGGCCTCAGGGATTTTGATTTTTCGTACAGCAGCATCATCGCCAGCGCAGATGCCTCGCTGAAAAGATTGCAGACGGATTATGTGGACCTGTTGCAGTTGCACGATATCGAGTTCGGCAGCAAGGAACAGGTGCTGAACGAAGCGGTGCCTGCGATCCAGAAAATCAAGGAATCCGGCAAAGCAAGGTTCATTGGCATCACGGGTCTTCCGGTGGCATACCTCGCCGAGATCGCGCGGGTGGTTGATGTGGACACGGTATTATCCTGGGCGCACTACAACCTGCTGGCAGATGGCATCAACGATGAACTGGTTCCGCTGTCGAAAGAAAAAGGCTTCGGCCTGATGAATGCCGCACCACTGGTACAAAGAATTCTTTCCGATGCATCCATACCCAGCTGGCACAATGCGCCCGCCGAAGTAAAGGCCATACAGCCCGCACTGTTGGCGATCTGTAAAAAATACGGCGTGTCGCTCAGCGATCTGGCCATATGGTATGCCGTGCAGCACAAAGACATCAGCTCCACCATTGTGGGCTTATGCGATGTAGCTACGGTTGAGAAAAACATCAAGGCCCTTGAACTGGATGTACCCGATGGATTATTGGAGGAAATTGCAGCCGAAGTGGCACCCGTCAAAAACCATATGTGGTTTGAAGGCCGGCCCGAGAATAATATACAACGCAAATAAGCGCAGAAGATGAAAGCATTGTTTTTAACCGCCATTGGCGAAACTGCTATACAGGACATAGATGTTCCCGTACCGGGGCCGGAAGAAGTTCTACTACGCATTGGCATGGTAGGGTTCTGTGGCGGCGACCTGAATGGGTTCAAAGGTCTGTTTGAACTGCAGGAATATCCTAATGTGCTGGGTCATGAAGTAGGCGGAACAGTTGAACAAACCGGAGCTAATGTGCCCCAGCATATACAGCCGGGCATGAACGCAACGGTCTATCCCTATTTGAATTGTGGCAAATGTATTTCCTGCAGGAAGGGAAGGATCAATGCCTGTCAGGACAATAAGACCATGGGCGTGCGCCGACCCGGTGCCATGACCCGTTACATCGCCATTCACTGGAAAGATCTTCACTTCTCTTCTAAGTTATCCTTGCGCGAACTGGCGCTGGCAGAACCTTTGACGGTGGGTTTTCATGCCATTAGCCGGGGACGGGTTACAAATAACGATACGGTTGCCGTGATCGGTTGCGGCATCGTGGGCCTGGGGGCGGTAGCAGGAGCGGTCAACCTGGGTGCAGAAGTGATCGCCATTGATATTGATGGGTCGAAAAAAGGGATCGTAGAAAAAATAGGCGCAAAGCACTTTATTGATACGAGTCAGCAGAACCTGCACGATGAATTGAATCGCATAACCGGGGGCGATGGGCCCGATGTCATCATCGAAGCAGTTGGCAGCCCTGCCACCTACCGTGCAGCAGTAGACGAAGTGGCTTATACCGGTCGTGTTGTTTGCATTGGCTATGCCAAATCTCCGGTGGAATTCAACACGGGGTTGTTTGTGCGAAAAGAAATCGAGATCCTGGGATCGCGCAACTGCACCAATGAGTTTCCTACCGTGATTGCCTACCTCGAGGGTGGGCAGTTTCCGGTGGAAGAGGTCATCAGCAAAACAGTTTCGCTGGACGAGGCGGGCCAGGCCCTGGCCGACTGGGCCCAGAATGCCAAAGGCATCACCAAAATCATGGTTGACCTGGAAAAATAATTCTTATGATCAGATCCTGCGTGACCATTGCCCTGGTAAAAGAAATCAAAACGGGCCCCTGGATATTTTGGGAGGACCTGGAGCAGGGTATGTCGAAAGCCTCCGCCCTCGGCTTCGATGCCATTGAACTGTTCACCTCATCTGCAGCTGCGGTTGACCCAAAAGAATTAGCGCCACTGCTTGAGAAGTACCAATTGAAACTGGCAGCCGTTGGCACAGGTGCAGGGAAAGTGCTGCACGGGCTCACGCTCACGGACCCGAATGAAGCTGTCCGCCAAAAAGCCATCTCGTTTATATCCGACATGATCGCATTTGGCGCTGCATTTGGCGCGCCCGCCATCATTGGCTCCATGCAGGGTCAACAAGGTCATGATCGGCAGCAGGCCCTGGCGTGGCTGGCTGAGGGGCTCAGGATTTTGAGCCATGAGGCTGCAGAAAAAGGCGTTGCCCTGATCTATGAACCGCTGAACCGCTACGAAACTACGCTATTCAATACGCTGGACGCAGGTGTGAACTTCATTGAATCAGAGGATCTCCGCAACGTAAAACTGCTGGCCGATCTGTTTCACATGAATATCGAAGAAGCGGACATCCCCGCCAGTATTCTTGCGCATGTAAAGTATATTGGGCATGTACATTTTGCCGACAGCAACCGCCGTCCTGTTGGAAATGGTCATACTGAGATGGGGCCCATAGCGTCGGCGCTACAGGATTCGGGCTACAGCGGCTATGTTTCAGCAGAAGCCTTTCCCTGGCCGGATCCGGATGCGGCGGCGCTGCAAACGATCAAAGCTTTCAAACAGTTTTTTTAGACAATAACCCTACGAACCTAAATCATTTTACATGCAAAGATTTTGTTTAGCCCTGGACCTTGTAGATGATGAAGCCCTGATCGCAGAGTATGAACACTACCATGCTCCCGGCAGCGCCTGGCCCGAAGTCACCCAGCACGACATAGATGCCGGCATCACCAACATTGAGATCTATCGTATAGGCACCAGGATGTTCATGATCCTGGAAACCGAGGATGATTTCACCTTTGAGAAAAAAGCCGCGTTCGATGCCACCAACCCCAAGATCGCCGAATGGGAAAAGCTGATGTGGAAATTCCAGGTTCCGCTTCCTTGGGCAAAGCAAGGCGAGAAATGGGTGTTGATGAGAAGGATATTTAAGTCGTAGCACTCAGGTCTTCCATTATTTACTCGCAAAGCAAACCGGCCGCAGTTCTGCTGACGTAGTGGGAACATCATCCCGAAACCATAGATTAGACCTATTGTAAGATAGTTTATTCTCCGCCACAATAATTCTAACTTATTCTTTTTCAATTATTTGTGAGTCTTATTTGCATGATTTTTCAATAAGTTTTCATTCTTTCTGAAAGTTTTCTATTACCTTTGTTATAGAAACAATGAACAAGTTAGAAGCCATAAAAGCCAAACTCAAACAAGGGCATGTATACAGACGTGCAGACTTAGCCAAGTGGTCTACGTCAGTCGATCGTCATGTACAAGAACTTGTCAAAGAGGGAACTTTAAATAAAGTCTCGCCTGGAGTATACTACTATCCTAAAAGAACAGCTTTTGGCGATGCCCCTGCGGATGAAAATACCCTTGTTAGATCATTCCTTAAGGATGATCGATTTCTGGTTACCTCTCCAAACATCTACAATAGCCTTGGCGTTGGTACTACCCAATTGTATAACCAGCGTGTTGTTTATAATCATAAGCGACACGGGGAGTTTAAACTGGGGAATCGAAGTTTTTCTTTTCGCGTAAAACCTCATTTCCCTAAAAAGTTAACTACTGAATTTTTGATTGTCGATCTGGTGAACAACCTTGATTCACTAGCGGAAGAGCCTGAAATGGTTTTGGGAAAAGTTAAGGGCAAAATGAATACGCTAAACAGAGATAAGCTTAGAAAAAACATTGCCGAATACGGTAGCGCAAAGGCCAAGCGTATTCTTGAGCCACTACTCGAAACAAATTAGTAGTATCTGCCGATGCCTTTATCTTATCTACACGATCGCAAGGACTTCCCAGACTTACTCCGAATTATCGAAGAAGAAACTGGAATTGTGGCCCATCTTGTAGAGAAGGACTACTGGCTTATGCATGCCTTGTATGGCCTGCAAAAGCAAGGCTTCGATTTTAAACTGAAAGGCGGAACCTCTCTATCCAAAGGGCATAAAATCATAAGCCGGTTTTCGGAAGACATTGATATTTATATCAAACCTTCAGATGAACTTGGCATAAACGAGATAAGTCAAAAAAAGGCTGATGTAGAAAAGAGGAAGCAATTCTATGACGAACTAGCCGAACAGATTAATATTGCCGGGATCCTATCTGTCAAGAGAGATCATAATTTTGATGAAAAGTACTACAGAAGTGGTGGAATCAGGTTGCTCTACAATAGCTTGACAACTCTTGTAGAAGGCATAAAGGAAGGTATTTTACTCGAGGCTGGATTTGACACCGTCACTCCGTTTCAAAGGATTACGATCAGTTCATGGGCCTATGATAAAGCTATTGCAAATCCCGCTGTACAAATAATTGACAATCGAGCCATAGAGGTAGCTTGCTATCACCCTGGATATACTTTTGTTGAAAAGCTTCAAACCATTGCAACCAAATTCAGAAGAGAGCAAGAAACGGGAGAGCCAAATCCTAATTTCATGCGCCAATACTATGATGTCTATTGCCTACTCGACCATCCAGTTGTGCAAGAATTCATCGGAACTGAAGAATACCTGAGGCATAAGAACGCAAGATTTCCAACATCAGATTTGAAAATACCTATTGCATCAAACGAAGCCTTTCTCCTCGAAAAACCGGCATTAAGAGCCGAATTTTCGAAAAGGTATATCTCGACGACTTCCCTCTACTACCAGGGGCAACCTGCCTTTGAAGATATCTTAACTCGAATTCATTCATTCCTGAATAGGTTGTGATGATATCGATTTTCTACAGATCCTGGAAAAGGACAAACCTATTCATCGCATGACCCTGTGAACTTTGATGCTGTTGAGTTCCCAACCCCATCTTTCTCCCTAACAATTGTAAGAGAAGAAAAAACCATCAATAGTAATAACCAAAAATGATATTCATTTCATCTTCACTGGTCAACCCAAAGCCTACTGTTTTGGATGTGTTGTTGAAGTAAGTCACTTCGGATGTAAGTCCCTGTCCAGCCTGAAGTACAATAGGCGTTGCGAAAGAAGTAAATGCAGGATGTTCCCAGTTGGTACTGGTGTAAATGATCTCACCGTTTCGGGGTCCACCAGCAATCCTGATCACGAACTTCTCGCCAAGCTTATGAAAATGAGAAGTCAACATGACGATCCTGGTAACCTGGTTAAAGGTAAACGTCTTGGTCAACGTTTTACGCTGACCCGCGGGAATGCTGATGTCTAAATTATTCAGATCAAGTGTCTTCGCAACGTTTTGTACAGCGCTGAGCGGAATAGTATAAAATTCACGTAATTCTCCCCTTTGAGGGTATAGGTAGTCTTATTAAAATAATGGGCATTCAGATCCAGCGGCGTTGCCGGATCAATCTTCAATGCCACTCCCGGAGGTAAGGTATAATCACTGTTAACATCCGTACCACCGCCCAAGAAAACCTGATTTTGGAGAATGCTAATATTGATGCTGCCGTCTGGGTTCCTGAGATCGCGTATAACATTCTGAGGCGGAATCGTCGCCCCGCTCCGGAAACTATAGACCACGAAGTGGTGGCTGTTGGACATGCCCCTCATCTGAATCCTGTTTACGTACACTGACGCAGTATTAGGCGTGTTCTTTCTTATAAAGATCTCGCGCTCAAAATTGGCAGCTATGTCAAAAGGATCAATCTTCATCTGAAATCCAGCTCCTGCAGCAGGTGGGAGCAGTGGTTCAATTTGAGGTTGACAAGGCTTCTTATTGTCCAAAAGCGATTCGCTCACCGAAGCATCAGTTGCGCTGGCACCGTTGGCCACCCACTTCGTTATAAAATCAACCTCCCCCTGTGTGAGATAATTTCCTCCCAGGGGCATATGTGCTCCGAAATTGGCAGTAGATGAATGGTGCCCTGCTTCACAGGAAATTTTATGAATCAGGAAGCTATTGTTGGGATCTTTCGCACTCACCCGTTTTATGCCCAGGGCAGCAGCCGCAGCATTTTTAGACATCACGCCCACCAAACCGGCATAGGATTTACCAGCTGCCAATACCAATCCATGTTGCGCAAAAGATGGATCTGCAGTAGAAGCATGGCATCCGGATAAGGCACAGGAGACATTGAGGATCTTCTCCTGGATAATATCGAA
>JBBAJN010000174.1:0-6171 GCA_040404045.1 Chitinophagaceae bacterium
GGCGCGGACCAGTCGGTCAGATTTCCGATCAATTTCGTTGCACTGAATGGCAATGCCTCCTACGATCCTGATGGAACCATTACATCCTATTCATGGAGCCAGATTTCCGGACCCGGGATCGCCAGCATAGCGGCTCCATTTAGTGCCAGCACGGTAGTAAATGGTTTGGTTGCAGGCGTGTATAGCTTCAGGCTTGAAATAAAGGATAACAGCGGAGCCATAGCGGCAGATACGGTGATGGTACGCGTTCAATTGTTCCAGCCACCTATACCGGTAGCGCCAGATACCCTGGTGGTGAAAATGCCTGTGGAATCAGTAGAACTCGATGGAAGCAAGTCCTATGATCCGGATGGCAGCATTGCTGCTTTCTCATGGACTTTTGTCCAGGGTCCCAATACACCTTTGATCAATGCGCAGGCCAATCCTGTAGCGAAAGTGAGAAACCTCGTCGAAGGGTCCTATTTATTTACCCTAACCCTGACCAACGATAAAGGGCGGTCTGCCAGTAAGAACGTGAAGGTGATAGTAAGCAACTCAAATAACAGGTTGGCCATAAAAACCCTGAGCGTTTATCCAAATCCTGTTTCCGGCACTAATGCAACTTTGCAACTGGAAGGGGATTATATTGACAAGATCTACATGGACATCTATGATTTGAATGGGCGGGTAGTCAGCCGGCAGGAGTTTATCAAGAATGTTCCATCGTTCCGCCAGATCATTTATGTGTCACACCTGACAAATGGGCTTTATGTTGTTCAGTTGCGCACACTCATGCGAGTACTGGGGACCGTTAAGTTTCAGAAATACTAAAAAAAACCGCCGAATTCGGCGGTTTTTTTCATTTAGTTCATCTTGACCGGTTCCATGAGCCCGGACTCCGCAAGAGCCGTCTGCTTATCGAGGATCTCGTATTTGGAATTGTTGCTCTTATACTCAGGGACTATCTCTTTCATCTTTTTCACAATCTTTAAAGAGCTTGAATTGGAAGCCATTTCGTGCAGGTCTTCAATTTCGGAAGCTACCTTCAATGGATTCTTTGCTACCACTTTTGCAATCCTTATCTTGACATGATGCGTTGGAAGGGTCTTTTCGCTTTCATTTAACACTTCTTCATATAGCTTTTCTCCAGGCCTCAACCCAGTGTAGGTGATCATGATGTCTTTATCAGGCTCCAAATTGGCCAGGCTGATCATGGTTCTCGCAAGTTCCCGGATCTTGATCGGTTTGCCCATGTCAAACACAAAGATCTCCCCGCCTTTACCCATCGTTCCTGCTTCAAGAACCAGTTGAACGGCCTCCTTGATGGTCATAAAGTATCGGGTTATATCCGGATGCGTGACCGTAACCGGCCCGCCTTTCTTGATCTGCGACCTGAACCTGGGAATGACAGAACCGTTAGAATCAAGGACATTTCCAAAACGCGTTGTGATAAACCTCGTTTTAATCGGGCCAGAAGACGCATTTCTACTAAATAAAAAGTCGTCCTTAATAAAGCTATCGATGCCGGAATTTCGGGACTGAACATACATTTCCGCGATCCTTTTTGAAGCCCCCATTACGTTTGTAGGGTTAACAGCCTTATCTGTAGAGATCATTACAAATTTCTCGGCTCCATAGGCAATGGCCAGATCTGCCAGAATTTTTGTCCCCATGATATTAGTGAATACAGCTTCCTGGGGGTGGAGCTCCATCATGGGTACATGTTTATAAGCAGCAGCATGATATATAACCTGCGGGCTGAAATCCTTAAAGATCGCTTCCATTCTCGTCCGGTTCTGGATGCTGCAAATGTGGATCACTTTCTTGATGTTCGGGAACTCTTCGTCCATCTCCAACTGAACTTCATGAAGGGGAGATTCTGCCTGGTCCACCAAAATAACTACGGCAGGTTTGAAAGACATCACCTGGCGAACAATTTCTGAGCCAATCGACCCTGCAGCACCGGTGATCAACACCCTTTTGCCACAGAGATCTTCAGATATCCTGGAACAGTCAATCACAATGGGGTCCCTCTGTAAAAGGTCTTCGATATTCAACTGCTTGATCTGCGCCGGATTGATCTTGCCGTACAGCCATTGGGTAGAAGGAGGGGCGGTGAGTATGTGAACATTCAACTCAAGGCAGGCATTGATGATCTCCTGTTTATCGGAGCTTGCCAGTTGCTCGTTCATCAGGATCAGGCTCTCGATGCCTTTCTTGTTTTTCACTTCCTTTAACTGTGACAGATTATACACCGGAACCTGTTCGATATAGGCATTCGTTCTGGCTTTGGACATGTTCAGGAAGCCTACTACATTAAAATCATCTACAGAATCGATCGCTTTCTTCATAAAGATCGCATTACGGTCAGTTCCGTACACGATCACATTCTTTTTCTTGGTCTTGGCGATCGTTTTCAGGTAATAATACATGGCCTTTATGGAGGCCCGGAAAAGGATCAGAAAGGTAGAGGCTACAAAGAAATTGAGAAAAAGGATTTTGGGCAAAATGTTGATCATCTTCTTGTCGGAAAACTCAGCAAAAAAACTTTGCTGGTACAGATAAGAAGAAATCAATAAAAAGGATACCGAACTGATGAATACAGAGGCAAATATCCTTGATGTGTCATGGATGTTCGAATACCTGATAAGACCCTTGTGAAGATGCATCGCCTTGAAAACGACCATTGAGGTAAGGCAATAAAGGGCACAGATCAGGAATACTCCTTTGATTGTGAATAATTCATTGATGTCCCTTTGCGTGATCAGGAGGACGGAGGTAGCAAAGGAAAATGCAGAGATCAGGCCATCGGCCAGCAAGATTACCCATCTGGGAGTAATGTTGTAATTAAAAAAAACAAGTTTTCTCTTGAAACTCATGGTAGGGGGGTTTCTTTCAAAAAGGTGACGAATTACTAATGATATTAGTATTTCAAGAGATGATTGGAACAACAGGCTAAATAGGATGGAAGAAAGGCTTGGTTCAAAGGATAGACACCAAAGGGAGGATTGATACAGCTTGGTGCGGTTAGATCGAGATAGGGTGTAAAGTTAGTTAAATGTTTCAAACTTGCAACCCCTTTGGGAAAAAACTTTTCGATTTGGGGGCTATTTGGCTTGTAATTTTGGGTTTTTTGGACAATATTTACACTCAGTTTCAGTTATCTACGGGAAATCCATAATTTATGTAAAACGATCCCCCTGCATTTCGTCCTGGATAGTCTGAATGTCAGGAAATGTGCGAATTCTCTTGTGCTTATAATTTTATACCCCGAAAACCTCTTAGATGAATACCTCACTCTCGCAGAAAGAGCAAAATGAAAATAGCTGGCTATCCCAGGTCCTTCTCAAACATTTGAATCATTGGCCCTTATACTCCGTTCTGTTGGCTATTTTCCTCGGTGCTGCATTTCTCTATGTCAGATATGCTGTCCCCACTTACGAAGCGGTCGCCACACTGGTGCTGAAAGATGACCAGGCCCAATATACCACCCAGGGAGATAATCCGGTAAATCCGGAGAGGTATTCCAGGAAAAAGGTCATGGAGAATGAGATCGAGATCATCAAGTCCAAGACCCTGATGAAGGAAGTTGCGGTGAAACTCGGGCTTTATGCGCAAGTTCTCAAAGAAGGTCGGATTACTACGGTTTCCGCATATAGCGAAGCTCCCATAAGAATAATAGCCCAACAACCGGATTCTGTAAGATATACCGATAAGATCCCTTTTACCATGAAGGGTAACAAGGTTGTCATAGACAATACCGTTTACCCTATGGATGCCTGGAACAAAACTCCATGGGGTGTTTTAATGTTTAAAACCAATGAATTTGCGGTTCAGTCAGGTGAAAAAAGGCCCATGGCGTTCTATCTGATAAATCCCAAGGATATCGCGAACTCCATGTTGATGGGGCTTTCAGTGTATCCGGCCAGCAAGCTTTCCACCATTCTTACCCTGAAATATAAGGATGAGAATACCGATAGGGCCAGGGATGTGTTGAACATGCTCATAAAGGTGTATAATACCGCTTCCATTGAGGATAAGAATCAATTGGCACGTAACTCGAAGATTTTTCTTGAGGAGAGGCTGCGATTTGTAGTCAATGAACTCGACTCAGTGGAAAATGCCCTTAAGAACTACCGCACCCGGATGGGCGTAGTGGATATTTCTGAGCAGGGTAAGGTCTACCTCGGCAGTGTAGAAGCAAGTGATCAGAAGTTGAGTGAGATCAATGTCCAGTTATCTGTCCTGGATCAGGTTGAATCCTTCGTTAAGGGGAAGTCAGATAAAGCGATCACTCCCTCAACGGCGGGTCTGAACGACAAGGGATTGTCTGACCTCGTCAGTAAACTGAACGAGACCCAAATGCAATATGAGAAACTGAAAAAGACAACAGCGGAGAACAATCCCATCCTGGTTTCATTACGCGACCAGGTTGAAAGACTGAAGCCTACAATAGAAGATAATATCAGCAGCCAGAAGGCAAATCTTATGGCTGGGAGGCAGAACATAGCCAGTACAGGCAATCGGTATAGCTCGATGTTGAGATCCATTCCCCAGAAGGAGAAGGAAATGATCGAGATCAGCCGCCAACAATCCATAAAGAATAGTATTTATACCTACCTGCTCCAAAAACGGGAGGAAGCGGCCCTTTCTTTTGCATCCACCGTGTCCGATAGCCGTGTTGTTGACGCCGCAGAAACCGGGTCCGATCCCGTGAGTCCCCGAAAAGGACTGTTGTTTGCCACGGCCATCCTTACAGCCATTACTATTGGCGCCCTTTATATCACCTTGCGCGACCTGCTGAACAGGACGGTCACCACCAGGTCTGACATCGAACAGAAAGTTCCTTATCCGGTCGTTGCTGAGATCGTCCAGAGTGGTGAGCGAAACCCGATCGTAGTTGGAGACGGTGAAAGGAAGTTCATTGCAGAACAATTCCGTCATCTGAGAACATCTATGGCTTACCTGGGGATCAACAAAGAGCATAAGAAAATCCTGCTCACTTCCAGTGTGCCTGGTGAAGGAAAGAGTTTCGTGGCTTCAAATCTGGCTCTGAGTATCGCACTGACCGATCGCAGAACGATTTTGCTTGAACTGGATATCCGGAGACCTTCATTGACCAAGGTGTTTGGTATGGAAAATGCAAAGGGTATATCAGATTATCTTTCTGGTCAGGCCTCACTTTCTGAGATCGTCTATCCTACAGAATTTAATCAGAATCTGTTTTTTGTCCCCGCGGGTACCCTGCCTCGTAATCCATCCGAGTTGCTTTCTAAAAGCCTGCTGGAAGATCTGCTGAAAATATTTGAGAAAGAATACGACGCCATCGTCCTGGAGACTGCTCCAATCAGTGCCGTGACGGACGGTATCATCCTCGGAAGACATTGTGATCTGACACTGTTTGTAGTGCGGCAGGGATACACACCTAAGTCAGCATTGAACATTTTTGATGACGAACTAAAAATGCAGTCGTTCAAGAAAGTGGCGATCGTATTCAATGGAATAAAGGATAGCCGCTTTGGAAATGAAGTGCGGAAATATTCCAAAGCCTACGGTTATACCTCATAATTTTTAAAAGTCTAAACACCCCTTATGAAAGTAGTCATTCTGGCTGGAGGATTGGGTACCCGTTTATCCGAAGAAACAGTACTCAAGCCCAAACCCATGGTCGAGATCGGCGGTATGCCCATACTTTGGCATATCATGAAGATCTATTCATCTTACGGTTATCACGACTTTGTCATATGCCTTGGATACAAGGGCTATGTGATCAAAGAGTATTTTATGAATTATTATATGCATAGCGCAGATGTCACTGTAAATCTGTCGGATAATTCATTCAAGATCCATAATACAAATGCCGAACCCTGGAAGATCACGCTGGTGGACACGGGGCTAAATACCATGACCGGTGGCCGGATCAGGAAAATCGGCAAGTATGTTGACAATTCAACTTTCATGCTGACCTATGGCGATGGTGTTGGCGATGTTAACATTAAAGAGCTTGTTGATTTTCACCAACAGCAAAAAAAATTATGTACGGTCACCTCCGTTCAACCCTCTGGAAGATTCGGGGCACTGAGCATTGACGAGCATGGCAATGCCACTGCTTTCATGGAAAAACCTAAGGGGGATGGCACCTGGATCAATGGCGGTTTCTTTGTTTGTGAACCCGGGGTGATCGATTATATC
>JBBAJN010000175.1:0-6137 GCA_040404045.1 Chitinophagaceae bacterium
ATACATTGCCCATACAGAGTTTATATTCCCTCTGTCTCCTGTGTGTTAGACCCGGCAAAGGCTGACCTTGAAACTTATCCCATCTCAGAATTTCTTTACAAGCTCCTGCATAGTCATAAGTTTTAAGCTTCTTAACAAGAGTAGAGTTACAGAAGGCTCCTGTACCTATGTTGTATGAGAGTGACAGGTAAGCATCAAACTCATACTGATACATAGGCACATTGGCACACTTCTTAACACCCTCTGAAAACTTATCAGCATCCTGCAACAACCTCATCAAAGCTCTCTCGGGGGTGATTGTGTCCCCTCTCTTAACTCCTTCAGTAGTACCGAAGCCTATCGTAGGCACATCACCGGGAACAGGGATAACTGCTTTGGAAGTAAAACCTTCCTCCAGAGCTATCCCTACTAACACTGCTGCTGATAGGTATAATGAAGTAATGGCAGGACGTATCATGATTTGTTTTCAGTTACATCTTTGTAGATACTGTAAAGCTTGTGAGCTATCATCAGTACCGTATAGATCAAAGTACACCAAAGTAACAACTCCGATACCTGATAGCCTGCTACGGTTGCTAGAGAGACAGTCACAGGAGCAGAGGCCTTAGCCATCATCCCCGCTGCTGTCTCAGTTGTAGTATGTGTCAAGTCCGGCATTGTTACTCCTGCGGTTGTGTCGGTAAGCCTGATAACATTCCACGCCAAGCTAAGTTAGGAGGAATTTGTGGTAGTTGTCCTGAAGCAATGTTAGACATCAACTGATTAACACCACGCTGACGCAAAGCACCTTGAAGCTTATCTGCACCAAAGCCTAGACCTGCAACACTAGCAGCAGCCACAGGATTAGCAAATGATCCTGCTACTGTACTGGCCTGCATCAATGCGCTACGCTCAGGGTTCAGACGAGCCACAAGAGACAACAAAGGATCAGCGACAGGGCCAGAAGCTACACTCTTAATAGCATTCTTCTCACGCTCAGTGAAGAACCTCATCTTATCTTTGTTAGCAGCAAGGTTGATCAACTGTCTACGAATCAATTCACCCTCAGAAGCTTTAGGATCAAGAGCACGAGCTTCAGCTACGTTAAGAGCATCTTCCAAGACAGTAGCACGAGACAGGTTACGCCAATCCTTACGAGCTTCCTGCACTGCTTTAACTGCTGTTCCTACATTACCTTGACCTGCGATGACATCTTTACCACCAAGCTTAGTGATATAATCATCCAATTCAGATACTGCCTGACCTGCATACTTACGAGTAGCTGCATCCTTGGATGTCTTTAGATCAACCAGAGCAGAACGCATCTGTTCAAGCTTAGAGAAAGATACTCGCTGAGTTCCTGTCATGTCTCTAACTTGCTCTAACACCTGAGCTACAGGTTTATGGGCATCTAACTTAGGATTAAAGTTATCCTTAACTAATTTAGCTTCAATGTTATCAAAGTTATCCAAGACACTCTTAGGCTTTAAGAAGACACCTTGTTCATCCACAGTAGCATAAGCTTTTTGAGCACGTTGCTTAATCTGATCTAATGTGATCATAGGCTGACGTTCTGCTGTAGCTGCTGAAGCACCCTTAGCAGCAGTACCGCCTACTACAGCACCTGCTGCAATACCTGCAATAGCACTTAGGATAGGGTTCTCAGTAGCCTCTTGAACAACATCAGCAGTAGCTTGGCCTGCTACACCACCTGCTCCGGCTGCGGCAGTCTGTTGTAACAGGTTCTGACGCAAGGGAGCTAAAGCTGCTGAAGTACCTGACAAAGCAGCCTGTGCAGGAACACCTGCCATAGCTGATGCACCTGTCTGTACTGCTCTTTCCAGTGTGCCTTGAGGTTGTGGAAGGCCTGCTGCTGTCATCAACTGCTGAACACCTTGAGTAGGTGAACCCATGACTTGACGACCAGCTAACATATTCACACCAGCAGCAACAGGTTCAGCCATCATTGCAGGAACTGCTGTTAAGCCTGTAATGGCTGCTCGTGCTGTAAGACCTAACTGACGACCTGCTTCTTGTGGAAGAGTACGTTGAGGTTGTTCGGCAGGCTTGTTAAAGTTCTGCTGTGCATAGGCCAGTACTTGCTCTTGTGTAGCACCTTCAGGGGCTGTAATCTCATACTCCTTACCGTCTGGAGCAGTAACAATAAATGTAGCCATTATCTCTCCTTAAGGTTTAGGACGAATAGACCAACCACCAGTGGCAGCGCCTGTGGCGGCAGGAGCACCCGAGAAAGCGTCTATAGGAGCAGGCGCAGCAGCTTGAGGTTGCTTAGACTTAAGGAACTCATCTAACGACAAAGGCTGTTGACCTTGTGTTGCACGAATCCAATTAGAATAATGATTCTCAATCTTATTCAAGTTCTTCTGAAGTTCTGCTTTAGACTGACCTAACTCTAACGAACCTACTGTAGCTTGTAAGGCTTGCAATTCTTGTACAGCAACCTGACCAAGAGCACCGCCTGTAGGACTAGCATCACGCATTTGTTGTAAGCGATCAAAACCTAAGTTAGCCTTGAGAGTCAACAGACGTTGTTGTAAATCATAAGCATTAGTGCCGGGGACAAAAGCTGCACCTTTACCAACAACACCAGTAGTTGTCCCTGTGACAAGGCCTTGAGCAGACTGCACATCAGTAATAACCTTAGCAGCGTGGTTAACAGCAGCTTGCTTAACTTCTTCCTTCTTGTCTGCTTTGTCAGCTTGCTTAGCTCTTAATTCAGCTAAACGAGACTCAGCAATCTCACGCTGAACACTTGTCAAAGCAGAACGGTTAGCATTTGTAGCAGCAGTCATCTGTTGCTTAAACTCCATGTCACGTTGCTTCTCACGCTCACGAGCTTCAGCCTTTTCACGCTCTAACTCAGCCTTAGCAATACGATTAGCTTCTGCTGTTTGTCTACGCTCTAATGTTTTAAAGATATCGTCAGGCTTACCATACTTACGGACAACAGCCTCAACAGCTTTATCATCAGCATCAGCAGGCAATGCAGCTAACTCAGTACGTAACTGCTCATCTTTAGCTTCACCACGAACAATTTTACCCTGTTCAGCCATAGCCTTAGCTGTTTGAGCTTCCTGAGTCATTTGACGAGCTTGCTCTGTCTGAAGCTTCTGAGCCTCCATATCCATAGCAGCAGCACGTTGAGACAACTGCAAAGCCATGTCAGGGTCTTGTGTACGTAAGGCATCAGCCATTTGACGTAGACCCGAAGCAGTGTTAGTATTAAACTGACCTGCCAATTCACGGAGCTTAGTAGCTCTTTGAATCATAGGGTCTTGTACGTTTACACCGAAAGCACCTGCTAAGCCTGTACCTACTCCTGAACCAGCTTTGTAGGCCATCATGCCTAACTGTTCATTAGGATCCATTTGAGCAAACTGAGCAGCACGTTGGTTTAACAACTGAGCCTGCATCTCTTGAGGAGACAAAGAGCCTCCAAATAAACTAGGTGATGTTGCCATTGTTATTCCTTTAACGAGTCAAGCCTGCAATCAACTGAGCAATAGGATCAGTCAGACCAGTGACAGCACCTTGAATGGCTGCACGCTGAGCAGAGTTAGAGATATTCTGACCAGCCATGAACTGATTAGCTGCTGCTTGATTACTACTTGCTGCTGCTGAGCCTAAACCTTGACCTAATGACAAAGCATTTAAACCTAAGTTTTCAGTATTCTGAGCACCGCCAATCAAGTTAGTGTAAGGAGTCAGAGCATTAGACTGTAAGCCGTAGCCTTGATTCTGAAGGTCAATACCGCCACGCATTAAGCCTTGACCAAATGTAACTTGTTGTTGTCCTGCTTGGTTAGCTTGAGCAGCCAACTGAGCATCTTGCATTGCTTGTGCATTAAAGAAAGCAGCCATTTGAGGGTTAGAAGCCTGTAAGCCGGGAGCACCCATGCCGTAGCCTGCTGACGTAGCACCAGTAGCAAGACCTAATCGACCTTGTTGTTGCTGTTGGTTAGTCAGTTGAGCTAACTGCTGTTCACGACCGGGAGCTAACAAACCTTGCTGCTGAGCCATATAGTTAGCAGCTACAGCCTGCGGTGAAGCACCAACATACTGCTGACCAAGATTAAACAACCCTTGACCTGCTGTAGTAATCCCCGGCTGCTGTGCTTGAGCCATTTGAGCCTGTGACAGACCTGTGCCAGCCATGCCGATCAAGCCTTCACGCATTGCGGCGATATCAGGAGCTACTTGATAGCCTGCACCAGTTAACTCACCTTGAGGGCCATACTGGAATCCTGACTTACCGAAGCGAGTGGTAACACCTACAGGACGGAACTGAGCCATTTGAGCAGCTTGGTTAGCTGATGTTATAGCATTACCTGAAGCTTGGTTAGCTGCGTAGATAGTGCCTGCTGTTTGCAGAGCAGGGGCAATCAATTGTGTTAAGTCCATTAGTATGTACCTCCGTCAACTGTGCCAGTAAAAGTACCCGATACAGTCAAGTTAACCATAGTTGCAGTGCCTGTGAAAGCACCATTGTTAGAATCACCCTTAGAACTGATAGCTGAAGCAATGTTGTTGTACTCAGTATCAATCTCAGTCCCTTTGATAATCTTATTAGCATTACCTGTAGACAAACTATCTTTGACAGCAAAGTTAGTTGATTTTGTATAGTTAGCCATGTTAGCGAGTCTTTCCTGTTTTAACGTAAACGTCTAGCTTCTGAATGGATACAGGTTTCTCAAACACAGTAGTTTCAAAACCTAATTGAATAACCTTACCTGAGCCACCAATATTGATAACCTTGTTGTCGAAGGCAGTGCCGCCGTATTCACCAATGTTATACTCTGCAATGTTGTATTCGGCAACAGCAGCATTGGCAAGTTGGAACTGTCGGCTGTTAAGAATGTCTGAATAATCAAATCCAAACTTCAATACTACACCGTAGCCTTGACCACCGATAACTGTAACTCCTACCTTCTTCATCAGTTTAATAACTGTAGGTACTTGGAAGTCAAAGTAATTGGTATAGTAGCGCATCAGATAACTATCAGTGTTGTCCTTATAGCCATCATATTTACCAATGTAACTAGCCTTACCTATCAATAAGTCTTTACTGCGAAGATACTTCATTGCTGTAGGTACTAAGCCATCCCATGTCGTAGTCCTGTTAGCACCATTCTGAAGAGTTCCCCTCATATCAAAACAGTAGGCTAACTGACGAGCAGGTAGAGACAACAAGTAGAAGGCATCCTTATCGGAATAGACAGCCCTAATCTCATCAGGGTCTTCTAAGTTAATCTCAAACACCAAGTCATCTCGGACGTTAGCACTGATGTCACGCATAGGTGCAGACTTCTCTTGAATAGTACGCATCAGTGACCTAACACCCGCATCAGACAAGAATAAGCCATCACCACCTGTAACTACTACAGAATCCCTAGCGAAGCATCCAGTGCCTGTAATGGCATCAGATAAGGTAAGTTCATTAGGGTTGTTAGCATTGTTATAGATCAGAATCTGTCTACGACCAAAGATAATAAAGAAGTTGTTATGAGCAGCTAAGGCAATAATCTCATCACCACCAGCAGGCCATACCTGAGAGACATCCAGCGTACCAGCAGTACCTGTGCTCAGAACGTGTCCTGAGAGTAAGTCTGAGAACTGTACAGTACTCTTATTGGTACTATTATTAGCTGACCATGTACGACCATAAGCACTGATAACACAGTTGTTATTAGATACTGTACCTACGTAGCCTGACTTCTCAGAGATACGTCTGTAGGTTGTTGTACTGACCGCAGGGTCGAACACCAGAGGATCATGTCCTGCTTGATACATATACAGACAACCATTCAATGAAGCCATCTGCCAGTTACTGTCTGTGATCGTAGGGGCTGTACCGCCACCTCCGTAGGTCAATTCACTTAAAGTAGAACCAACCAACTTAAATAACTTATTGTTACCTGCTGCTACGATGTATGAAGTACCGTCTACAGTAATCAATTCATCAATAGCTTTGACTAAGGCTGTACCCAAGGTTGCATTATAAGCGTGAGAAGTAGTCCACCCCTTACGAGCACCAATACGACCAAACTTATCAATGACACAGTTATTAGCTACGGTAGCAAATCCATCCTCTAACGTAACGGAAGAGTCTTGGGTGTTGACTCCTTTGAAGCCGGGAG
>JBBAJN010000176.1:0-5829 GCA_040404045.1 Chitinophagaceae bacterium
ATCGTTCTCGTCACCTACCACAACAGAGCCAACGCCTGCAGCTTTATAAGCTCTTGCTGTTGCGGGTACTGCTCCGTATTCTGCGGTCAGCTGGTTTTTAACAGAGTCCGTCTTTTCATTGAAATAGTTGATCGCTCCGATCAGCATGTTATTGGAGATGTTGTCCAGGTGACCGCGGAACTTCAACCATGGTCCGGCCATGGAGATATGGTCCGTGGTACATTTTCCCTTGGCTTTAATGAGAAGCTTCAGGCCTTTCAGGTCGGTTCCCTCCCAGGCTGCGAATGGCTCGAGGAGTTGAAGCCTGTTGGAGTCCTTACTAACGATCACCTGAATGCCGGAGCCGTCTTTGGCGGGCTCCTGGTAGCCGGGGTCGTCCACTTCAAAACCTTTGGGAGGGAGTTCGTAACCGGTTGGTTCGGCCAGTTTTACGGCCTCGCCTTTATCGTTGACAATGGTGTCGGTGATCGGGTTGAAGGCGATGGTGCCCGCGATCGCCATGGCAGTTACCAGTTCGGGGGAGGCCACAAAAGCATGCGTGCTGGCGAGTCCGTCGTTCCGTTTGGCAAAGTTCCTGTTGAAAGAAGTGATGATGGTGTTTTTGCGGTTGGGGTCATCGATATGCCTGGCCCACTGACCGATGCAAGGACCGCAGGCATTGGCCATAACTACGCCGCCAACGTTCTCGAATTCCTTGATGAAGCCATCTCTCTCTATGGTGTAACGCACTAATTCTGAGCCTGGTGTGATGGTGAATTCGGAATTTGCTTTAAGTCCTTTGCTCACGGCATCTTTAACGATGGAAGCACTACGACTGATGTCTTCATAAGAAGAGTTGGTGCATGATCCGATCAGGGCCACTTCCAGTTTTGCGGGCCAGCCATTCTTGGCTACGGCCTCTTTCATTTGGGAGACCGGAGTAGCCAGGTCCGGTGTGAACGGTCCGTTTACGTATGGCTCAAGTTCGCTGAGGTTGAGTTCCAGTAATTCGTCGTAGTACGCTGAAGGATCACTGTACACTTCCGCATCAGGGCGGAGGTGATCGATCACCTGGTCGGCCAGGGAAGCTACTTCTGCGCGACCGGTACCTTTCAGGTATGCGCCCATTTTGGCATCGTAGCCAAATATGGAGCAGGTAGCACCGATCTCGGCACCCATGTTACAGATGGTGGCCTTACCGGTAGCGCTGAGGTTGTCAGCTCCTTCGCCAAAATATTCAACGATAGCGCCGGTGCCGCCTTTTACGGTCAATTGTCCGGCCACCCAGAGAATAATGTCTTTGGCCGAGGTCCAGCCGCTCATTTTACCGGTGAGTTTTACACCGATGAGCTTTGGCATTTTCAGTTCCCAGGGGAGTCCGGCCATTACGTCTACTGCGTCTGCCCCGCCCACACCGATGGCGATCATGCCCAGACCGCCTGCATTAGGGGTGTGCGAGTCTGTCCCGATCATCATACCGCCGGGGAAAGCATAGTTCTCGAGAACCACCTGGTGGATGATGCCTGCGCCGGGTTTCCAGAAGCCAATTCCATATTTGTTCGAAATGGACGCCAGGAAGTCAAATACTTCTTTATTGGTATCTATAGCTGTTTTAAGGTCAATGGCAGCACCCACTTTGGCCTGGATCAGGTGATCGCAATGGACGGTGGATGGGACTGCTACCGTGGCGCGGCCAGCGGTCATGAATTGCAGCAAGGCCATTTGGGCAGTTGCATCCTGCATGGCAACCCGGTCCGGCGCGAAATCCACGTAATCCTTTCCCCGGGCATAGGCACGGTTTAGGGGATTGTAGAGGTGGGCGTAGAGGATCTTTTCAGCCAGGGTGAGGGGTCGGCCAACCAGTTGGCGGGCAGCGGCCACTTTTCCGGGCAATTCGGCATAAACTTTTTTAATCAGGTCTAAATCGAAAACCATGGTATGATATTTTACGTTATAGCTAAGTGAAGGGCTTTTGGCAAGGCGAAATTAACGAAAAGAAGGGCTGCTGCCAACATCACCAAATATAATATGGAATGATTAATTTTGTTTTATGGCAGATGGATTCAGACAGTTTATAGAAGGCCACGTATTTGGTGTCTGCACCTGGATAGGCGACCGGATAGGTATACCGAGCACCACTATCAGAAAGTACTTCATTTACATTTCATGCCTTACCATGGGATCCCCCGTGGTCATTTATCTTTTCATGGCCTTCTGGATCAACGTGAAAGAGTATATCTGGAAAGCGAAAAGAAATCCGCTCAGGTATTATTAGTGCCAGTTTCATTCCCGTTTTCATTAAGATAATAACTATTTTGGGGCATGTTCTATCTGGAAGTTGATCAGGCTGATTTTCATTCCCTGATCAAAGGACTTGCTTCAAAATTCAATACGACCGTCACGCAGGACAAGTTGCAGGTTCCGCCTTATCTCGGCAAGGGATTTATCCAGGCCATCAGGCTGCCCAATGGACTCAGTGTTGCATTTGGCGATGTAGCTATGGAAGCCGATGTGACCATCCACCGGAAGCGAAAGGAACCGGCATTTTACATCCTTGGTTTTGATGAAATATTTATCAAAACCCGCCTGGAGCAGGTGATCGGGGGAGATTCTACACGTTTCCGTCCGCCAATTTATTCCGCGGCGGCCCTGCACAGCACCATGTTTGATAATACCGTTATTGCCTCCCGTGGTTGTATTATGAGGTCAGTAAAGATCATCTTTGATGCGAGGTGGCTCGGCAGGTATTTTGGGGTGGACAGGGACGATGAGTTGTTGATGAAGTATATTTCGTTGAAGTCGAAGAAGCTTACGCTGGAGCCCCTTGATACAGACTATAAAAGGTATATCGACGATATTCTGTCCACTGATGTGAATGACCCTGTCTATTTTACCATCATTGAGAACCGGATTATGCTGCTCATGGAGCGTTTCCTTAACCGCATCATGGAAAAGATGGCAGGGGTTGATCATGTAAAGCTGCCCGCAAACGATATATATAAGATGATGGAGGTGGAGGAAGAACTCACCCGCGATGGCCAGTCTACTCCCCCTACCGTGGAAACACTGGCCCATACCCATGGCATGAGTCCCACAAAACTCAAAAAGCTTTTCAGGGAAGTATACGGTTATCCGCTGTATGAGTATTACCAGCGGCACAGGATGACGAAAGCCCGGACCATGCTGCTGTCTGGGGACTACTCCGTGAAGGAAGTTGGTTATGAATCAGGTTACAAGAGCCTTAGTAATTTTGCAAAGGCGTTTCGGCAGGTATTTGATTATTTGCCCAGCGATATCATTAAAACCAGGAAATATGAGGGCTGATGTTTGAATTTTCATTTACGATATCGCAGCATCGCGATGTGGTCAGGGAAATGGCTACCCAGTTGGGTGTTACTGTTAAAGACGATGTATTGTTGTTTCCTGAAAATTTTGGAAGCGGATATGTACGCAAGGAGAAGCTCCCGAATAAACTGGATGCATATATTTTCGATTTCAGGCTTGCTGATGATCTGTGGTTCAACCGGTCCAAAGGCGACGAGGAATATTACTCCTTTATCTGCGAAGAAGTGGTGCAGCCCGGTAAACTCATTACTGAAATAGACGGGGATCGGGTGGAAACAGAAGTTCCACAGGTCTCACACATGTACCTGCTAAGCTTTTTATCTGACCTCCGCCAATACATTCCTGCAAGTTCCACCGTGCGGGGCGTACGTGTGATGATCAGTCCCGGGTGGCTGGCCGGACACCTGCGGATTGACCGTATGGAAGATGTATTGCAGCGCTACCTGCAGTTGAAAGCGGACACCGTGCACATGAAAGAGCTGGATGTAGATTCAAAGCAGCTGATGCATGAGCTCCTGGCCCCGCCGGAAAACATGCACACGGATATTCACGCCTACCTCCAGAACCGGGTCACCATGATCCTTGAGCATTTTTTTACCTGGCTGCACAAACACATGGGCGAGAAAAAGCGAAGGGGTGTTTCGAAGGAGGATATTGGTAAGATGATGAACGTGGAGCGAAAGCTGCTTTCGGATCTCTCCATTGCGCCCTCCCTTGAGGAACTGGCGAGGGAATCAGCTATCAGTGTAACAAAGCTGAAGACCCTGTTCCGGCAGCTATATGGGATGCCGCCCTATGTCTATTTTCAGCAGCACCGGATGTTAAAGGCGAAGGATATACTGCTGTCCACGGAACTTCCCGTCCACCAGATCGGCGCACAACTGGGATACAGAAACATGAGCAATTTCATCCTGGCCTTCCGGAAAGTTTTCCATATCAATCCTGGCGAGCTGAGGGCCAGGGGATATTCAGCCGGGAAAAATGCTGAAATTCTCTCTAATCAGCAGTAAAACAACATTTTATGTTTGAAATGTAAAAATTAGCACGTAATTTGCTGTTATCCATTAAATCCTTCGAAAAATCTTACTTAGGGAGCCGTTGATTCCTGTTTAGTTATTGGTGGTTACCTTTTTTCCCCCTTTCAGAAAGTATTCCAATGTCTGTTCGCCGGTCACCCGGCATCCCGTTTTTAAGCGCCTTGTTCTATGAAACCCCTTTTACATCGATTAGCGAAATGGTGAACCATTACGCTTACCGCTAACCATTGCCAACAGCATATGGAAATCCCTTAAATCATTGAAGGAACTACTGCTTTTCTCAATCGTACGAGTTCCGTAAGCAGACTCTCTAACAAGTCCAGCCTGAGCATGTTTGCGCCGTCACTTTTTGCAACTGCGGGATTTGGATGTGTCTCTATAAAGAGACCGTCTACCCCTGCAGCAATAGCCGCTTTAGCTATTGTACCAATGAGTTCAGGGTTTCCTCCCGTAACGCCGGAAGTCTGGTTGGGTTGTTGCAGGGAATGTGTGCAGTCCATGATCACCGGAGTGCCATGTGCTTTCATCCAGGGAATGTTCCGGTAATCAACCACCATATCCTGGTAGCCGAAACTGTTTCCCCTTTCGGTCAGCATCACCTTTTCATTACCTGCATGTTTTATTTTTTCAACGGCGAATTTCATGGAGCTGCCGCTGACGAATTGGCCTTTTTTCACGTTGACCACTTTGCCGGTCTTAGCAGCCGCAACCAACAGATCGGTCTGCCGGCAGAGAAAGGCCGGGATCTGGAGGATGTCAACATATTCTGCAGCCAGCGCTGCCTCTTCATGTGCATGGATGTCTGTTGTTACCGGGAGGCCGAGACGGTTTCCTGCCATCCTCAGGATAGACATGGCCTTTTCATCACCTAACCCCGTGAATGAAGATACACTGGTTCTGTTGGCCTTTCGATAGGATGACTTTAATACAAAGGGGATCTGCAGTTTCTTGCAGATCGCAGCCACTTTTTCACCCACCTCCATGATGAGTTCCTCGCTTTCCACTACACAAGGCCCTGCGATCAGGAAAAAATTGTTTGCGTCGTATTCCTGCCCCTTGAAAAGATCCACCAGAAATTTGTCCATATAATTTATCTTAAATCAAATTCAAAAGTGCCATTTTTTCTTGATTTTTGGTACAACGATTTAAGCCATGATAAAAGAAAGAATACTTGTGATCGGCGCCTGCGGCCAGATTGGTGTTGAACTGACCCTTGCGCTCAGGAAGATTTATGGGGGCGCTAATGTAGTGGCCTCGGACCTCAGGGAGGAGCACGAATTGTTGAAGGGTTCAGGTCCATATGTGAGTATGGACGTGATGAATAAGGAAATGCTCCACGTGCAGGTGATCAGGCAGAATTTCACCCAGATATACCTGCTGGCGGCCATACTTTCTGCCACTGGTGAGAAGAATCCACCTCTTGCCTGGAACCTGAATATGACAGGCTTGCTGAATGTGCTGGACATGG
>JBBAJN010000177.1:0-5737 GCA_040404045.1 Chitinophagaceae bacterium
GAAGGAAGACAGGGGGGTAGAGGGGCGGATCCGGCCGGTTTCTGACCGGGATGGGTTATACATTTTCCCCGGGGTACGGATCTTCCGGATGGATAGTGCCACGAGCCGGATCCGGTACTCAGGAAAGGAATGGGTTTGCGGGGCGGCCGACCAGATCTGGTATTGGGACAGGGTAGAGTTCAGGCGATTGGAGTAAGGACCGGGTTTTTTCTTGAAGAAAAAACTAAATAGAACCAACTTCTTTGTTATTTGGCCGGATCTTTTTATCTTTGCCACCCTTAATTACTCAAAGGAGGTATTTCATATGTTGATCATAGATTCAAAAGATTGCGAAAACATCGACAAGGCGCTCAAAAAGTACAAGAAGAAGTTTGAGAAAGCCAAGATTCTGCTGCAGCTCAGGGAGCGTCAGTCGTTTACCAAGCCTTCCATAAAAAGAAGGGCGGAAGTGTTAAAAGCAGTCTATAAGCAACAGATCGCAGCCGGAAAGATCGATTCGTGATCGCTTTTACATAATTTTAGCAGCCATAGGTAAAGCCTTATGGCTGCTTTTTTATGCCCGGAACCGTCAACCTCCTAATACCGCCCTTTTTAGAGTACCTGCAGTTTGAGAAGCGGTATTCCGCCCATACGGTCAAATCCTATGCTACGGATCTTCAGCAGTTGGATGATTTTTTACAGCTTAAATATGGTTCGCCTGAGATAGAGCAGCTTACGCCCCCCATTTTGCGGTCGTGGCTCGCCCTTTTAAAGGGCGAAGGTTTGGAGGCCAGGAGCATCAATCGAAAGATCTCCGCGTTAAAGTCGTTCTTCAGGTTCCACCGGAGAAGGGGAAACATCTCAGGTAATCCGGCTACGGCCTTGAAAGTGATGAAAACCGGGAAGAGGCTTCCTTCTTTCCTGAAGGAGGAGCAAACGGGGGAGCTGATCGCGGCCGGTTCCGGAACGGATTCCTGGAAAACGGCGACCTCACGGTTGATCCTGGAGATCCTGTATAACACGGGCCTCAGGGTCAGCGAACTCGTGGATCTCAGGGAACGACATGTGGATGGGCAGCAGTTACAGATCAAGGTGCTGGGAAAGGGCAACAAGGAGCGGATCATTCCTTTAAAGAAAGAGCTGTTGGCGCTGATCACGGGTTACCGGGAGGCCAAGCGCCGGGAGTTTGAGAAGCCGGATCTGGAGTATCTGTTGGTAAATGCCCGGGGAAGTAAGTTGAACGTAAAATATGTTTACCGGGAAGTGAATGGCATGTTGAAGGACCTCGGGCAAGTGACCAAGAAAAGCCCCCATGTCATGCGCCATACTTTTGCCACCCACCTGATCAATAACGGCGCGGATCTCAATGCCATCAAGGAGTTACTGGGTCATGCCAGCCTTGCCGCCACGCAGGTGTACACCCATAACACCATCGAAAAGCTCAAGGATATACATAAAAAGGCCCATCCAAAAGCATAATCTTCATACTATTAACAAGGTTATAACCGTTACCGATAAGAAGCTGCTTTTGCGTCAATTTTCATTTGACCATGTTGCAGTTTTGACTTAAATTAGTAAAGCAGAGAGGGGGCTTATCCCCTTGCAGGCAAAGAGATCTTTATTTATTGTTTCACCCGAAAAAAAATCGTTGTTATGAACGTTAACATTCAGACAGTGCGTTTTGAAGCTGACTCAAAACTGATTGACCACGTTAACAGGAAGATCATGAAAATTGAGAACTTTCATGATCGGATCACCAAAATCGAAGTTTACCTCAAACTGGATAATGTTGTTCACCAGATAAAAGACAAAGTCGCCGAAATCAGGGTAAAGGTTCCCCGCCACGAGTTTTTTGTCAAACACACCTCAAAATCGTTCGAAGCCTCATTTGATAATGCCCTCGAGTCCATTATTTCCCAGATTAAAAAAACGAAACAGAAACAAGCTGCATAAGCAAAGGGCCGGTCAGGCCCTTTTTTTTTCTTCACCGGGTAATTATTTCTTTTTCAAAATTTTTGCATTTCACAATTTCCATTACCTTTGCCTTCCCAAAAAATGGGGTAAGTTCTTTAAACGCAGTGTAGGAATAAGCCACTTTAGCTCAGCCGGTAGAGCAACTGATTTGTAATCAGTAGGTCGTTGGTTCGATTCCGACAAGTGGCTCTTTGATAGGTTGGGCAGGTTCCAGAGCGGCCAAATGGGGCGGACTGTAAATCCGCTGTCTTTCGACTTCAGAGGTTCGAATCCTCTCCTGCCCACTTGTTCCGATCAACAGGAACTGCGCCAATCCTGGTAACGGGGGCGGATTAATGCGGGAGTAGCTCAATTGGTAGAGCGATAGCCTTCCAAGCTATAGGTCGCGAGTTCGAGACTCGTCTCCCGCTCTTTTTAGGTTACCGGTGCTGCAGTCAGGATTCTGGCTGCAATACCGGAGACCGCCACTTGGGTGAGTAAGCCGTTGTAGCTCAGGGGTAGAGCACTTCCTTGGTAGGGAAGAGGTCGTGAGTTCGATTCTCACTAACGGCTCAAAATAAGGCAACAAGCAGCTTTGGCTGCCAAGCATATAACAATTGTATACACAACCTAAAATGGATAACAATGTCTAAAGAGCAATTTAAGCGGGACAAACCCCACGTTAACGTTGGTACTATCGGTCACGTTGACCATGGTAAGACCACTTTGACTGCGGCTATTACAAACATCCTTGCGAAAAAAGGATGGGCCCAGGAAAAGAAGTATGATGAAATCGATGCTGCTCCTGAAGAAAAAGAGCGTGGTATTACCATCAATACGGCGCACGTGGAGTATCAGACTGCAAACCGCCACTATGCTCACGTTGACTGTCCTGGTCACGCTGACTATGTGAAGAACATGATCACCGGTGCTGCCCAGATGGACGGCGCTATCTTGGTTGTAGCCGCTACAGACGGTCCCATGCCCCAGACTAAGGAGCACATCCTCCTGGCCCGCCAGGTAGGTGTACCCCGTATTGTGGTATTCATGAATAAAGTTGACCTTGTTGACGATCCGGAACTTCTGGAGCTGGTTGAAATGGAGATCCGCGAACTGCTGAGCTCTTATGGATTCGATGGTGATAACACACCGATCATCCAGGGTTCTGCTACCGGTGCCCTCGCTGGTGATGAGAAATGGGTTGAGAAGGTGATGGAACTGATGGAAGCTGTAGATACCTACATTCCTCTGCCTCCCCGCCCGGTTGATCAGCCGTTCCTGATGTCAGTTGAAGACGTTTTCACCATTACTGGTCGTGGTACCGTTGCTACCGGCCGTATCGAGCGTGGACGTATCAAAGTGGGTGAAGCCGTTGAGATCGTAGGTCTTATCGAAGCGCCACTGACTTCAACCTGTACAGGTGTTGAGATGTTCCGTAAGCTCCTTGACGAGGGTGAAGCTGGTGATAATGCCGGTCTGTTGCTCCGTGGTATTGAGAAGAAAGATATCCGTCGTGGTATGGTAATCTGTAAGCCTGGTTCCATCACTCCGCACACTGAATTCAAAGGTGAGGTTTACGTACTGAGCAAGGAAGAAGGTGGACGTCACACTCCATTCTTCCAGAAGTATCGTCCTCAGTTCTACTTCCGTACAACAGACGTAACAGGTGAAGTTGAACTGCCAGCAGGTGTTGAAATGGTAATGCCTGGTGATAACATCAACCTGACTGTTCGCCTGATCAATCCCATTGCGATGGAGAAAGGTCTTAAGTTCGCGATCCGCGAAGGTGGACGTACAGTAGGTGCCGGACAGGTTACCGACATCCTTAAGTAATCTTGTTAACCTTGTAAAAGGTTAATGATCAGGATAAAACTTACATTTGCAAAGTACTCAGGCTTATGCCTGGGTACTTTGTTATCTTAAAAATAGTTCTTTCGGGAAGCCGGGGAATTGTGATACGGGTATAGTATAACGGTAGTACAGAGGTCTCCAAAACCTTCAGTCTGGGTTCGAATCCTAGTACCCGTGCAATCTTTTATTATGAAGAAGGTAGAAGCATATTTCAAAGATTCTTACAAAGAGTTACTGGAGCGGGTGACCTGGCCTACCTGGGAGCAATTGCAGCAGTCAACCATGATCGTGCTGGTGGCTACCTTGGTGATCACCGCCCTGGTATGGGTAATGGATCTGGCCAGCAATGGTGTTTTAAAATTCGTATACTCCTTATTTAAATAATAATGGAAGAAACTCAAACTCAGCAGGAAACCAAGGAGACTACCAAATGGTATGTGCTCCGGGTGGTGAGCGGAAAGGAAAAGAAGATCAAGGAATACCTGGATAAGGACATCCTGCGTAATGGTTGGGACAAGATCATCAAGCAAATTTTTCTACCCGTAGAGAAGGTATACAAGGTACAGAATGGGAAGAAGGTGATGCGGGAGCGTAATTTCTATCCGGGCTACGTGATGATTGAGGTGGAAAGCGGAAAATTGAACGACGACATCATCTCCAGCATCAAGAATATGACCAATGTGATCCATTTTCTTGGAAAGGACAACCCGGTTGCCCTGCGGAAATCTGAGGTCAACAAGATGCTGGGCAAGGTAGATGAGATGAGCGATGCTGGTGGTATGACCATGAGCGAGCCTTTCATTGTTGGTGAGACCATTAAGATCATTGACGGGCCGTTTAACGACTTTAACGGGGTGATCGAAGAAGTTAATGATGAGAAGAAGAAACTGAAGGTAACGGTGAAGATCTTTGGCCGCGCTACCCCTGTGGAGCTGAATTATATGCAGGTGGAGAAGATCGCCTAAACGGGATTTTTAAGTAATTTTGTAAAAACCCCCATTTGGGGGTTTTTTTATTTTCTCCTGTAAGGGCTTAAATGGTATATTTAAAATATGAAATCTGTCTCTATAAAGGACATAGCCAATGAGGCCGGGGTATCTACCACAACGGTATCCTTTGTATTGAACGGCAAAGCTAAGGAGAAGAGGATCAGTGAGGATCTCAAAAATGAGATCATGGGGATCGCCAGCAAGCTGAACTACAGGCCCAACCAGATCGCGCGCGGATTGCGCACAGGTCAGACCCATACCCTGGGACTGATCGTGGAAGATATTTCGAATCCCTTTTTTGCCAACCTGGCAAAAGTGGTGGAGGAGGAAGCGGACAAGTTTGGCTATACGGTGATGTTCTGTTGTACCGAGAATAATGAAACCAAGGCCAGCAGCCTGATCAATATGCTTAAGCACCGCCAGATGGACGGTTTCCTGATCACGCCCACACCAGGAATGAAGCAGGAACTCGAACGGTTGAAGGATGAGAAAAAGGCAATTGTTCTGATCGACCGCTATTTCCCCGACTTGGATACCAGTTATGTAACCGTAGATAACTTCAAGGGCGCCTACGAAGCCACCATGTACCTGGTCAGGAAAGGGTATAAAAGAATTGGCATGGTGACCACGAATTCGGCGCAGGTTCAAATGCAGCAACGTTATGAAGGCTACCAGAAGGCCCTGATAGACCAGGGGCAGGGGGCAGACGGACATAAGGTGCTGAAACTTGATTTTGACCAGGGGAAAGACCGGTCGGTTGCAAGGATCGCCAATTTCATTGCCGAACAAAATCCTGATGCGCTGTTTTTTACCACCAACTACTTAGGCGTTTACGGGCTGGAGAGTCTTCGTGTATCCGGTAAAAGAGTTCCCGGCGATATGGGGATGATCTGTTTTGATGACAATGACCTGTTCCGGCTAGGTACGCCTTCAGTCACTGTTGTGGCACAGCCCATAGAACTAAT
>JBBAJN010000178.1:0-5717 GCA_040404045.1 Chitinophagaceae bacterium
GATGTTTTTTTCCTGTAATTCAAGCGCATTTATCAAACGTGCAGCGCTGATAATCGCGGTGCCATGCTGGTCATCGTGCATGACCGGGATCTTCATTTCATTTTTCAGCCGCTTTTCGATATGGAAACATTCGGGGGCCTTGATGTCTTCCAGGTTCACGCCCCCAAAAGTGGGTTCCAGCGCTTTGACGATCTCAACGAATTTGTCGGGATCCTTCTCATTGATCTCGATATCGAAAACGTCTATGTCCGCGAATATTTTGAACAGCACACCCTTGCCCTCCATCACCGGCTTGCCGGCTTCCGGTCCGATATCACCCAGTCCCAGTACGGCGGTTCCATTGCTGATGACCGCTACGAGGTTACCCTTGGCAGTATACTTGTAAACGTCTTCCGGATTTCTGAAGATCTCCATGCAGGGCTCCGCCACACCAGGGGAGTAAGCCAGGGAAAGGTCCCGCTGGGTTTTTGCTTCCTTAGTGGGGACTACTTCTATTTTTCCCGGTCTTCCTTTCGCATGGTATTCTAAAGCCTGTTCTTTTCTAAGATCTTTTTGCATAGTCAATCGTATGAAATTTGCTCATTGACTGATTAACTAATTAGCTGATTAATGAGCCAATGAGCTAATCAGTCAATGAGTTAATCTATTTGTAATTCAGCCCCAAACAACGCCATCATGCTTACGCCGTATTCGATGGCCGCTTCGTCAATATCAAATGTGGGTGTATGTACTCCTGAATGTATGCCTTTTGATACGTTTCCCGTTCCGAGCCTGAAAAAGCAGCCGGGTATTTTTTGTGAATAATAGCCGAAGTCTTCAGCGCCCATCCTCAATTCCGTTTCTTCCACTGCATCTGCGCCGAAGAAGGACTCTGCCTTGGCCCTTGCTATATGGTACAGCTTTTCATCGTTGTACACATTCGGATATCCTACATCGATCCTCAGGTCGATCCCCGCACCCATACCTCTCGCTATGGACTCCGCCTGCTGGCGTATCAGTTCATGCGCCCTGAATCTCCACGTTTCATCCATCGCCCTGAACGTTCCCATCAACTTCACTTCATGCGGGATCACATTGGTGGTATATCCACCCTGGAATGAGCAAATGGATAATACGGAAGGGGAGAAGGGGTTATTATTTCTGCTCACTACCTGCTGCAGGGCCGTTACTATGTGCGAAGCCACCAGGATGGTATCCGTTGTCTGGTGGGGTGCAGCAGCGTGCCCGCCTTTACCCGTTACGGTTATATAGATCTCGTCGGCGCTGGCCATGACCTTACCGGCTCTGAAACTTATCTTGCCGGTCTCCAACTGCGGGTGAACATGAAGGCCTACGATCAGCGATGGCTCAGGCGCACTTAACACGCCTTCACGGATCATGATGCTCGCGCCCCCGGGATTTTTTTCCTCGCCAGGCTGGAAGATCAGTTTCACCGTACCGCTCCATTCATGGCGAGTTTCCTGCAGGATCCTCGCTGCGCCGAGCAGGCAGCTGGTATGAACATCGTGGCCGCAGGCATGCATAATGCCTTCAAATTTTGACCGGTAGGGGACTTCGTTCTCTTCGTGAATGGGAAGCGCGTCCATATCTGCGCGAAGCGCCACAACCCTCGACCCTGGATCCTTCCCATGGATGAGGCCAACTACTCCTGTGCCGGCCATGATGGTAAAGGGAATGCCCAGGTCCCTTAAGATGTGCTGGACATATTTTGATGTTTCGAACTCTTTATAACTGAGCTCGGGGTGTGCATGTAAATGATGCCTTATGGCGATGGTGTCTGCCGCGTATGCGGTTGCAAGTTGCCTGATTCGCTCTGCAATCATAGCCCGAAGATAAACCAATTGCCGCATTCCTGCCTGCTGGCAGGCAGGGACTAATTGGCTAATTGTAGATCCTCCTCTGGTTTAACTTCAATTTTCGATGGAATGATGATAACGCCGGTAGGATATATCACGGTGATCTGTTTTCTCAGTGCTTCCGCATCGGACCTGCTCCTGAAATTGCCGATCTGGATCTTGAAATAAGGGGATTGGTAGATCAGGTAGGTTTTGTGCTCCGGAAAGTCGCGCATGAGCTTCGACTTCACATCCATTGCCTTGTTCCTGTCATTGGTATTGGCCACCAGTATGCGATAGCCAGATGCGGTCCTGTTGTTCTCGATATAGGCCTTTTTATTGAGTTCCTCCTGCTTCTGGATCAACAGGCCAACCCTGTGATCTTTCACAATGTCCACCTGGGATATACCGGCCAGGGGCAACAGCAGGAAAACAAGAATTAATCGGGCCATATATTTAACTACACAAAGATTATACCAGTAGCCTGGATGAAGAAACTAAAACAACGTTCTGCTTCAGCCGCTGTTTATTCTTTGCCATGGCAATTCTTGAACTTTTTGCCGCTTCCACAGGGACAGAGGTCATTCCGCCCAACTTTTGGTCCTACCCGCACAGGTTCCTGCTTGGTAGCAGAAGGATCATGGTACTCGTTCTCCGTGTCCATCATTTCCTGCTGGCCCCCGCCACCGCTGGTTATCAGCTCTTCTTTCCGCACCTTGAGTTTACTCATGTCCGTCTTTTCCTCACGGCCCTCCCTCAGGGGCGCATTGTTCTCCTGTACAGGGATGCCCGCATAGCATAAAAACGAAACGATATCCCGGCTTAGCTCACTGTTCATGTTGCTGAACAACTCATAAGCGGTTGTTTTATAGATGACCAGCGGATCTTTCTGCTCATAGACCGCCGTTTGCACACTGTGCTTCAGGTCGTCCATCGCCCTCAAATGTTCTTTCCAGGTATCATCGATGATTGCCAGGGTAATGGTTCGCTCCAGCGCATTGGCAAGCTCACCACCCTTGGTGCTGATGGTCTTATCCAGGTTGGCGATCACATTCACGCCTTTCTTGCCATCCGTAAATGGCACCACTACATTTTCGATATGGGCACCCTGCTGGAGCCTCACGTTCTGGAAAACAGGCAGGGCCTGCTTCATCATCTCGTTTTTCTTCCTCGTATAATTGCCAATAGCTTCTTCATAAAGCCTGGTGGTGATGCCAGCTGCATCTCCCCTGGATAACTCGTCCTCGGTGATGGTTGTGTCGATGCCAAAGTTCACGATCACCGCCAGTTTGAAGCCCTCATAATCGTCTTGTGCTTTGTACCCTGATACCAGGTCCTCTGCCACGGCGAAGAATGCATTGTCGAGGTCCAATGCCAGCCTGTCCCCAAACAACGCGTGTTGTCTTTTTGTGTACACCACGTTGCGTTGCTTGTTCATGACATCATCATACTCCAGCAACCGCTTACGTATGCCGAAGTTGTTTTCTTCCACCTTCCGCTGCGCCCTTTCTATACTCTTGGTGATCATGCTGTGCTGGATCACTTCGCCTTCTTTATAACCCATACGGTCCATCAGCGACGCGATCCGGTCGCTTCCGAACATCCGCATCAGGTCATCTTCCAATGATACATAGAATTGCGTGGTACCCGGGTCACCCTGGCGGCCCGCACGACCTCGCAGCTGCCGGTCAACACGACGACTTTCATGCTTTTCCGTACCAATGATCGCCAGACCACCTGCTTCTTTTACGCCGGGGCCGAGTTTGATGTCGGTACCACGACCAGCCATATTGGTGGCAATGGTCACGTTACCGGGCATACCCGCCTCTTGCACGATCTGCGCTTCACGTGCGTGCTGCTTCGCATTCAGGACATTGTGCGGGATCTTCTTCGCCTGCATCATCCTGCTCAACAGTTCACTTACTTCCACCGATGTGGTGCCCACAAGTACGGGCCTTCCTGCATTCCTCAATATCTCGATCTCATCGATCACCGATTTATACTTCTCGCGTTTGGTCTTATACACCAGGTCCTCATTGTCTTTCCTCGTCATGGGAAGATTGGTGGGGATGGTGACCACGTCCAGCTTATAAATGTTCCAGAATTCCGCAGCCTCCGTTTCCGCAGTACCCGTCATGCCCGCAAGCTTGTGGTACATCCTGAAATAGTTCTGCAGGGTAACGGTAGCATAGGTTTGGGTGGCGGCCTCGATCTTCACGTTCTCTTTCGCTTCAATCGCCTGGTGCAGGCCGTCGCTATATCTTCTTCCGTCAAGGATACGACCGGTTTGCTCATCAACGATCTTCACCTGGCCATCCATCACTACGTATTCAATATCCTTGTCGAACAGCGTAAACGCCTTCAGCAACTGCTGCACCGTATGGATACGATCCGCTTTCAGCGAATAATCCTGCAGGATCTGTTCTTTCTGCTGGAGTTTTTCCTCCGGGCTTACCGCTGATTTTTCTATATCGGCCAATGACGTGCTCAAGTCGGGCAGTACAAAGAAGTTGGGGTCTTCACCGCTTTTGGTGATGTATTGCAAACCTTTCTCCGTCAGATCAACCTGGTTGCTTTTTTCGTCGATATGGAAGAACAGTTCTTCATCCACTTCAGGCATGTGTTTCTGTTGCTCCCCAAGGAAATAGTTCTCCGCTTTCTGCAACTTAACTTTGATACCCGGTTCGCTCAGGAATTTGATCAGGGCAGTGTTCTTTGGTAAACCACGATAGGCACGCATTAAATGAATGCCACCTTCGCGGGGATCGTCCTTACCCTCAGCCAGTAAACGTTTGGCTTCGATCAGGGATTTGTTCACCACCTGCTTCTGTACCTCAACCAGTTGGGTGATCCTTGGCTTCAAAGAATGGTACTGCTGCTCATCGCCTTTGGGTACGGGACCAGATATGATCAGGGGCGTACGCGCATCGTCGATCAAAACGCTGTCCACCTCATCCACCATGGCGTAATGGTGCTTGCGCTGAACCATTTCGTCTTTCGAATGCACCATGTTATCACGGAGATAGTCGAAACCAAATTCGTTATTGGTACCATAGGTGATATCGCAGAGATATGCTTTCCTGCGTGCTTCACTGTTGGGCTCATGTTTGTCGATACAATCCACGGTAAGCCCCAGCCACTCATAAATGGTGCCGTTCCACTCGGAGTCACGGCGGGCCAGGTAATCGTTCACCGTAACAATATGTACCCCTTCCCCGGCAAGCGCATTCAGGTAGGCGGGCAGGGTGGATACCAGGGTTTTACCTTCACCCGTTGCCATTTCAGCGATCTTGCCTTCATGTAGTATGGTACCGCCGATCAGCTGCACGTCGTAATGCACCATGTTCCAGGTGACCGTATTTCCCGCGGCGGACCAGCTGTTTCTGAAGGTGGCCTTGTCGCCGTCTATCCTGACATAGTCTTTTTTTACACTCAGTTCCCTGTCGAGCTCAGTGGCCGTAGAGACGATCTCTGTAGCGTTGGAAAACCTTCTCGCCGTTTCCTTGACCACGGCAAAAGCCTCAGGAAGGATCTGCTTGAGCGCCACCTCGATCTCTTCATCCCTTTTCTTGATCAGTTCGTCTACCTGCTTATACAGGTTATCCTTACCATTGATGTCGTCCGCCGGCAGGGCTTCCGCCTGCTGGTTCACCTCGTTGATCTGCTCGTCTACGGCTTTCAGGTGCTCCCTGATCCTGAGCCTGAATTCGCCCGTTTTGGCCCGGAGCTCGTCATTGGTCAGTTGCTGATATGATGAGAAGAATTCATTGATCTTAGAAATCAGGGGGGTGACCCGTTGCACGTCTTTTTCCGACTTGCTGCCTCCAAAAATCTTACTGATGAATTTGAACATAGGGTGCAAATTTACATAAATCTAATTAG
>JBBAJN010000179.1:0-5646 GCA_040404045.1 Chitinophagaceae bacterium
TGCACATTTCTCCCTGGTTGCCCGTAACGCATGGTTGATCTGGTCCGACGCGAAGAATTTTGATCCATCTGAAATATCAAATACATATGGAGAAGACGGCAATTTCCCCGGAACGCGCGGTATTGGCTTCAACCTTAAATTAAGTTTCTAATTGAATTAAATCTATTGAAAATGAAATTGAAACTAAAGAATATAACACTCGCCACGGCCATCGCCGCCACACTGGTTACGGCACCGTCTTGCGAGAAAGTGGATTTCGGTAACATGAACCAGAATCCAAATCTGACGACAGCACCCATTACCTCCGCGCTTCTTACCAACGCATTGTCTGCGATGGGAAATCGTACCTGGGATGCGGGTGGCGTGGTAACGATAGCGGGTATGTATAGCCAGTACTATGCAGAAACACAGTACACGGATATCTCCCGTTATAATAACCCCCAGTCCAATTGGGATGGATTCTATAATGGCGTTCTATATGATCTTCAGAACATCATCAACTACAATTCTGATCCTGCTACAGCGCCGTTGGCTGCTGCAAATGGTTCGAACAGAAACCAGATTGCTACGGCAAGGATTCTGAAGGCCTATAATTATTGGATCCTGACGGACCTGTGGGGAGATATTCCTTATTCAGGAGCACTGAAGGGTAATGGCCTTGTTCCTTATGATACCCAGGAATCAATCTATACTGACCTGCTGAAGGAACTTAAGGAATCTGTTGCTCAATACGATGCAGGTCTCGCACCAAAAGGGGATATCCTTTTTAACGGTGACGTCAGCAAGTGGAAGAAATTCGCCAACTCTCTTCGAATGTTGATTGCGCTTCGTATTTCTAAAGCTAATGCCACACTCGGAAGGACAGAATTTGCCGCTGCTTTGGCAGATCCGGGAGGCAATATCTCTTCCAATGCGGATAATGCTATGCTGGTTTATCCTGGCGGCAACTACCTGAATCCTTTTTATAACTATTATGTTGTAACCAAGCGTGACGACTATGCTGTAACCAAAACCCTGCTCGACTGGATGAATGCCAGGGGCGATCAGCGTAACAGGGTAGTGGGAACATCAACCATTGGTTTTCCGTATGGACT
Organism: Chitinophagaceae bacterium; assembly: GCA_040404045.1. Lineage (GTDB taxonomy): Bacteria > Bacteroidota > Bacteroidia > Chitinophagales > Chitinophagaceae > Pollutibacter. The sequence continues at coordinate 1,095 of JBBAJN010000179.1, forward strand.
TACCAGGGATCAGGCTGTACAGTTTGGAAACGCAAACACAAGTTTTGCCAGGGTAATGAACGCCAGTGTTGCACAGGATAAGTCGCCCGTACCGGTTGTTACCGCTGCGCATATGTTCCTGGCAAGGGCTGAAGCTGCTCAACTCGGTTGGACTTCGGAAAACGTAGGAACCATGTATACCAATGGTATTACTGCCAGTTGGGAACAATGGGGCCTTGCAACTGGTACTGCCTTGAGTGATTATCTGGCAAATGCTGATGTGAGTTTAGCGGGGGGTGAACCTGCCCGGAAGATCGCTACCCAACAGTGGCTTGCCTGGTATCCCAATGGTTTACAGGGCTGGAGCGGCTGGAGAAAGACAGGATTCCCGGTGCTTACAACACTGCCATCTGGTCAGACCCAAGTCCCCAGGAGATTCAGCTATGGAACAAACGAGCCTCAGTTGAACCCGGCTAACTTTGCTACTGCCGCTGCCCGTTACAATAACAATTCAATGTTCGCCAGGGTATGGTGGGATAAGCCATAACTAATAATGTAGGTTCATCAAAAATCATAAACATGAAATCAATGAATAAGATCCTCCTTTTCCTTACTATAATAGTTATGGGTGCTTCCTGTATCAAGGAAGTGGATTATAACAAGGGGATAACGAACAACGAGAAAACGTTGGTCAGGCTACCCCAGGCATCTGAAGAATTGTGGGCCTTCGCGCTCGATGCAAAGCCCGGTACGGTTAGCCTGAATGTGCTCGAGGTTCGTCGTGATGCCATTTCAAATGCTGACCTCAATCAGCCGCTTAAAGTGAAGATCGCGCCAAATAATACAGCCATTGCCAATTATAATGCTGCCCATGGTTCAAACCTTGAACTGTTCACCAGGTACACCCTCGATCCTTCAGTGACCCTCGAAGGTGGTAACTGGGTACTTAATTTCGCAGCAGGTGAGTTTGTCAAGTTCATCACCATCAAACTGGATCCTTCTACACTGGATTTCAGCAAGAGGAATGCGCTTGCATTTAAGGTTGCCGATGCTGGAGGAGCCCAGATCAGTAAGGACTATAATGAAGTCTTGGTTGAAATCGCTGTAAAGAACAAGTATGATGGTGTATACAAGCTAGAGGGTACCATGGTGGATTATGCAAGTGCGGCCATTACCGGTTTGTATCCTGTTGAGATCGCTTTGGTGACAACAGCATCGAATGCGGTTAAAATGTACGACTACTACTGGCCTGGTGATTTCCATCCCATTCAAAGCGGTGGTGCCCGTTCGGTGTATGGTGCATTCAGTCCATTATTCAAGTTTGACGAGAACGATAATGTTATTGAAGTGACCAATAGCTACGGAGTTGTTTCCAATACCCGTGCAGGTCAGCTCGACCCCACTGGTGTGAATAAGTACAATGCAGCTACTAAGAAACTGACTGTTAAGTATCGCATGCTTCAGCCAAGCGTTATCACTGCTCCACCAAACATCCGGGTGTTGTTTGATGAAGTGATGACTTATGTAGGACCACGTTAATAACCACACAGCCTTCATATCAAGCCGCTCCTTTTGGGGCGGCTTTTTTATTTTCCAGATCTTTTAATCAGGGCTACCTTTGTATAAATAAGTTCATTATGTCTGATCTGCAGGCCGCAAACCAACTGAATATTGAGATCTCTGAGGAAATGGCTGAAGGCCAGTATGCCAATCTCGCGATCATTACGCATAGCCATGCCGAGTTTGTCCTGGACTTTGTGAATGTAATGCCAGGTACCCCAAAAAGCAAGGTAAAGTCAAGGATGATCCTAACCCCCCAACATGCAAAGCGGCTGATGAAAGCGCTGGCGGATAATATCCAGAAATTTGAAGCGGTGAACGGTACAATCAAGGATATCGAAGACGTGCAAATCCCCATGCATTTCGGTGGACCCACTGCACAGGCCTGATACAACCAGGTCAAATCGCTCAATGGGTTAGGAGTTATTAGTAGCGCAGGGTCTGATTGAATTTACAGGAGTGGGCAATGTAGCCTGTTTTCTCCAGCTTATGATATAGTACGATACCAGGCATAAAAAAGCCCCTCGAGAGGGGCTTCACTTTTTTATCGACTGGCGGATTACTTCTTAGCTGCAGGAGCTGCTGCTTTTGGAGCTGCTGCCTTCGGAGCTGCACCTTTAGCGGGAGCTGCTGCTTCTTCCTGCTTCAGCTGCCTTGTCATGGTAACAGATGCGATGGGAATCCGTGGTGAGTTGATGATCTCATAATGGTCGATCTTAACGTCTTCTACCCTGATGTTGCCATTCAGTTCCAGGTTGGTGATATCCACTTCGATATTTTGCTTCAGGTATTTGGGAAGCGTCTTGATCTTCAGGGATTTCATTTTAGTCACCAGTTTACCGCCGGCTTTTACACCAACAGAAGTACCTGTGAATTTAAGGGGGATAGTAGCTGTCACGGGTTTGTCTTCTACCATTTCCAGCAGGTCAACATGGTTCAGTTTGTCTGTTACCTTGTCGAACTGAAGGTCTTTCAGGATGCACCTGTACTTAGCGCCATCTACGATGACCTCTGCAAACTGAAACTCGGATGTGTAAACCAGTGGTTTGAAAGCTACTTCAGAAGCCGTGAAATTGACTTCTTTAGTGCCGCCGTAAATTACACCAGGTACCATGCCCTGAGAGCGTAACGAGCGAGCGGCTGATTTGCCCGTTCCGGTCCTCAGTTGTCCTTCGATTGTAATTGTGTTCATGTTATGAATATTAATTGTTGACTTCTTTTAGCCTAGTCATTCCTTCTTTGGGAGTGAATGAAGAGGCTGGTAATACTTTGGTTCTCATAGGCGTGCCTGATGGCTACGGCGAACAGATCAGCAACAGAAAGCACCTTGATCTTGGAAGATTGGCCCTTGAGTGGTATGGTATCACAAACCACCAGTTCTTCCAGTACACTGCTGTCAATATTTGCGTATGCATTACCGCTGAGAACAGGGTGTGTGCAAAGCGCCCGAACACTCCTGGCTCCCTTTTCCTTGAGCAGTTTAGCTGCTTTGGTCAGGGTTCCAGCCGTGTCACAGATATCGTCTATAAGAACTACGTCCCTGTCTGTTACGTCGCCTATGACCACCATACTGGCGATCTCATTGGCCCTTTTCCGATGCTTATCGCAGATAACCATTTCAGCATTGAAATAGCTGGCGATTTCCCGGATACGATTGGCACTTCCCACGTCAGGGGCGGCAAAGGTAAGATTTTCCAGTTTAAGATTCTCTATATAAGGGATAAAAATGGCTGAGCTGTCAAGGTGATCAACGGGAATGTCAAAATAACCCTGGATTTGCGGGGCATGGAGGTCCATGGTGATCACCCTGTCCGCTCCGGCGGCCGTTAACAGGTTGGCAATCAACTTGGCGCCGATGGCCACCCTCGGTTTGTCCTTCCTGTCCTGCCTGGCATATCCAAAATAGGGTATAACCGCGATGATCTTATAGGCCGAAGCACGCTTTGCGGCGTCTATCATCATCAGTAATTCCATGATATTATCCGACGGAGAATGGGTGCTTTGCACAAGGAAAACATAGTCGCCTCGTATACTTTCGAGGAATACTGGCTGAAACTCGCCGTCGCTGAAACGCTGGATATTGATTTTCCCCAGGTGGTCACCGAAACGCTGGGAGATCCTTTCCGCTAAATATTGTGAACTGGTGCCAGAGAATACTTTGGCATAAGGAGAGATTCTGTCCATAACAGCTGAATAAGCGGCAAAAATAGACATTAGGGCACTATGGAACAAAAGAAAAGGGAAGAGGATGCTACCACTCTTCCCACAAAAATTTGGGTGATTCAACTGAAAGGCTACCTGACGGATGCCACGATGGGGGCTGATTCAGTGGATTTGGCCTGCTGTACAGATTTACCCGCCATGGTGGGGTATTTCTGCGGATTCATCGCTTTGAAAATGGATGTGCAGACAAAAACAGAGAAGATCAGGACCACAAAGTACATACCAACGCAGAACAGGAAAGGCTGCAACGAGCCGATAACGAGTTGACGGTTGGAAGGTTTCATGGATAATGGTTTGGTTTTTTAAAGGATATACTGGATTTCAATACTAAAATAAAAAGGATATCATGCGTAGGCAAGAGCAAAACTTCCCGATTTTAAGGTGGGCAAAAGACGATAGACCAAGGGAAAAACTACGCGCCAAGGGCGTAGAAATACTGAGCGATGCGGAGCTGTTGGCCATCCTCCTGCACAATGGAACCCGGGACAGAACGGCTGTAGACCTGGGCCGGGAACTGCTGGTCCAGAGTAAGCACAGCCTGAAGGAGCTGGGCCGGCAATCCCTGAAGGAGATGATGAAGATCAAGGGGATCGGGGAGGCCAAGGCTATCACCATTCTGGCAGCCCTTGAATTAGGGCGCAGGCGGCATGCCATGGAGAACCTGGAGAAGCCGGTCATTTCGGGGTCGGCATCGGTTGCTACCTATCTTCAGACCCTTTTTTGCGATTATGACCACGAGGTCTTTGCGGTATTGTTCCTGAACCGGGCCAATAAGATCAATCATTTTGAG
>JBBAJN010000180.1:0-5597 GCA_040404045.1 Chitinophagaceae bacterium
GATCGAGTTCATGGCAACCATGGGCTCCCATTATGATCTTGCCCGATTTGGTTCGGAAAGGGTGGGCTTCTCACCCAGACAGTGCGATCTGCTGATGGTCATGGGTACCATTGCCAAGAAAATGGCGCCGGTAGTGAAGCAGGTGTACCTGCAAATGGCTGAACCCCGATGGGTGCTGGCTGTTGGGGCATGCGCTTCCAGCGGAGGTATTTTCGACAGCTATTCGGTGTTACAGGGAATTGATCAGGTAGTTCCGGTGGACGTTTATGTTCCTGGTTGTCCTCCCCGTCCGGAGGCCATTATAGACGGCGTGATAAAGATCCAGGAATTGGTGCATAACGAGAGCCTGCGGAGAAGGAACGGAGAGAAATATAAGTTGCTGCTGGAAAGCTATGGTATCCAGTAAACAGATCGTAGATCCTTAACGATATGAGTTTGACGAACGAAATAATTAAAACCGGACTAGTAGAGAAATTCGGTGATCTGCTGACAGAGTGGGGGGAGCCTTATGGGATGCTGTCGTTTACAGCGCCAGGCGACCAGAACCTGAAAGTGATGAACTATCTGGCAGACGAGCTGAAATTCAATTTCCTGACTGACCTGACTGCGGTGCATTACCCGGACCGGAAAGGGGAGGAACTCGCCGTGGTCTATCACTTGCACAACCTGGTTGATAATATCAGGTTGCGTTTCCGCATCTATATACCCGTTGAGAAGCCCGATGTTTATACAGCCACGGGTGTATTTGCCAGCGCAAACTGGATGGAGCGCGAGACCTTTGATTTCTACGGCGTCAATTTCGTTGGCCATCCAGATCTCAAGCGGATCCTGAATGTGGATGAGATGGATTATTTCCCGCTGCGCAAGGAGTTTCCGCTGGAAGACCAGACGCGGATCGACAAGGACGATGATATGTTCGGACGATAATTTTTAATTTTTTTGATCTTTTATAAATGACCGATCACAATAACATACGACTCCCCGAAGGTTCCATAGAAAAGGAGACCACTACGCTGAACCTGGGGCCCACGCATCCGGCTACCCACGGTGTTTTCCAGAATATCCTGGAGCTTGACGGCGAACGTGTGATTAAAACTGAATCTACTGTAGGATATATCCACAGGGCTTTTGAGAAGATCGCTGAGCGACGCCCCTATTACCAGATCACTACGCTGACAGACAGGCTGAACTACTGTTCATCGCCAATCAATAATATGGGCTGGCACCTGACCTGCGAGAAATTGTTGAATGTCAAAACACCGAAGCGGGTCGACTATCTCAGGGTGATCATCATGGAGCTGGCGCGTATCTCTGACCACCTGATCTGTAACTCCATTGTAGGTGTGGATACCGGTGCTTATACCGGGTTCCTGTATGTGATGCAGTACCGCGAGATGATCTATGAGATTTACGAGGAAGTTTGCGGATCGAGGCTGACCACCAATATGGGTCGCATAGGCGGATTTGAAAGGAATTTCACCAATACGGCTTTCCAAAAGCTTGAGAAGTTTTTGAAAGAATACCCGGAAGTGCTGAAGGAGTTTGAAAACCTGTTTACACGAAACAGGATCTTCATGGAGCGGACCCAGGGTGTGGGCGGAATCTCTGCTGAGCGCGCCTTGAATTATGGTTTCACGGGACCCAACCTGCGGGCTGCCGGCGTGGATTATGATGTGAGGGTACACAGCCCCTATTCCTCTTACGAGGACCTGGACTTTATTATCCCGGTGGGAACTTCGGGTGATAACTACGACAGGTACCAGGTGCGGAATGCGGAGATGTGGGAATCCCTGAAGATCATCGAGCAGGCATATCGGAAAGTGCAGGAATTCAAAGGCGCAGAAGCGGAAGTGTACCATGCTGATGTACCTGCCTATTATCTTCCTGAAAAGGCGGATGTGTATTCCAAGATGGAAGCACTGATCTATCACTTTAAGATCGTCATGGGCGAAACAGATATCCCCGCCGGCGAAGTGTACAACAGTGTGGAGGGTGGCAATGGCGAGTTGGGCTTCTACCTGATCAGCGATGGCGGAAGGTCGCCTTATCGCCTGCATTTCAGGAGGCCCTGCTTTGTGTATTACCAGGCCTATCCTGAGCTGATACATGGCAGCATGTTGAGTGATGCCATCGTTACGTTGAGTAGTCTCAACCTGATCGCCGGGGAAATGGACGCGTAAGCCATTTTGGCTTCGCCAGGATGGAATGTGATGAATGATTAGAACAAGAACAAGAACAGAGAACAGATCATGATAAAGTTTTCAGAAACATCATTAAAAGAGGCAGAGCGGCTGATCGCCAGGTATCCTGCAGGGAAAGAAAAAAGTGCGTTGATCCCATTGCTTAACCTGGCCCAGGAAGAGTTCGGCGGCTGGCTCAGTCCCGAGGCGATGGACTATATCGCGGGTATGCTCAAGATAGAGCCGATCGAGGTGTATGAAGTGGCAACGTTCTACAGCATGTACAACTTGAAGCCCGTAGGGAGATATGTGTTTGAAGTTTGCCAAACCGGTCCATGCATGTTGAGTGGCAGCGACAATATCATCGATTATATCAAAAATCGGTTGTCCATCAAAATTGGGGAAACCACTGCAGATGGTATGTTCACGCTGAAGGCCGTTGAGTGCCTGGGTGCCTGCGGTTATGCCCCCATGATGCAGCTGGGCAAGCATTACAGGGAGCATCTGACGCCGGAGAAAGTGGATAGTATCATTGAAGAATGCAGGGCCATTGCAGCGAAAAATAATTGATATGAATAGGTTTCTGTTCATCATAGTAAGCCTGTTCGGCGAAGAAGGTGCATGGATGCTGCATGGTGCAGACACGATCCATTTGCAGGGCCGCAAGAGCGGACCATCCATGTATATCAGAACGGATAGTTCCCTTATCCAGCTCGATATGAATGGTCAGCGTATCACGGGTAAACTGGCCGACAGGTATGAATTGAAAAAAACCGGGAAATAAGTTATGGGTCGTAAACTATTATTGGAAAAAGCACACGTTGAAGGCATCAGGTATTTTGATGTGTACCGTCGTGAAGGCGGTTACAGATCCGTGGAGAAAGCGCTGAAATCCATGACACCCGATCAGGTGACCGAAGAGGTGAAAAAGAGTGGCTTGAGGGGGCGTGGTGGTGCTGGTTTCCCTGCAGGAATGAAATGGAGCTTTTTGGCGAAGCCTGAAGGTGTTCCCCGCCACCTGGTGTGCAATGCGGACGAATCGGAGCCCGGTACCTTCAAGGACAGGTATCTGATGGAGTTCATTCCGCATTTGTTGATAGAAGGACTGGTTGTTGCTTCCTATGCATTGGGCAGTAACGACACCTATATTTATATCCGGGGTGAGTATGCATGGATCGTGGATATTTTGGAAGAAGCGATCAACGAGGCAAAGGCGAATAACTTTTTGGGTAAGAATATTTTGGGGACCGGCTTCGATTGCAATATCCATGTACAGCGTGGTGCCGGTGCATATATCTGTGGAGAAGAAACGGCGCTGCTCGAGTCCCTGGAAGGTAAGCGCGGTAATCCTCGTATTAAACCGCCATTCCCCGCAGTGAAAGGATTGTGGGACAGGCCAACGGTAGTGAACAATGTGGAAACACTGGCAGCAGTGGTTCCCATTATTAACAACGGGGGAGAGGATTATGCATCCATAGGCATTGGGAAATCGACCGGTACTAAACTGATCTCAGCCTGTGGAAACATCAATAAGCCAGGGGTATATGAAATTGATATGACCATCACGGTGGAAGAGTTCATCTTCAGTGATGAGTACTGTGGCGGCATCGCCAATGGAAAGAGGTTAAAGGCATGCATACCCGGGGGTTCATCCGTTCCTATCCTTCCTGCAAACCTATTGCTGAAAACAGCAAAGGGTGAGCCGAGGATGATGACTTATGAAGGGTTGGCAGAAGGTGGTTTCGCATCGGGTTCCATGATGGGTTCCGGTGGATTCATTGTGCTTGACGAAGACCAGTGCGTGGTGAGGCATACCATGTCTTTAGCCAGGTTCTACCGCCATGAAAGTTGCGGCCAGTGTTCGCCATGTAGGGAAGGAACGGGTTGGATGGAGAAGATCCTGACCAACATCGAAAACGGAAAAGGGAAAATGAGCGATATCGATCTGCTTTGGGAGATCCAGAGAAAGATCGAAGGGAACACCATATGTCCTTTGGGTGATGCGGCAGCATGGCCCGTTGCGGCAGCGATACGTCATTTCCGCGACGAGTTTGAATGGCACGTACTCAATCCGGAGGAATCGCAACGCAGGAATTACGGGTTGGCGCATTATGCGGATCCGATCCATGTGCCTGCATAGTAAGATCAGTATTATTGAACAGTACTCATAATAGTATGTCAGAAGAAAAGAAATTATTCAAGGTAACCATAGATAACATCACCATTGATGTGGAGCCTGGTACAAGTATTCTCCAGGCTGCCAGGATGGTAGGTGGCGATGTGGCCCCGCCTGCAATGTGTTATTATACCAAGTTGAAAGGTAGCGGTGGTAAGTGCCGCACCTGTCTGGTGGAAGTCAGCAAAGGCAGCGAGGCAGATCCCAGGCCAATGCCAAAACTTGTTGCCAGTTGCAGGACAACCGTCATGGACGGCATGGAAGTCCGCAATATCACCAGTGAAAGGGTGATCGATGCACGAAAGGGCGTGGTGGAGTTTCTATTGATCAACCATCCGTTGGATTGTCCGGTATGCGACCAGGCTGGTGAATGTCATTTGCAGGACCTGGGCTATGAGCACGGCGCGGAGGGAACAAGGTTCGAGTTCAAACGTCGCACGTTTGAGAAACATAACCTCGGCCCCTACATCCAGTTGCATATGACACGCTGCATTCTTTGTTATCGCTGTGTATTTGTGGCGGACCAGGTGACCAATAAACGGGTTCATGGCGTGCTCTCCAGGGGTGACCACTCAGAGATAGCCACCTATATAGAGAAAGCTCTTGACAATGATTTCATCGGTAACGTGATCGACGTTTGTCCTGTTGGTGCGCTGACCGACAGAACCTTCCGGTTCAAGAACAGGGTATGGTTCACCAAGCCGGTTGAGGCCCACAGGGATTGTGATACATGTTGCGGCAAGGTCACCTTGTGGCAGCGTGGCGATGAGGTGCTCAGGGTAACGGGCAGGAAGGATGAGTGGGGCGAGTTGCATGAGTGGATCTGCAATACCTGCAGGTTTGACAAGAAGAAAGCCAGCGACTGGGTGATCGAAGGACCCACCAGGGTGAACAGGCATTCTGTTATTTCCCAGGGCCATTATGTTGGTATGGAGAAACCGAAAGAAACCATTGCGAAAGTAATGGGCGGCAAGGAACCGAAACTATTGTTTGACATCCATACCGTCAGCGAAGTGAATAAGCCGGGGGTGGATCTGAGTCTGATATCGGGCCCGGCTACGTCGGAGGTGTTTGATTCAAATGGAAAAGCTTTAAATCCGCATAAACCATGATGCTCGCTTTCGATTTTGCCTTGTTTTTAGAAAAGTTCCTGCTGATCGTAGGGGTGATCATGGGATCGCTGGTGATTGCAATGTATACTACCTATGCGGAACGCAAGGTAGCAGCAGTGATCCAGGACA
>JBBAJN010000181.1:0-5395 GCA_040404045.1 Chitinophagaceae bacterium
GGGGCTTCCATGACTGCATTTCTCAGGATCTACCCAATGATCTGCCAAATGTCAAAGTCTGGGTCCGTGATGTTCCCGGTAAATTCCGCCTTTGTGGCCACCTGGTCTTTCGTTTTATTGATAAAGATCCATGGCACTCCTGAAACCATCGCCTCCATAACGGGCTGCAAGGGCTTACCCGCCTTCTTATCTTCCTTCCAATTAGGGACCTTTCAAGTTCTTGATGTTGAGCTTTGTATAGCCTGTTACCCGGCCTTTAGTCCCTAAAAAAAAGACCGCCTGAACTACAGGCGGTCTTTTTTATGAAAACATTTTGGGGAAGGGTCTACATTAGAGCCTCACCATTTTCAGGCTGTTGTCGAACAGGTTGAACGTGATCTTGTAATTGCCTGTTGCTGCGGGAGCAGAGATATCTCCGCCCTCCGGAATCAGGAAGCCTGCTTTATCACCTTCGCCATATTTCTTACCCCAGTTGCCATTCTCAGGCAGCAGCAGGAATTTTTCGCCAGACTTCAGGTTCAGGCTTGGAATTTCCCAGGTGGTAGCGTTCAGCCTGGTGAACTGTTGTGATGGCACCGGAACGGGGTTCGACCAGCCACCCGGGGTTGCACCGCCTACGACGAACATGCTGGCTGGCAGTCCGTGTTGCTGGGTAAACGGAGTCACCGTGAATTTACCGGTTTGGAAATCCAGGGTGATCCTGTAGGTACCGGCTGCGGCGGGACCAGGGAAGTTATCGCTGAGGTTGAAACCAAAATCTCCACCCGCGGAAAGTCCTGCAAGGCCCTTATTCGCAACAGAAAACTTATTATCCCAATTACCATTCAATGGAAGAATGAGATATTCTTTGCCACCATTCAGTTGGAATATTCCACCAAATGTGGTTTCGTCAATCCTGGTGAATTCCTGTGTTGGAACAGGAACGGGATTGCTCCAACCACCCTGGGAAGCATCCCCAACAAGGAATAGCTTACCAGTAGTTGGCAACGGGACTTTAGGAGGAATCTTATAAGGCGTACCCTTGATCTTGATCACGTTGGACACGCGACGCTCATTGTTGTTAGCGTATGACGAGATCAGGCGCACATCCATGTCGTATGCCTTATTGAATTCAAAGCCATAACCCAGCATGATGTTGTTCAGTTCCCTTGCAGTGAAGGTGGTTGATCGTTTTCCTTTCACTTCACGAACATTAGCCTTACTGAAGTTCCTTCCTGTGGAATCGATTTCTACCAGGAACTTGTAAGTGGCGGTATCAGTGGCATATGCGGGGTCTGACCAGGTCAGCGTCAACACGTCCTTCAAACTGTCTGACGCAGGAACCGCGATGTTGGTAGCAGATGCAGTCAGCACCGGCGTGACACCCTCGGCATACAAAGGCAGCTCGTCAGCTTTATCGCACGCAGTAAACCCGGTTACTGCGAGCATGAAATACAGGAATATATTCTTCAATTTCATAAAATCGCTTTTAATATTCTTTATTGTTTAACCACAGTAAAAGTTCCGAATTGGAAATCCATCGTGATCTTATAGGTTCCTGCAGTGGGTGGGCCGATGAAGCCAGGCTCAGCGTCGCGCTTCCTGAAACTTCCGGACTCCCAGGTCCCGCCCTGGACCATGTGATATTGTGAACCCCATACGCCCTGTTCCTGGATCAACTTGTAGTTTCCACCACCGGGCATGGATACCACCAGCGTATATAATGTATTTGACACCCTGGTAAACCTCTGGCTAACATCCCACGGTGCGGGAAGCGGATTCTTCCAGTCCGACCCAAATGCATTTCCGGTAGCCCAAAGTGTTCCTGCAGCAGGTACCTCAACCACAGGAGGCGGCGCGTAAGGAGTAGCTGTGAACGTTACTTTATTGGATACAAGGGGTACAGCGTTGAGTGACAGTGAACTGGTCACCCGCGCTTCCAGTGTATACCTGCGGCCAAAAGTCAGCAGCATGGTGTTTCCCAGTATGGAGTTCAACTCAAGACCTGTAAAACTTTTCTCAAGGTTCCTTGAGATGGAAGTCACGTACTTGGTTTTGCTGGCAAAATTTCCGCCTGCAGTGTCGATCTCCAGTTGGTAGACCACATCCTGTGAGCTGTTGCCGGTAGTGAATTTATAATCGGGGTTCGTCCACTTCAGTTTTAACACTTCAATGCCTTCGTTTGGAACCGAAAGTGTTACAGCAGTGGTAGATCCTGTAAGTACTGGCGGTGTCCCCCCTTCGTAGTATATTTTATTCTCCACTTTCTCGCAGCTTCCGAGCAGGAAAGCGAACACTAAAACTGCGCCGAGTGATTTGATAAATTGATTCATATCCTTGATATTATAGATTAATAATTGGGATTCTGCTTGATGTTAGGATTAGAGCTTATTTCTGAAGAAGGGATCGGGTAGATCTTCCTGTAGGCATCTACTCCGGTTCCGTTCCTTACTCCACCTTTCCATGGCCACAGATAAGTTCCTTCTGTAAACCTGTTGAAACGGACCAGGTCCGTACGGCGGAAACCTTCCCAGTACAATTCCCTTGCACGCTCATCAATGATATAATCCAGGGTCAATCCAACGGTTGCAATATTGCCCGCGTTGCTGCCATAAGCACGCTGGCGGATCAGGTTTGCATAACCAAGTGCGGTGGGGATATCAGTGCCTGTCCTTACCGCTGCTTCCATGTATATAAGATACATTTCAGCAAGCCTGAAAACAGGGAAATCTATGTCGCTGAATTGTTTTTCAGGATCATTACCAAACCCGCCGTCCCTTTTACGGTTACGGAACCGGGTCACAGCAAATCCATCCACAAAAGCACCTATACTATTGATCTCGAGGTTCTGCTGGAAAAACATGGCGCGCTTATCAGCATCGCCATTGAAATCAGGGAATAGCAAAGGGATATTCTTGGTGGTGCGTGTACCGCCCCAGGCAGATAGGCCGGAGACTGTGGCATCCATGGTTCCGCCTACAGAAGCGTTCACGATGAATGTAGTACCACCAAAGTTTTTTGTTTTCAGGCCATCATAATTCAATGTCCAGATCGCTTCCGTATTTGCAACATTATTATCTGCCAGCAGGAGATGACGATAATTGGAAAGAAGAGAATACCCCGCATCAATCACTTTCCTGGCATTAGCAGCAGCCTCCGTCCATTTGGGCGTGCCGGTATAAACACCCGCGTTCAGGTAGATCCTGGCCAGCAATGACCAGACGGCAGCCTTGTCAGCACGACCGTACTCGTTGCCCCTTGCATTTGGAAGAATGGTTTCAAGTTCTTTCAGTTCCTTCTCTACGTACGCAAAAAGAGCGGTACGCTGGATCTGTTGGGGTTGAACAGCTGCGCCGATTGGCGTTTCCTCTGTAACGAAGGCCGGATTGCCGAACAGATCCATCAGCACCCAGTATTGGTAAGCCCGTACAAACCTGGCTTCTGCGCGCATGGCTTTAACTGCGTCAGCGTCTGTACCGCTGAGCCCACGCTCGGCCAGTTTGGCATCAGAGCTTTCCCTGATGAACTCGTTCGCGAGGGTGATCACATACAGGCTCCTTGAGTACAAACCATTGATAAATGGATTGCTTGAACTCCAGTTCATGTTGTGGAAATCCGGAAGGCCCGCATCATTCCATGCGACCACCGCTTCATCCGTACTTAATTCCTGCGCACACCAGAACAGGCGAAGAAAATCGGAGAATCCTTCGTCGATACCTGCAATATCACCAGATCCTGCAGGGCCCTGGTTTCCGGTCAGTGCCATACTTCCGTATACTTTGGCGAGCACCTGCTTATAGCCCTGTGCCGACGTGTAAAGGTTATTTGCAGTTACATCGTTGGGCGGAAAGCGATCCAGATCTTTATGACAACCGGTCATCAGCAGTACAAGAACTGCCATAAGACCAGTGATTCGGATAGATAACTTTATCATATAGATTGTTGTTTTTATCAATTAAAAATCAAGGTTAACGCCTAATACAAACGTGCGTGGACGGGGATAGATCTGGTTGTCTATTCCACCATTAACCTCAGGATCAAGTCCACGGTATTTGGTGATCACAAAAGCATTCTGGATGTTTCCGTAAACACGCATATGAACTTTCTTGAACACCTCACCGGCATCGTAGCCCACATTGATGTTATCCATGCGGAAGAAAGATGCGTTCTGGATGTAATAATCACTGAAAAACTGGTTGTTCTCGAAGCGGGTGTCCAGGTAGTTTGCACTGGCATTACCTACCCAACCTAAAGGATTAACGATCTGGCGATACACACCGAGGTTACTTTCTATATTGTTATAGTTGTAGTTACCGAGGCTGATCCTGGCAACAAAACCTGCGGTCCATTTTCCAAATGCAACATTAGAATTAAGACCCATGAATACGTTCGGATCGGGGGACTGGTAACGATAGAGGTCATTCTCGTTGATGATGCCATCCCTGTTCAGGTCTTCATACAGGCCCTCGATAGGCTTACCTGCCTTATCATATATCTGCTTACGCACCATGTATGTATTGGGCCTGTAACCAACAGAATGGATCTGGATGGTATTACCCACACCGCCGGAAATTCCGCCAACGGGGTTTCCCTGGAACTGTGGATCGGGGTTAAGCAACAGCTTGGTGATCTCCGGCTCGATGTAGGTGAAGTTGAATCCGATATCCCAGGTCAGTTTGTTATTCCTGATGGGCGTAACGTTCAAGGTAAATTCCACACCATTGCTTTCAATGTTACCTACGTTGGTCAGTAACCTGTTGCTGAAATTTGTGCCAAGGGCGATGGGAACAACACTCAGCAGGTCTTCAGTTTTCCGGTTGAACACATCTACCGAACCGGTTACCCTATTGTCGAACAATCCGAAATCAAGGGCCAGGTTAATGTTCCTGGTTGTCTCCCATCTCAGGTTTGGATCGTACGCGCTTGGGCGGAATACACTGGTAAAGGTGTTGCCCAATTGGTACTGGGCGGCATTGTTACCGAGTGAGTACCTGGGAAGATATCCGTAGTAATCAATACCATCCTGCTGACCGGTGATACCCCAACCAGCACGGAATTTCAGGTTACTGATCACTTTAGAGCTTTTCAGGAAATTCTCGTCGCTGACCCTCCAGGCAAACGCTGCAGACGGGAAAACGCCCCACCTGTTGTCTTTGCTGAAACGGCTGGTACCGTCGGTACGAACCGAACCGGTAAAGATGTATTTATTGGCAATCGTATAATTCAAACGACCATAATAGGAGATCAGCGTGTACTGGCCTTCCGAGGTCGGGAACTGGGGTTCCGTTCCGGGCCTCATGGACTTATCGTAACGATAGTCAGCAAAGTTCTTGCTGCTGTTCAGAAAGTCCTGGTAACCTGTACCAGCCATCCGGTCGATACGACTGTCCTGGAAACTCATATCCTTTACATAGTT
>JBBAJN010000182.1:0-5306 GCA_040404045.1 Chitinophagaceae bacterium
AATATCAGGTTCCCATATTGTACAGTGACACCACAAAAGTGACGGAAGCAAAAAAGCCCCAGATCCCCTAGATAAGCCGGTTGAGTTCTTTCTCCACCAATTCCAACTCTGTCAGCAGCCTGATCTGGTTATTGGCGCGTACGAGGTTGTGGTTCTCATATTTTGCGCCATAGTACACATCCATGTTCAGGTGATCCGTGTAAAAACGAAGGGCCTGCATATAAATCATGAATTTCCCTGAATAAACGAAAGACGATCTCTCTTTTTCAGAAAGATTACCGCCCATCTGGGCGTTATATCCCTGGAAGATCGCCTTTACAAAATCCTTACGGATCATGATCATTTCGAGATCCGGCTCTTCCTCGCTGGCCGGAGACACATAGGTTCGTATCATATCCCCCAGATCACTGATGAAATAGCCAGGCATCACTGTGTCCAGGTCTATCACACACACCCCTTTATGGGAATCGTTGAACAAGACATTACTGATCTTGGTATCGTGGTGAGTCACTCTTTTCTTGAAATAGGGATCGTTCTGGATATGTTGATAGCGATCTACAATACTGTTCCTGTCGAGCATTCGCTGTGCCAATTCTTTAGTGGAAGCTATCCGACCAGGATCACCTTTTTGCAGGGCCTCAAGGAATTGATTATATCGGTTGATCAGGTCATGGAAACCGGGTATCGTGTACCTGAGCATATCGGTTCGCAGATCGGTCAGTACAGAAGTGAATTTCCCAAACTGGAAGGCGGCTTCATAAGCCTGTTCGGGTTTGGTGCAGAGATCGATGGTATGTGTCCCCGGCACAAAAGCATATAGCCTGTAAAAGTTCCCATCATCCATAACGTAGTCCTGCCCTTCTTTGTCAGTTATCGGATTCGTGAATGTATAGTCGGGCTGGTTGACCTTCAAAAAATTACCAATGATGCGCAGATTATGAGCGATATCCTCCGGCTTACGGAAAACATGGTGATTTACCTGCTGCAAAATGTACCGGGGTTCATCTGCCTGGGTGACCAAATAGGTAGAGTGTATCAGTCCGCTGCCAAAACTCTTCACATGGTATATAGCAGGGTCCAGGTCGAACGACCTCAGAATCTTGTCAATATTCGCCATCAATACAGCATTCTTACTTTAATCGTTTCCTTCACTTCCTTCAATAGCGTGAACGCGTTGGAAGAGATCTTCTTATCCACGTCCAGCACCACATAGCCAATGTTATCATTCGTTTTCAGATACTGGGCCAGGATATTGATATTCTTGCTGGCCAGGCTGTTGTTGATGGAAGACAGAACCCCGGGCACATTCTTATGGATATGGAGAATACGGTGGGTACCCTCCTGTGGCGGCAGTGCCAGTTCAGGGATCGAATGGGAGCCTGTACTGATCCCCATTTCAAGATAGTTGAACAATTTATGGCTCACATCAACGCCTATGTTCTGCTGTGCTTCCTCAGTGGACCCTCCAATATGCGGCGTGAGCAACACGTTTGGCAGCCCTTGTAGTGGTGTGGCAAACTTGTCCCCATTTTTTTCCGGTTCCCAGGGAAACACATCGATCGCAGCGCCACCCAATTGGCCTGATTCCAGCGCTTTTGCAAGGGCATCAATGTCTACTACTTCACCCCTTGCATAGTTCAGCAGGATGGATCCCTTCTTGAAGTTTTTTAAGAGGTTCTTATTGATAAGGTTCTTAGTCTGAGGTGTTTCCGGAACATGAAGAGAGATTATGTCAGAAGTACTCACCAGTTCTTTAAGTGATTTGCAGGCCTCTGCATTTCCGAGTGGAAGCTTAGTGACAACATCGTAAAACTTCACACGCATTCCCATTGATTCTGCCAGTATGCTCACTTGCGTTCCTATATTGCCATAGCCGATCAGTCCCAGTGTCTTACCCCTGAGCTCATAACTGCCTTTGGCATCTTTCTGCCATAGACCCTCATGGGCGAATCTGTTCTTGTCAGGTATACGCCTGATCAGCATGATAGACGCGCCGATCACCAACTCTGCCACGGACCTTGTATTGCTATATGGTGCGTTGAAGACCGCAACACCATTTTGTGTAGCGGTTTTCAAATCAACCTGGTTAACGCCGATGCAAAAACAACCTATGGCCTGAAGTTTGCTGGCTTGTTCAAGTATACGGCGTGTTACCTGTGTTTTAGAGCGGATGCCAAGCAGATGTATGTTTTTGATCTCACTGATCAACTGCTCTTCGCTGAGGGCACCACCAAGTTTTTTTACATTGGTATAGCCAGCGTCTCGAAACTGTTTTACGGCTGTATCACTGATGTTCTCAAGGAATAGGATGTTGATCTTTTCCTTTGGGTAACTGGTGGGTTTTGCGTCAGACATAAAAATGTGTTACAATAATTTGCAGCGAAATTAATAGTTTCTAACTTAGTGAATCATAACTATCCCGGTACACCAGATGAAAAACCTTGTAATTTCCGCCCTGGTCATCCTTGTATTGAACGGATGCTTCGGCACTTCGGATAAGCGGATCATCGATAAAGCCAAGAAATCCACAGGACCGGCAGGTATAGGGTCTGCATCTGCACTACCCAAGGCTGAGTTCGACAAATACTATAAAGTTTCCGAGTCATTCTATGATCTCTACCTGAAAAGGTCAGGATTCAATGGCGCCATGCTGGTAGCCAAGAATGGCCAGATCGTTTTTGAGAAATATGCCGGCTTCAGGGATTTCGGGTTAAAGGACAGTCTTGACATGAATACGCCATTCCATCTTGCTTCTGTTTCAAAGACGTTCACCGGTATGGCCGTGCTGAAGCTATGGGAAGATGGCAAACTGAATATTGATAATGAAGCATCAGTCTACCTGACAGGATTCAACTACCCGGGTGTCACCGTGAAGACCCTGCTCAATCATCGAAGCGGTCTTCCCAATTATGTGAATGTGATGGAACAGAATGGATGGGACAGGCAGATGGTTGTGTCCAATCAGGATGTATTGAATTTCATGATCAACAAGAAGAACGAGTTGAATGTGGGGCGGCCCGACAGGAGTTTCACGTATTGCAATACCAATTATGCGCTCCTGGCCCTGATCATTGAAAAGGCGAGCGGCATGGGGTATGGCGAATACCTGAAAAAAACTTTTTTTAAACCCTTGGGCATGGAGAACAGTTTCGTGTATTCGCAGGAACTTGAAAATACGGTACTGCCATCTTATAACTGGAAGAACCAAAAAGAAGCCTTCACTTACCTTGATGTGGTGTACGGGGATAAAAATATTTACAGCACGGCCAGGGACCTCCTCAAATGGGATATTGCCCTGAGTACGGGTGACCTGTTCAAACCTGAAACCCTTGCTGCAGCCTATCAGGGCTATAGTTTTGAGAAGCCAGGTGTGAAGAATTACGGATTGGGCTGGAGGCTTTACCTATACCCTGACAATAAAAAGATCGTATACCATAATGGCTGGTGGCACGGTAACAATACGGTATTCACCAGGCTGGTAGAAGACTCAGCCACGGTGATCATCCTCGGTAATAAATACAACAGGCGAGTCTACGACGCCAAAAAAATCTATTCGGCCTTTGGCAAATATGAAGGTATGCCAAGTGATGACTGATTGCTTATTTTTATATAAGCATGAAAATTTTCTCTGCAGCACAGATCAGACAGTGGGATCGGTTTACGATCGATCATGAGCCTATTTCTTCCATCGACCTTATGGAAAGGGCCGCACAGGCTTGCTTCCAATACCTAAAGGAAAATATATCGGCATCAGCCTACTGGGTATTAGCGGGAACCGGGAACAACGGTGGAGACGGACTGGCCATAGCAAGGCTACTCAAACAGCATGGGCATAAGGTCTCTGTTTACCAGGTAGGCTCTGCCCGCTTATCAGACGATTGCCAAACCAACCTCGACCGCCTCAGGAACATGGGGATCGATAATCAGGTCATCATCAGTACAGACGATATTCCGCCTCCCCCGCAGGGAGATGTCTGCATCATCGATGCCTTGTTAGGGACCGGACAGGACCGACCGCTGGAGGGAACCTACAAGGCCCTGGTTGACGCAGTGAACACCTGGAATTTGCCGGTTGTCTCGATCGACCTTCCAACAGGACTGCCAGCTGACCAGCCAGCCGGCTCATCTTCCGTTATGCGAGCCCGTTATACCCTCAGTTTTCAATTACCTAAGCTTGCTTTTTTCATGCCGGAGAATGATGAGTATGTAGGCGAATGGGTGGTTCTCGACATTGGGCTCTCTTCCCAATTTTACAACGCGCAGGATTCTACCCTTGCTCTCACTGAAATCCGGGAAATACGCCAGATGATCCGCCCGAGGAAAAAATCCTCCCACAAGGGTAGCCATGGTACGGCCCTATTGCTGGCCGGAAGCAGTGGCATGATGGGCGCAGCGATCCTGGCTGCCCGGGCCTGCCTGCGTTCCGGTGCCGGGAAACTGGTTATGCAAATCCCAGGGGCTGGGCTTGACCTGATACAGGGTGCTGTACCTGAAGCAGTATGTTTGGCAGACGAAAACCTCTTTTCCCTGGAACAACTTCCCGCCGGGCTGAATTCCTTCGAGGCTATTGGAGCAGGACCGGGACTGGGAAAATCCGCGGCGACCCGTGGCCTGATCGACCAATTGCTTGGTTGTGTCAGGGTGCCCCTGGTGCTGGACGCAGACGCCCTGAACATCATCGCCGAACAAGGATGGCAAAACAGGATCCCGCCCGGTACCGTCATTACGCCTCATATTAAAGAATTTGAACGATTATTCGGCACTTATGACCATCATCACCAGCGGGTTCAGGCGGCCCTTGACACGGCCGCAGAACTGGGCATCTATATTGTACTTAAGGGAAGGTACAGCTTAGTGGCAACTCCGGGGAAGAACGGGTATTTCAACCCCACAGGTAATTCAGGCATGGCGAAAGCGGGAACTGGAGATGTGCTGACAGGAATGGTCACGGGGCTGCTGGCCCAGGGTTATGAGCAGGCAACGGCCTGCAGGCTGGCGGTTTTTCTGCATGGAATGGCAGGTGATCTTGCCCGTTTGGAGCATTCCGAATATGGCATAATCGCCTCAGACTTGATTGAAAAGATTGGATTTTGCTACCTAAAAGTTTTTTAGAATCTGAAGCCTATTCACTACCTTTACTTATCCAATCTCATATCCTTTTCGAAAAAGCTTCCTAATCCGTTATCCTTTGATGAGCTAAATGCTTATCCCATTACATTATCGCCAATAGTAAATTATGAGAAAAATTTCTACCCGGATTAGTTTAGTTGCTTTAGTCCTATTGTTTAATGCCACGTTGTTTGGAG
>JBBAJN010000183.1:0-5306 GCA_040404045.1 Chitinophagaceae bacterium
AAATCAACATATATCCAACCTATTGGTGGGTGGGTATGCAGGATCCTTCCCTTCAACTGATGATCCATCAGCCTGATATCGGTAAGGGTACCATTAAGATGACACCGTATCCTGGTGTGCAGGTAATAAAAACCTACGTGCCCGAGAATAAGAACTATGTATTCATAGACCTTACTATCGCCCCGGGCACCAAGGCAGGCAAACTGAACTTTACCGTGAAGCAGGGAAATGAAAGCCTGGCTTTTTCATATGAACTTAAAAGAAGAGATCCATCGAATGGCACCGCACGGGTAAAAGGCGTGACTTCGGCCGACCTCGTTTATCTGGCCATGCCAGACAGGTTCAGTAATGGCGATACAACCAATGATGTGGTAGGTACAACACGTGATCATTTGTTCAACAGGAGCAACCCTTTTTCAAGGCATGGTGGTGACCTGAAAGGAGTGGAGAATAAACTGGACTACCTGAAAGACCTGGGAGCTACTGCCATTTGGCTTACCCCCGTTTTGGAGAACGATATGCCGCTCATGGAGGAGTGGAACAATAAGGTAGCGGGCTATCATGGCTACTGGTTTACGGACCATTATAAAGTTGATCCTCGTTTCGGCGGAAACCCGGCGTATAAGCAGATGATTGAATCTGCCCATAACAAGGGTTTGAAGGTGATACAGGATGCCGTGTACAACCATGTGGGGAATCACCACTGGTTCATTCTTGATAAGCCGATGAAGGACTGGCTCAACAATTGGCCAGCCTACCAGGGTTCAAATCACAAGGAGGAAGTTTTTTTCGACCCCTATGTGTCGAAGACGGACAAGGATATCATGGTCGGTGGGTGGTTCGTTCCCCATCTTCCGGATCTTAACCTGCGCAATCCCTGGCTGGCGAAATTCCTGATCCAGAACGCGGTGTGGATCACTGAGGAGTTTGGCATAGACGGCTGGCGCGTGGACACCTATAAGTATTGCGATGAGCAGTTCATGAACAACGTGAACGCCGCTCTTGAAAGGGAGTTTCCAACCATTACCATATTCGGCGAAGCTTGGTGCAACACGCCCATGGGCAGTGCTTATTTCGTGAAGAATAACATGGACGTTCCGTTCAAACATAACCTGCAGGGGGTGACTGATTTTCCCGTTGCATTTGGTATCAAGGATGCAGCATTGCAGAATACTACCGCACTATATGCCCTGTTATCGCAGGATGGCCTGTATAAGGACCCTATGAAGAACTGCATCTTCCTGGAGAACCATGATATGGACCGGATACTTTCCGTATTGGGAGATGATGTGGAGCGTTTGAAAGTCGCCAATGGCATGCTGCTTACTTTACGCGGAATCCCCCAGGTATATTATGGTACAGAAGTACTGATGAAGAATAAGAAAATTCCCAGTGATGCCGAGGTTCGTCGTGATTTTCCAGGGGGCTGGAAAGGGGATGCGGCAGATAAGTTCTCAGCCGCAGGAAGGACCGCCTCCGAGAACGAGTTCTTTAATTTTTTCAGGAACATAGCCCGCTATCGCCAACGCTCTTCTGCATTGCAAAAAGGAAGCATGCTGCAGTACCAGCCACAGGATAATGTGTATGTGTATTTCCGGTACGATAAAATGCAACGGGTGATGTGCCTGGTTAATCCAAACCCGGAGGTAAGGGCCATTCAGACGGAGAGATTTTCAGAGGGACTGGCGGGCAAAAGAGCTGGGAAGGATATTGTGAGTGGCCGGGATGTGGATCTGGCAACATCGGTCTCCATACCCGGAAAAACGTTCATGCTCATCGAGCTGAAATAGGATACTCATTCCCACCTTCACTACATGGCCGTTTGCCAGGCGATCCTTTTCAGCCATTCATTCCGTTTGAGCATGTCTGCCAACTGCTTTTTGAATTCCTCGGGTTCATATTTTTTGCCGGAGGTTGGGGGTATGATCTGCGCTGTATTGTCAAGCACTTCCAGCTTAGTGGCGTACCAGGTGGTGTGAAGCCGGGGGATCGCCAGTCCGAGGATCATGCCGGGAAGTCCTCCGAATGATTCCGGGCCGGACGCGGGGATGATCTCATCCGTAAAAAAGGCGATGACAACAACGCTATCGAAGACCCGGGCTACCGCTTTCCGGCATTCAAAACCGGCTATTGTTCGGGGCTCATTGGTGATCTTCCATTCAAATTTGAACATACTGTCGCGGATCAGGTATTCAGAACCAAATAAACTCTTTTTAGAGATCCGGTAGTCATTCGTGAGGTCCTTATAGACTACATTGGACATGTAACTGATGGACCAGTGGATCTTTTTGTTTTCCGGTTCTTTACCCTCTTTGAAAAGGGATTTGTTCTCGTCAAATTCAAGGTCGTAGTAGGTGACAGCAAATTTTGGCAGACTTTCCTTGATCAGTTCATCAAACATGTCGCCCTCCTCCAGGAAACTGTGCTGGTTCGTACGCCTTTCGAACTCGATCTTTCCGGCCTTGATGAATTGGGCATGAAGGCTATTCATGAAAAGCAGTAAACCAAATATGAATAGGATTCTTTTCATAGACAATTTATTTAGCGCCGCCGTTTTTTGAGAAATTCCAAATGAACGACAGCATCAGGTACCTGTTGAATGTATTGTAGGTTTTTTCGGAGATCAGGTTGGACTGGATGTTTCTCCTGAATCCAATGTTCTGGTTCAGGATATCAAAGGCATATAGCCTGAGTTTCACCTCGTCTTTCTTACCCATTTTCCTGTCCAGCCACATGTTCCATAAAACCGCATTATTATTGGTGGTGAACACAGGGGTCTTTTGCCTTAAGTTAGCATTGATGTCATTGGTGTATTCCCATTTCTTCCCGAACATAACCGTCAGGTTGAGGGTGTAGTTTTGGGTCCAGTAGTTGGTTTCAATATCATTCCTGATGGATGTTTTTGAAAAATTATAGGCAGGGTTGAGATTGAAGGAGAAAGTATATTTTTTCTCTTTGGTGTAATCGAATTTGAGTTCGAATCCAAGGTTTCCGTTTCGCGTGGCATTCCGCTCTGTATTCACAAAGTTCACATACTGGCCATAACCTACGGTAGGGCCACCGCCAATGGCCAGGCCGGACTTCAGTTTCTTGTTGTAGTAGAAATAGGCCCTTGCATTATAGTTGCCGTCAACATTGATGGTCTGGAAGATCCTTCGCCCGAGCGTATCAACAAAATTTCTTTCCGAAAATGCATTCTGGGTAAGATCAAGGGAAGCGTTGGCAAAGAAGCCGCTCTCGGTCAGCATGTCGTATTTGTTCAGCCAGACACCCAGGTTGTGGTTCAGTGCCAGATCCAGGTTGGGATTACCGGTATACACGTTGAATGGATCCGTGTTATCAGCCACCGGCTGAAGCTGGTTTATGCTGGGAGCCTGGGTGCGACCATTGTAGTACATCTGCATGTTGGTGTTTTTCTTCATATTTATCCTCAGGTTTGCCGAAGGGAAGAAATTCAGGAAATTGTATTTGATCACCGTGTCTCTCCTCAGATCATTTTGCGTCAGGGAGGTATAGGACATGGAACCACCGAAAGAGAATGAGTACTTTTTCGGCTTACTGTACCGAAAATTCATTCCCCCTTTGTTTTCCCAGTTGGTAAAGTCAAATTCGTTGGTGAACAGGGGCACCTCCACTTCATATTTATCGTTGTTCGGAGAGCTTTTCTCCAAGGTCTTCTTCAGGGAGTACATGTTGGTATGTAACAGTTCGTAATTGAACTCCAATACGCTTCGTTTATTGATCGATTTAGTGTAGGATAATCTCCCCGAATAATTCATCCTTTCACTCTCACTGATCTTCTCCTGGTCGATCAGGTCTTCTTTGACCAGCAGGCCCTTGCTGTCGTAGAAGCTATTCATTGCCCTCAGGAATCCGTCAGATTCTTTTGCATTGAAACCCTGCCTGAAGGTTGCCGAAAAGGTATTTCCTGGCTTCTTGAATTTTTTCCGGTAAACAAGCGAACTCCCGAAAGATCTGGTTTCGTTGACATTGCTGTTCTGCCTGCGGCCTGTATTGATGGTGTCACCAATGGGCGTCAGGGACTCGGAATTGATCTCAGTATAGCCGGCGCCATTGCCCTTCATGCCGTTTACAGTGACTTTAAGAGAGGAGCTGGAGTCCAGCTTCACATCGTAGGTGCCCTGTCCGGTATGGGTTTGTTTGGTAGAGTAGACACGACTCCTTTCGTTCACGAAATAGTTATTGTCCGGCAGGATAAACTGGCTCCTGTTCGTCACAGTGGCATCATTATTCAGTTTCTTAAACCGGTAGTTGGCGTTCAGATTCTTTTTATCGTTATCCCACTTGTTGGAGAATTGTCCTCCGGCGCTCCAGCTGCGGGGCAGTCCTTCCCCTTCGAAACGGCCCCAGTCAAAATCTTCATCGTCCGGACCTTCAATCGAGATCATGGTGCCGCCCTCTTCTGTGGTTTCCGTTTCTATGCTGCCCATGCCGCCATACTTCATCATGTCTTCAAAGCTGAGGCCCGTGCGCCCGTCGCTCGACATCAGGCCATGCCCTGCAATCTTTTTCTTTCCCTTGAAATAGTTCAGCATGCCCGAATTGCTCCAATAGTCATTCATGTTCGATCCGGCTTCCAGTTTGCCGAAATAACCGTTCTTCTTATCCTCTTTGATCTTGAGGTTGATGGTCTTGGTTCTTTTGCCATCATCTATGCCGGTGAACTCGGCCTGATCGGATTTCTTGTCGAACACCTCCAGTTCTTCCACCATGCCGGATTGCAAATTCCTGGTTGCGATGGTGGGGTCATCACTGAAAAATTCTTCGCCATCCACCAGGATCTTCTTGACTTGCTCACCCTGGGCTGTGATCTTACCGGAGCGGTCCACTGAAATGCCTGGCAATTTTTTCAACAGGTCTTCCACCGTGGCTCCCGCTTGCACTTTAAAGCTGTCTGCCTTGTATACGATGGTGTCGCCTTTCATTCGAATAGCGGGCACGGTTTTCCTGATGATGATCTCTTCCAGCAGTTTGCTCTTTGGGATCATGTAGATCGTTCCCAGGTCAAGGGTTTGACCGGTGACCATAATGCTGTCCGAGAAGTCGGCAAACCCCGGATAGGTGGCGTTAAAGAGGTAGTTGCCTGGCAGGACCTGCAGAGAGAATGACCCATCCCCGGTGGCGCGGTTGAATGTTACCAATACGGAATCTGCTTTACGAAGGAGTGATATCGAGGCGTTGGCAAGCTGTTTCTTATTGACTGTGTCAGTTACAGATCCCCGGATCAGGCTTTTCTGGGCGTTCGCTGAAAGGATTAGCAAAAGCCACAACAGGGTTAGTGTGAG
>JBBAJN010000184.1:0-5093 GCA_040404045.1 Chitinophagaceae bacterium
AAGGCAGAAGCCCGATCGCGAAGAAATAAAAGAGAATATAGCGGAGATGAAGGGGGATTATCCCGGCATCTTTACCTGGTTAATGCCTTTTAACTCAAGGTCCGAGGCCTGGTGGTTGCACCAGTGGGCAAGTTTCGACTGCCTGTTCATGATGTTCCTGGGTATGGCCCTTTTCAAACTTGGATTTTTTACCAATAAGCTGCGTACATCAACATACGCACTCTTCTTATTGATGGGGTATGGCATTGGAATGCCGGTGGGCTGGGTACAATTCCAGGGTGAGTTGACGGAAACAGCGGATCTTGGAGCTTATTTGGACAGATACAGAATACCAGTCGATGCGCTGCAGGACATCAGGAGGCTGTTCCTGGCTATCGGACACGCCAGCCTGCTGATCCTTGTATATCGCAGCAACATCATGCCATGGCTGATGAAAGCACTGGCTAACGTGGGCCAGATGGCATTCACCAACTATCTCATGCAATCCATTATATGTACCCTGTTCTTTTACGGGTACGGGCTTGGGTATTACAATAACTTCTATTTCCACCAGGTGTATTATGTGGTATTTGCTGTATGGGTCTTCCAACTGATCTTTTCTACCCTATGGCTGCATTATTTCCGGTTCGGTCCGTTTGAATGGCTCTGGCGCTCACTGACCTACTGGAAAAAACAGCCCATGAAGCTGGGGAACGCTGCCGCAGTATCTGGAGTTTAGGGCCGATGTTGTACTTTCGCGGGCTAATCCTGTTTTCATGAGCACACCCCGCGCTTTAGGCTATTATTTTCCCGCAGAGTTTGCGCCGCATCGGGCTACCTGGCTGAGCTGGCCCCACAAGGAAGCATCCTGGCCGGGCAAGATCCACACCATCTTCCCCCGCTATGCAGAGTTTATCAGCTACCTCGCGAAAAGTGAACAGGTCTGCATCAATGTGGGTAGCGATGATATGAAGGCCTTTGCGCTCGATCATCTGATCAAGGCAAATGTTGACCTTAGCCAGGTGCAGTTTTATATGCATCCCACCAACGATGCCTGGTGCCGTGACCATGGTCCGGCTTTTCTCATCAACCCCCTCGCCCAACAGCGAAAAGTGATCGTAGACTGGAACTACAACGCCTGGGGTGGGAAATATCCGCCCTTTGACCTCGACGATGTGATCCCTACACTGATCGGAAAAGAGCTCGGTATCCCGGTGTTCAACCCCGGCATCATCATGGAGGGTGGTTCAGTTGATTTCAATGGCGCAGGCACGCTGATCACCTCAAAGCAATGCCTGCTCAATGAAAACCGGAATCCCCACCTCAACCAGGAACAGATCGAACGCTATCTCTGCGATTACTATGGCGTAGAGCAGGTGCTATGGGTGGACGAAGGCATCATTGGCGACGATACCGATGGGCATATCGACGACACGGTCAGGTTCGTGAATGCAGATACCGTTATTACCGTGGTTGAAGAGAATAAGGATGATGAGAATTATGAGATCCTGCAGCAGAACCTGAGGCAGTTGAACGAGATGCGCCTGCTGAATGGCAAGCCCCTCAATATTGTTGAGCTGCCCATGCCCGATCCCGTGATCTGGGAGGACCAGCGCCTGCCGGCATCTTATGGTAATTTTTATATCAGCAATAAATACGTCATTGTGCCAACCTTCCGCCAGCCTAAGGATGAAAGGGTTTGCCGGATCATACAGGATTGTTTTCCGGACAGGGAAGTGGTGGGGATCGACTCGACCGATATCATCTGGGGACTGGGAAGCTTCCATTGCCTTTCGCAGCAGGAACCGGAGATCTGATCACCCGTATTCGGCGAGCATCAGAGCTGCGTGACCTCGCTGCCGTGTTTTTTATTGCTGATGATGTTCTCGACGGTCCACCCGATACGCTCTTTCTGGATATGACGCCTCACCGCGCAATCATCTTTGCTGCAGATATGGCATGAGAAATCAAGACAGCCATCCGTATGGATGAACATCTCGAGGCTTTCACCGAATTCGTTTTTAATCAGCCTCGACAGCTCGTCCACTTCATCATGTGCTTCATGGACGTTCAGATACCAGGGTACTGTAAGGTGCGCATCGAGGTGCAAAACCGGGCCAAATTTGATAATGCGCACATTGTGCAGGTCGATCCAGTTTTTTCTACGGTACCTGTTCAGGTAGTCCACCAGTTTCTGCAGCAACTCCATATCTGCCTTGTCCATGATCCCTTCGACCGATGTGCGAATGATGGTATACCCCGTATACATGATGAAGAATGCCATTCCAAGCGCAATGATGGAATCCAGTTTCGTCCACCCCGTGAAGTAAATGATGATCAGCCCCGCTACGATCCCAACAGTTGAGAACGTGTCCGTCTGTAAATGTTTACCGCTGGCGATGAGCGCTAGCGAATTGTTCTTCTTCCCGGTTCTGATGCATACCATCCCCGTTATATAATTGATCACCGCCGTCAGGGAGATCAGCAGGATACCACTGTCGAGCTTCTCCAATTTCCCCGGTGAGATCAGGTTCTGGATGGATTCATAAATGATGACGCCACCCGCGATGGCGATCATACTTCCTTCCACAGCCGCCGATACAAATTCCGCTTTCCCATGGCCATAGGGATGATCCAGGTCGCGGGGCTTCGAGGCTACATACAAACTGTACAGGCTGATAAATCCTGCTACCACATTTACCGTACTCTCTAACGCATCAGTAAGGATGGAAACCGAATGTGTGTACCACCAGGCGAGCATTTTTATGCCAAACAGCAACACCGCTACAATGGTGACAATACGCTGGAGCTTAAAGTTGATCGTGGCGGTTGTTGGTTCCAATGAAAAGTGAGTTTCTTACAAAATGAGTACAATCATAATTAAAGTTTGCGAGCCTTACGAGCTTTATGGAAATTTAATCAAATGGCATGTCTGAAAGAGCTTCACATCCTGATATAGTTACCGGGTATACTGCCTGCCCACCTGCAGGGTAAGATTACAAACCCGGTTTATGTTTCAAGGGTGCACGCACCCTGGCCCCGGGCCTGCGAAAAGCAGCAGCTGACACAGCGATTACACCGGGCTCTGAATTAATACGAACATCTGTTAGTTTTTCCGCTATTTGGTTTATTTTTGCAACCGGACCCCCTGATCGATCGGTCATGGGTTCCGGCCTTTTTTTATCTTAATGGTTTGCCATGCATTTTCAACTTACCGAAGAACATAAAATGATCGTACAGGCGGCGCGTGATTTCGCCCGACAGCAGTGTTTACCCGGCGTGATAGAACGCGACGAACAACAGAAGTTTCCAAGAGAGCAGATCATGCAGCTGGCAGACCTGGGATTTATGGGTTTGATGGTGAATCCGGCCTACGGCGGGGCGGGAATGGATACCATCAGCTATGTGCTGGCCATGGAGGAGATCAGTAAGGTGGATGCCAGTGTGAGCGTATGTATGAGTGTGAATAACAGCCTGGTCTGCTGGGGTCTTGAAGAATATGGCAATGAAGAGCAAAAGCAGAAATACCTGGTCCCTCTCGCCCAGGGTAAGAAAGACGGAGAACTGTATATTGGCGCTTTTCTGCTGAGCGAGCCAGAGGCTGGTTCGGACGCTACTTCGCAACGCACCGTCGCCGAAGATATGGGCGATCATTTCCTCCTCAATGGAACTAAAAACTGGATCACCAATGGTAACTCCGCATCAGTATACCTGGTGATGGCACAAACAGATCCTTCAAAAGGCAGCAAGGGGATTACCACTTTTATTGTGGAGAAAAACTGGCCGGGCGTGTCCGTGGGCGCCAAGGAAAACAAGATGGGCATCAGGGCCAGCGATACCCACAGCATCTCGTTTAACGACGTAAAAGTTCCTAAAGAAAACATCGTTGGTGAAGTAGGATTCGGATTCTCATTTGCCATGAAAACACTGGCTGGCGGCAGGATTGGAATCGCCTCCCAGGCCCTGGGCATCGCCAGCGGCGCCTATGAACTGGCCTTAGCGTATTCAAAAGAAAGAAAAGCCTTTGGCAAGGAGATCATGCATCACCAGGCCATACAATTCAAACTCGCAGATATGGCAACCAAGGTAGAGGCCGCAAGGCTTCTTTGCCTCAAATCTGCCTGGGAAAAAGACAACGGATTGGATTATGCCCTTTCATCATCCATGGCAAAAGTGTACGCATCCGAAGCAGCGATGTGGATCTCCACTGAATCCGTACAGGTGCACGGCGGCTATGGATATGTAAAAGAATACCATGTTGAACGACTGATGCGGGATGCCAAGATCACCCAGATCTATGAAGGTACCAGTGAAGTGCAGCGTATTGTGATCGGCCGCCAAATCCTGAAATAAGATGGCACTCCTGATCGATTCCTATAAACAGGTGGCCGATGTGGCCAGGACTAAACACGCAGTACTCATCGCCGTGTCAAAAACCAAGCCTGTGGAGGACCTCGAGGCCTTGTACAACCTGGGACACCGCGATTTCGGCGAGAATTATGTGCAGGAACTGACGGAGAAACAGGGTCGGTTGCCTGCTGATATACGCTGGCATTTTATAGGTCACCTCCAAACCAACAAAGTCAAATACATTGCCCCGTTCGTATATATGATCCATGGTGTGGAGAGTTACAAATTGCTCCGCGAGATCAACAAGCAAGGCGCGCGCAATGGCAGGAAGATCAAATGCCTGCTCCAACTGTACGTTGCGAAAGAAGAGACCAAGTTCGGTCTTGATGAGCAGGAAGCCTATGAAATGATGCAGCAGGTGTCCAATAATGACGAACTCGAATTTGTAAACGTCTGCGGCGTCATGGCCATGGCAAGTTTTTCACACGACGAGCAACTCCTGCGCTCGGAATTTCAAATGGTCAGAAAGATATTCGAAAACCTTCGGGAGAGATATTTTTACCACGACGATCAATTCTCAGTGATCTCCATGGGCATGAGCAGCGACTTTAGAATCGCCCTTGCCGAAGGCTCAAATATGATCAGGGTCGGTAGCCTCATCTTCGGCGAACGCAGTACAACCGCCATATAAGATCAGGGCTGGTAGTCCCTACTCGGGGAATGCTACGCCTACCGTATAAATACGGTGGCTCAAAAAGCGTAAT
>JBBAJN010000185.1:0-5041 GCA_040404045.1 Chitinophagaceae bacterium
ATTGATGTCAACCATAACAATATCCTGATCACCACCGGGGGTAGCGAGGCCATTATTTTTGCATTCATGTGCTGCCTGAATCCCGGCGACGAAGTGATCATCCCGGAACCGTTTTATGCCAACTACAATGGCTTTGCTGTTATGGCCGGGGTACAAGTGGTTCCCGTTACATCAACCATTGATGATGGCTTCAGCCTGCCGTCCATTGCTGCTTTCCAAAAGGCCATCACACCCCGTACGCGGGGCATTGTGATCTGCAATCCCAACAACCCTACCGGCTACCTCTACAGTCGCGAAGAAATGGAAGCCCTAAAAACAGTTTGCCTGGATCATGATCTTTACCTGTTTTCAGACGAGGCCTACCGTGAATTCTGTTACGAAGGGGAATACGTGAGCGCAATGCAATTGGAAGGCCTTGAACAGCATGTGGTGCTGATGGATACCATTTCCAAAAGGTATTCCGCTTGTGGCGCGCGTATTGGAGCCTTTGTCACCAGGAATGAGGCCCTGTACCAGGCTGCCATGAAGTTTGCCCAGGCGCGCCTGAGCCCCCCCGGGCTGGCCCAGATCATGGGGGAAGCCGCTGTTGACCTGCCAGCCTCCTATTTTGATTCGCCAAAAGCAGAATACAGGAAACGCAGGGACCTGCTGGTGAAAAGACTGAACGCCATGGAAGGGGTGTATTGTCCCAGTCCAGGCGGGGCGTTTTATGCCATGGCAAGGCTGCCCATTGATGACAGTGATGTGTTCTGCCAGTGGCTGCTCGAGTCATTTTCATACAAGGGCCAAACGGTAATGCTTGCCCCTGCCACCGGATTTTACAGTACCCCGGGTTTTGGTAAGAATGAAGTACGGTTAGCGTATGTCCTGAACCTGGAATCCATTGACGCTGCGATGGATTGTTTGGAGGAGGCCCTTAAGGTTTACAACAGTCGTTGATCACTTCCTGCGTTGAAGGTTAACGAACAACACACCGCCGATCACCATCGCACCGCCCACCCAGGTATACCAGGACACCTGCTCCCTCAGGATCAATACGGAGAATATCACGGCAAATACCGGCACCAGGTTATTGAAGATTGAGGTACGGGTTGGCCCTATCCTCCTGATGCCATCGTAATACCAAACAAACGCCACTACGGTACCAATGATGCCGAGGTATAGTAATGCCAGCCAAACGGTGGAAGGTATTTCCGCCGGGTACGGCTCGGAAGCAGAGAATAACAACAACATGATGCAACCCGTTAACGAAGCCCAGGTGGAAGCCTGTAAAGGCGTGGTATGCTTCAGTGCCGGACGGGCTGCAACGGTGTACATTGCCCAGGTGACAGGACAACCCAGCATAAAAAGATCGCCGGTTTCCAGGCTGGACAACAGCTCGGTGACCTTACCCCTTGAGATCACGATCACTACCCCAACGAGCGAGATCAGGATGCCGACCATTTTGCGCGGCGTGATCTTCTCCTTATAAATCATCGCGGAAAGCAACATCACGATCGTGGGGTTGAGTGCAGCCAATAGCGCGCCCCTGCTGGCAGGAATGGTTTTCAGGCCTTTGAAAAAGAAATAGTTGTATGCGAAAATTCCAGAGAACCCCAATAGCAACAATATCGGCAGTTGTGACCGGTTAACACTGAACAGTTTCCTGTTCTGCCTGAATGCAAGCGGCAACAGGAACACCAGGGCAAATGCATAGCGATAGGCCGCGCCGGTGAAGGGCCCAAAAGTCTGCGCTGCGATCCTTGTGGCAATAAAGGTGCCGCCCCATGCCATGGTCACCAGTACAAGTTTCACATATACGTATCTGTTAGTATGATGGTTGAGTTCACTCATGTGGCACCCGAAAACTAGAATTAAAAATTGTAAATTGGATGTAACAATTGGTCTGCATGAAAATATTTTTGGTTTCGGTATTCTTGATGGTTACGGGTTCAACCTCTGCACAGTGGGACAGTACTAAGCTCACGATCGCACGTGACAGCCTTGGCGTGCCTCATATTTTCGGCAAAACCGACGCAGATGTGGCCTATGGACTCGCCTGGGCACATGCTGAGGATAACTTCAAAGACATTCAATACGTGCTGCTCACCGGGAAAGGGTTGCTCGGCAAGGCCATTGGGAAAGATGGCGCAAAGGCTGATTATGCAGCGGCGCTTCTTAGATGCCGCGATATTGCCGAGGAGAAACAGAACACGCTGGACCCCGCATTCAGGAAAGTGCTGGACAGTTATATCCTTGGCATAAATGACTACGCCCGGACACACCGAAATGAAGTGCTGGTTGGCAAAGCATTTCCTGCCACCATCACCGACTACCTGGCTGCCGTCAGTTTTTCCCTTTGCATCATCTCAGGTGCCGATAAGGTGATCGGCAATGTAATGGGCAATAAGGCCAGTGTTCTTCCGGGGTTCCAATCTGGCGGATCAAATGCCTTTGCCATTCACCCGTCCAAAACCACTACGGGTGAAGCATTCCTGGCCATAAACTCTCACCAGCCACTGGAAGGACCGGTGGCCTGGTACGAGGCACATCTGAAAAGCGACGAGGGCCTGAACATCATAGGGGCTTTGTTCCCTGGCGGAGCAACGGTATTTGCAGGTGTTAATGAACACCTGGGCTGGGCACATACCGTGAATATGATGGATAAGATCGATGTGTTCCAGTTGAAAATGAACAGGGACAATGACCATTATGAGTTCGATGGGAATTGGTTGCCGCTGGAAAAAAGAAAGGTCAAACTCAAAGTAAAAGGAATCCCTGTTCGTATAGGCAAGGCTGCCTACTGGAGCAAGTACGGGGCAACGGTCAAAACAGAACAAGGCGTTTTTTCCATTCGGCTGACCGCCAACCAGGACGTAAAGGCGGTGGAACAATGGTGGCGTATGAACAAGGCCGCCAACTTCAGCGAGTTCTATTCAGCCATTTCCATGCAGGCCCTCCCCATGATGAATATAGTATATGCCGATCGGTACGATACGATTTTCTATGTCAGTGGCGGCAAAATGCCTGTCAGGAATAATAACCCGGATTATCAATGGTCTGCCACGGTTCCTGGAAATACATCTTCTACCCTATGGGAAACATTTCATTCCATAAGCGACTTACCCCAACTCATCAATCCCACCCCCGGTTATCTTTACAATACCAACCACTCCCCCTTTCTGGCCACTGCGCCCGGATCAAATCTTGACGGGTCCAGATTTGACGGAACCAGTGGCTATGAAACTTACCATAACAACAGAAGCTACCGTTTCCAGGAAATGATCGGTACACAGGAGAAAGTGGACTATCCGGCTTTCAGGAGGATGAAGTACGACAAGCAACTGCCCACACCATTGCAATACCCGGTGAATACAGATACCCTTTTTTTACTGGATCCTGCGGAGGATAGCGCTACGGCAGATGTCCTGGGTATATTGCAGAAATGGGACCGCATGGCAGACCCGGCCAGCCAGGGTGCCGCGGTATTTTTGCAGTTCTATCATTATGTCAATGAGAAACTCACCGGCAGCAGGAGAACCATGCTTACCAAAAAGGATATCCATGAAGTTTTGCTGCGGATCACGAATTACCAGCGAAAATATTTCGGAAGAACGGGCATCACCCTTGGTGAACTGCAAAGGCATTCAAGGGGCAGTAAGGACTATCCTTCCTGGGGCTTGCCAGATGTGCTGATGGCCATGCATAGCAAACAACAACCTGACGGGAGGTACCGAGTGATGCATGGCGAATCATTCATCCAACTGGTCAGGTTCCCCAAGAACGAATTGCCTATCATTGAGTCGATCAACTGTTACGGCGCATCCGCGCGCCCGGACAGCAAGCATTATAATGACCAGATGGAGCTTTACCTGCAGGAAAAGCCGAGGCCTGTCAGTTGGGATAAGCAAACGATTTTTAAACATGCGGAGCGCATTTATAATCCGCCCGCATTGAAATGAATTATTTACTTATCACGACCAGTTCGGTAGTTATTCTGGTACGCATCGCTTTTGGGGATAGCGTTAAAAAAATACCCCCGATCCGGGGGTATGCCACACCACTATAAGATTCTTCCCTGATCGTCACTTCTTTGGTTGACACCAGTATTCCCCGGGGCAATCTCGCTGCCTTTGTTAGCGTCATTGCTGCGGGAATTCTCCCCACCTTTTCTGCCGATCTCACTCATATGCTGCCTGTCGCGGCTAACAGCTTCCCCACCTTTGCGGCCGATCTGTGACATATGCTGCCTGTCCTGGCTCACCGTTTGACCACCTTTGCGGCCGATAGCTGCCATGTGTTCGCGGTTCCTGCTCACCGCCTCGCCGCCTTTTCTGGCGACTTCTGCCCTGGTCTTAGGGTCTGCAGATGCTAATCCCCTGTTTGATGTTTTTGCGTCGCGGGCTGGCCTGCTTTGAATTTCATTGTTATCCATAACTATTGATTTGTTATAGCCGCTAAAAGAATAATGCCAAGCCAAAATCTGGGTAATTTCCACAATTACCGCCTGATTGTTGTGGAATCCATGGACAAACCGCCACAGTACGGGTAAAATGAGGGAACTCCCGCACCTGAAACCGGTTAATTGGACAATTTTATTTTGTTCGTCATTTGGCTATTGCCTATTTTTGCCCCCCTCAAACGGCGGGGTAGCTCAGGTGGTTAGAGCGTTGGATTCATAACCCAAAGGTCTCGGGTTCAACTCCCGATCCCGCTACAAAAGGGACAAATTAGGTTCATACCGTTTGTCCCTTTTTTATTTTCCATAGCAACGAGGCATAATAAATAGGTACGTTCTGCTAACTTTCGCCTTAATTTTAAAAGCCATTACGCTAAACCCCCATCATGCTCAGATCATTTTCATTAGCCATTTTTTCGCTATCGCTTTTTTTTCTGGCTTCCGCTCAACAAAGTTCAGACCCTGCCTCACTCGTGAATCCTTTAATGGGTACCGAGTCCTCCTTCAGCATGTCCAACGGCAACACCTACCCCGCCATCGGCCGCCCGTGGGGCATGAATTACTGGTCACCCCAGACAGGTAAAATGGGGGACGGATGGATGT
>JBBAJN010000186.1:0-5001 GCA_040404045.1 Chitinophagaceae bacterium
TTGCATCGAACAGGGGCTTTTGTCTTTCTATGGTATACACCTGGGCGCCCAGTGACGCCAATACGGCACACTGGTAGCCGCTTCCGGTACCAATTTCCAGTACTTTGTCAAAAGGCCGGCATTGCAACAATTGGGTCTGGTAAGCCACTGTATAGGGCTGGGAGATCGTTTGCCCTGCGCCGATTGGGAAGGCCTTGTCTTCATAAGCCTGCTGGTCGAAGGCGGAATCAAGAAAGAAATGACGGGGCACAGCATTCAGTGCGTCCAGCACCCGTTCGTCTGTTATTCCTTTTCTCCTGACTTCATCAACTAGTTTCCTTCGTAGCCCGCGATGCCTGTATTGATCTTCCGTTGGACGCATAGCCGCAAATTACGAAAATGATGTTTCAAGTATTAATTTGAATCAAGCACAATTTTACATGCCTCTCCAAATCGCATACTTTTCCGGAAATTAATCATCATGAACATTAAAAAACGGCTTTGGCCATTGTTGTTTGTTTTTGGATTCACCTTGTTATTTGCAGCGTGTAAACCAAGCGACGAGAAGATAGCTGAAGCAGTAAAAGCAAAAGTATCAGCAATTTCACCATCTGTTAGCTCTATTGTCAAGGATGGTGTTGTTACCTTAAGCGGTGAAGTAGCGGATGAAGCTGTAAAAGCTGCCGTTGTAACTGCACTGCAGGGCGAGAAAGGCATTAAAGACATCGTCAACAACCTGACAGTTACTCCCCCGCCACCGGTTATTGTAATCAATCCGGACGATGTGCTCAGCAAGGGTATCGACTCAACGTTAAGTGCAAAAGGGTTCAAGGGCATTACTTCAAAAGTAAGCAACGGAGAAGTTACGCTTACGGGTACCGTCAAGAAAAGTGACCTTCAGAAAGTGATGCAGGCTGCTAATGAAATGAAGCCTAAGAAGGTGGTAAACCAATTGGTCATAACTAAATAAAATAACCCTATCATGGCATTACAGGAAAAATACGCCAGCCTTGTGCAATATGCAAGCGGCAATGGAATTACCAATCTGACCGTCAATGAACAGGAAGGTGTGCTTTACATCACATGTACCGCTCCTACCAACCAGGCAAAAGACCAGCTCTGGAACCTATACGAGTCAATAGACCCCGAGATGCGCTCAGGTGATCTTGTGTTGAATGTTTCAGTGGATCAGTCGGTACCGGAGACTTATGAAGTTAAGCCCGGCGATAATCTTTCGAAGATCGCCAAGAAATACAGTGGCATCAGTTGGAAGGATATTTTTGACGCCAACAAGGATAAACTCACTGACCCAGACAAGATATTTCCCGGTCAGGTGCTGACCATACCCGTCTGACCTGTTGTTATCTAAACAAGAATGCGGTAACGACCTAACCTCGTTACCGCATTTTTATTTCTTCTTATATGTATCACAGGTTGAGATCAGCGATGATCGCCTTGATCTTCTGGTCCAACTGCTGGCTCACATCGTCGAATTGCTCACGCAGCTTCAGCTCTGCATTCACGCTAAAATAAAACTTGATCTTTGGTTCAGTACCTGATGGTCTTGCGCTGATCTTGCTGCCGTCAGCGAGCAGAAATTGAAGCACGTTACTTTTGGGCAGACCAATACTCCACTGCGTGCCCGTTTTGAGATTTCTGCCTTCGCGCTTGTTGTAGTCGAGCAACTCGACCACGTCAGAGCCTGCCAGCGATGAAGGCGGCGCACTGCGGAAACGTTCCATCATCGCGGCGATCTGCTGCTGTCCGTCCATCCCCTTCTTTGTGATCGAGATCAGGTGTTCTTTATAGAATCCGTATTCCACGTATAGGTCGATCAATTTCTCGTACAGACTCCTGCCCTTGTCTTTCTCATAGGCCGCCATTTCACATAGCATGGCAACGGCGCTTACGGCATCTTTATCGCGTAATCTGTCGCCGATCATCAGGCCATAAGATTCTTCTCCACCGATGACGTAATGCTCAGTAGCTTCTTTTTCCTTGATCAGTTCTGCGATCCACTTGAAACCGGTCAGCACATTATAACAGTTGATGCCATTCTTCTTTGCGAATACGTCTATCATGTCTGTAGTGACAATGGTTTTCACCACCATATCGTTTGGCTTGGCGATCCCTTTGGCTTTTCTGGCTTCGATCATATAGTTAAAAGCCAGCACAGCCGTCTGGTTGCCATTGACCAGTACCCACTGCCCCTTATGGTCCTTTACGCCTATACCAACCCGGTCAGCGTCCGGATCTGTGCCCAGGAGGATATCGGCATCAATCTCACGGGCTTTTGCGAGGCCTATGCTCATGGCCTCCGCCTCTTCAGGATTGGGGTAAACCACTGTAGGGAAATTACCATTTGGCTCTATCTGTTCCTTTACCAGGGTAACATTGGTAAATCCAAATCTACGCAGCACTTCGGGAACCAGTTTGATACCGGTTCCATGGATCGGCGTATACACGATCTTCAGGTCCTTCTGGCGGGCGATGACCTCGGGATAGACGCTGAGGCCCTTGACCATCTCCAGATAGGCCTCGTCCATCTGCTCGCCAATAATGGAAATACGGCTTTCACCACCCTCCCATTTCACATCTTCCACCGCAGTGATCTTGTCCACTTCCGTGATCACATTGACATCATGCGGTGGTACCAGCTGGCCACCATCGTTCCAGTAGGCTTTATAACCATTGTATTCTTTAGGGTTGTGTGATGCGGTACAAACCACCCCGCCATGGCATTTTTTATGTCGTATAGTGAAAGACAATTCCGGAGTTGGACGTAGGCTTTCAAAGAGAAAAACCTGAATCCCGTTCGCCGCCATCACATTGGCAGTAATCTCAGCGAACTGCCTGCTGTTGTTTCGGCTGTCGTGCGCTATGGCAACTTTTATCTCTTCATTGGGGAAGCTGCTTTTCAGGTAATTGGCATAGCCCTGTGTGGCCATCCCGATGGTGTATTTATTGATCCTGTTGGTTCCAACGCCCATGATCCCCCGTAATCCTCCGGTGCCAAATTCCAGGTTCCTGTAAAATGAATCTGCCAGTTCCGTTGGATTCTCTTCCGATAATTTCCGGATCTCCGCTTTGGTGTTATCGTCATAATTCCCATTCAACCAGGCCTGTACGCGTTGCTGTATCGCAGCATCCATAAGTAGACAATTTTAAGTGAAAGGTAAAGGAGTGAAGATATTGAATTTTGCAAATTGTAAAAGCTGGTGGGAGCATTGTATTTTTGAGCTGTTGCAAAAGATCGCTATATCCGTTTTGTTCTTCCTGTCAGCCCTGCATGCCAGCGCCCGCCCTGCCGATACTGACACCACCGGCCCCAACAAAACCCGGGTCTGGACCGTGGGCGCGGGTCAGGCAGTGCTATGGGCTGGAACCTTTGTTGGCCTGAATAAAGCCTGGTACCAGGACTACCCCAGGGAAAGTTTTCACCTGTTCAACGATTGGCCGGAGTGGCAGCAAATGGACAAAGCAGGCCATGTGTGGACATCTTACCAACTTAGCAGGATCTCTGGCGACATGTGGAAATGGACCGGTGTCAACGAAAGAAAGGCCATCTGGCTGGGGGGTGCCAGTGGTATAGCGTTTCAAAGCATCATTGAAATACTTGACGGGTTCTCCTCTGAATGGGGTTTCAGCCTGACGGATATGGCGGCGAATGTGGCCGGCTCTGCAGTATACGTCGGCCAGGCACTGACCTGGAAACAACAGCGGCTGTCCATCAAGTTCAGCTATTTTCCCTTCAATTATCCCCCGGCCTATCAGAACCGGGCAGAGGATCTGTTCGGTTCTCCAGGTATAGAGCGGGCGCTCAAAGACTATAACAGCCAGACCTATTGGATCAGTGCCAACCTCCACGATTTCTTCCCTGCCAGCCGCATACCCAGATGGTTGAATATTTCCCTGGGCTATAATGCCAGGCTGATGCTTGGGGGGAGGGAAAACAAGTGGACAGATGATGCGGGGGTAACTTACGATTATACCGGGGAACCCCGATACAGGCGCATATTTCTTTCTGCGGACATTGACCTCACCAGGATTCGGACCCGGAGTCCGTTACTGCGATCGGTATTTTCGGCGTTGAACACGTTGAAGATTCCCGCCCCGGCCCTCGAATACAATACAAAGGGTGAGTGGAGACTGCACGGATTCTATTTCTGATCAGGCAACGTAAGCACCCTGGATGAGGTCGCCTGTAACCTCTACAAAAATATGCTCGTGCAGGAAAGTGGACAGTGAAAGACCTACATAATCGGGATGAACCGGGTATTTCTTGTGGCTCCGTTCCACCATAACCAGCGTCTGGATCTTCCTGGGGTAGGCTTCCAGGACGGGTTTGAGGGCATAGGTCAGTGTTTTGCCGCTATTGGTCACATCGTCCACAATGATCACTACTTTGTCGTTAAAATCAACCGGCCGATCTGTTTCCACTGTGGTAGGATGCCTTTTATCCAGGGTCAGGCTGATGAGCTCGGTCGATTTCCCTGAGATCTCCTTGACCATGCCGGCAATGGTTTTTGCCACCACCAGGCCATTATCGGCGATACCTGCAAAAATGATATGATCCTCATCCGCATTGTTCTCCAGGATCTCGTATGCCATCCTCCGCATTTTCTTCATTGCTGCATCAGCGCTAAGGATATAATTTTTTTCAATAACGGGCATTTGTTTCGGGTTATATTACACGTAAATTAGCAAATGTAACCATGGTTATGGAGTTCATACAGCAATTTCTTTTTCTGATCCTTGGCGCTCTTGCCATCTGGTTGTTCGCCAAAAAAATAGGCGAATTACGCAGGAATATTAACCTGGGCAGGCCCGAAGATTTCAGTGGACATCAGCAGGAAAGATGGAAGAATGTGCTGCTGCTTGCCTTCGGTCAAAAGAAGATGTTCAAAAAGCCTCTTGTCGCATTTCTGCACTTTGTGATTTATGCCGGCTTCATCATCATTAACATCGAAGTGCTGGAGATCGTGATAGATGGTTTGTTCGGATCCCATCGTGTGTTGGCCC
>JBBAJN010000187.1:0-4938 GCA_040404045.1 Chitinophagaceae bacterium
CGTTGATGCATTTGCGCCATGGGCCTTCATTTTATCGGCCACCTTGTAGCCCTCGATGATGTGGGTGAAGGTATTGACGGTGTATCCGAATCGGTCAGCCACTTTGATAGCGGCATTTATCTCGCTTTGCACGTAGGAGTGCATGGTGATGAATCGTTTTTTGTTCAGGATTTCCACCAGTGCATCCAATTCCAGGTCGCGCCGGACTACCACGGGTGTTGCACCTTTCTTCTTATTGAATTCTTCAGCCGATTTCAGGGCTTGTTCGTATGCTTTAGCGCGCGTGAAGGCGTCAATCATCACCTGTTCAACTCCCATACGGGTGTCGGGGAATCGGGTATTGCCGTTTGAAGCACCGGTTCTTTTTACATTTTCTCCGAGGGCAAATTTGATAAAGCCGGGAGCGCCCTGGAATTTGAGTTCCTGGTCGTTCACACCCCAACGTAATTTGATTAGTTGTGTTTGTCCGCCTATGGTGTTTGCCGATCCATGTAAAATATGGGAGGTGGTTACTCCGCCAGCGAGCTGTCTATAGATCATCACATCTTCCGGATCGAGGTTGTCTGCTATTCTTACTTCGGATGTTACTGATTCGGCTCCTTCGTTGGTGGAGAAAGAGGCGATATGGGAATGTTCATCGATAATGCCCGCCGTGAGGTATTTACCGGTGCCATCGATCTTTTTGGCGGATGGATCGTTCAGGCCTTTTCCGATCTGGGCGATCTTACCGTTCTTTACGAGTACGTCCGTATTTTCCAGTTTGGCTGGTGTTTCGCTTGTCCATACTGTGGCGTTTTTGATAAGTATGTTTTCAGCTTTTGGCAATTCTTCGTTGCCATAAGGACCGAATGGGAAACTGACTTTACCCAAACGCGGTGGGTCTTTTTTCCTGACAGAGTCGGCAGCGGTCGGGTTTGTTTTAACCAGGTTTGCGGTCCAG
This sequence comes from Chitinophagaceae bacterium, assembly GCA_040404045.1. GTDB lineage: Bacteria > Bacteroidota > Bacteroidia > Chitinophagales > Chitinophagaceae > Pollutibacter. The sequence goes on from JBBAJN010000187.1 coordinate 941, forward strand.
CTCAGTTTGTTGCCAGCAGAATCTTCGCCATATCCTGTCCATGTTTTGCCATGGCTGATGCCACTCAGGCGAATCGTGTTCCTCGATTTTTTTTCCGGGGTGAAACTGAGTTTAACTTGTTTGCCATCCAGGGTCAGTTTTGCGTTGACCGTATCTTTCCCGATCAGGTTTGCCGAGTTAGCGGATTTTACGTCCAGGGTATAGTTGCTGCTTCCGGCCGGGCCGTTAACATTGACCGCGTAAATTCCTTTGATATCGGTCCAGAGTTCGTCCCTGACAGGATATTTACCTCCCTGTACCCAGTTCTGGAGGATGACTGCTTTATCGCTGAACACCGGTGCAGAGGTGATGATGAAGTTGGCAAATTTACCGGCTTCGAGGCTTCCCACTTTATCTGACACCCCGAGTAGTGCGGCTGGTGTGGACGTCAGTGCCTCCAGTGCGCGGGTTTCTGAGAGTCCATATTCGATGGCTTTCCGCAGGTTGGTGATGAACGTTTTTGGATCCCTGAGGTCAGCACTGGTCAGGCAAAACGGAATTCCTGCTTTTTCGAGGCTGCCGGGGTTGGACGGTGCCAATTCCCAGTGTTTCATGTTAGACAGCGAAACAAACCGCGCATCGGTTGGATCTTCCACATCCATGGCTATCGGGAAATTCAGGGGAACGATCAGTGTAGCCCTGGTAGCTGCAATATCTTTTACACGCTGGTATTCATTTCCGTTGGTCTTGATAATGAATTGGGTGGAGAATTCGTCACCAATGCGGTCTGCACTGATCGCGGTCCATTTGTCGGAGGTCTCAAATATTTGCGGCAGCTGTTGAATGTCGTTCAAAGCCTGCAGGCTGAGGTTGAGTTCTTTTTTCTCGGTGTTCGATCTATACCATTTGCCATCGAGGAAGGTTTGGCGGAGCAGGGCAACGCTTCCCATTTGCGATGTGGGGTAAGTAGATGTTGAAGAACCTTTACTGAATGAATAGTGAGCAGATGCCTTTTCTTTTATGGTAACCAACTGCTCTTTTTTTGCAGCCAGCGTTACTATGGCCCCTGTACCCCTTACAATGCCATCTTTCACATGGGTGAGAACGGTGCCGAAGCCAGCCTCACGCAATGATTTTGCCTTGTTTTCATCAACCGCAAAGACGTCTATGGTATTTACTTCAGGTCTGATTGCCTGGTTCCATCCGAATGGACCTTTGGTTGGGGCAGCGGGAGTTGGTGGTCCACCGAAGAAAGATCTTTGAGGTGTGGCAACAGGAGGTGTACCGTAATCGCTGTAGATGTCTATGAAAGAAGGATAGATAAACTTGCCCTGGCAGTCGATCACCGTTGCTTCGCTGGGAATAGGGACATTGGTGCCAACGGCCTGGATCCGGCCATCTTTCACTACCATTATTGCATTTGACAGCGTAGTACGGGAATCTTTTACAATGGTAGCATTGGTAAATGCGACGGTGCTGCTGCGGGGGTCTGCCACGCCATTAACTGGAAACCCAGTCTGGGCGTTGGCCAGGATGGTCGCCAGTAAGAATAGGAAACTAATCAGAGTTTGCCTCATGTTAAATAATTATAATATATAAAATAGGAGGGATGAAACGGGATCAATGAGCTCCAAAAGTACGGCGAAATGGGAAAAATTGGAAAAAAGAGGCTCAATCAGGAATGGGGCGCCTTAAGTTGTGATCTTTGGACCATAAATACTCCTGCGAAGATCAGCAATGCTGAGAATATTTTGGTGGTTGTGAGCTCTTCATTTAGGAATATGACAGCCACTGCTGTGGCAAACAGGGGTTGAGAATAAATGTAGCTTCCTGTGGCTGATGCCTTCAGGTGAGACAGTCCATAGATATTCAGCAGGTAGCCCAGGAAGGTAGCGAACAGCACCACGAAAGCGATCGCCAGGTATTCAGTGTTTGAAAAGGATGACCAGGGTGCTTCTATGAACTGGTTCCATCCAAATGGAAGGATGAAAACCGTGCCGAATGTGAAGGCCCATCTCAGAACCTGCAGGGGCGTATACCTTAATATTAAAGGTTTTACCAATACAAAATAGATCGCATATGATATTGCGTTCAGGGCGATCATGATATCGCCAAGGATTATATTGGTTCCATTACCCGTGATTTCTTTGGAGGTAACCAGCAGAACAGCCCCGGTTATACCTAAGACCAGGCCGCCGACCACGGGCAAACTTATTTTATCTTTCAGATAAATGAAAGCAGTGATGGTAATGAACAGCGGGGTACACAGCATGAGTAGTGAAGCGTGAATGGAGTAGGTAATGGACAGGCCTTTAATGAAAAGCAATTGGTTGATTGCGATGCCTGTTATTGCACAAGCGATGAACAGGGGAATGTCTTTTTTCAATAACGGCTGTTTTGGCTTTTCCCAACAATGCATGAGCCACAATAGTCCTGTAGTGACCAGCACCCGCACCACGTTGAGTCCAAATGGTTTAATGAGGCCGGGTGTAACAAACTTGACAACGCTGAAGTTGACCCCGAAGATCAGGTTGGCACCAAGAACGGCAAGATGTGCTTTTAATCTTTGTTCCAAGTGTCAGGTATTAATAACGTTTTCAATGTCTTTTTTATACGCGTCGAAATCTATAACGGGTACATGGTATTTGTACCACGTTGCTTTATCGATAGCAGCTGGGAGGTTGAAGCAATGCTGTTGATCAAACGGGAAAATGCCTTCCTGATCCAAATGTTTTGCCAGATACTCCTGTTCCGTTTGTCCGGGTGTGGGAACCAGGAAGGCTTTTTTCCCCATTTTCAGTAGATCCATAACAGTAGTGTATCCGGAACGGCAGATGACAAGGGAAGATTCTGACATCAGCCTGGATAGTGTTGGAGCATCAACATGATTCAGTTCCCCCGGGCCTGCCTGCTGGGTTGATCCAGGCAGCCCCCTGATCAGGACATAGCTTCCCTTATAATCTTTCAGTTGTACACGCAACATTTGTTCAAAATCGCTTCGCGAGGGTTCCGGGCCGGAGATCAGTATAAGGAGTTGATATCTAATGAGGTTCGTTTGCTTTTCCAGTCTGGAAAGCGGACCGATGAATCGGGTATTGGGAGGCAAAACAGGAGGGTGGGAAAGTTCGCCTGCCAATCCTCCCCCCGCTTCCACGTCGGGCACCCAGCAACGGTTGAATGGGTTAATGAACTGGAAATGGATCTTTCTCAGCAAAAGGTCAGTCACTGGGCCCCAGCCGGATTTTGGAGAAAGCTGGTGAGAGATGAAAATGGAACAAACTTTCTTGTGGTGAAAACCATACCGGTTGTCCGATATGATGAGGTCAAACTGGTGTTTTTCATGTTGCATAGCCACCCATGCTTTTCCCCTGCGAATAACCTTGTACAGTCTGGGCAGTTGTCCAAAAATGACAAGCGGCATATTTCTGCCCTTTTTGGGGTATTTGATAGAGTACGGTGGTGGATCATAAAACTCGAGTTCCGGAAAGATCTCCCGTAGAATTTTTTTTTGAGGGCCAGTCGCTGCGATGAAAATTTGGCACTGTAATTGAAGCAGATGATTGATTAGCGGAACCATTCTTGTTGCATGGCCTAAACCCCAGTCCAGAATTCCAACAAGTATTTTTTTAGGCATTTGTGGGTTTGGTACAACTGTAGAGTATATATTTTCCGATATTTTGGAATCGGATTGCAATAATAATACGTTAAAATAGTTTATTTTACATGAGAGTGGGGGTGAAAATTTTGAACATATATATTATCTCGGTGTTATTAATTCTGACTATTGCAGGAACATCTTGTTCAGCTTCAAAGAAAAGCAACTGCGGTTGTCCGAGTAAAAAAGGCATGGTTGGTTACTAAAATCTAAATATTCTAAATCCAAAGAATTTATGAAAAGTCCCGACAGAGATCTGCTGGTACTGCTTAAAGATGAGACAATGAGTGAGCATGCTATTGAGCAGGAAGTGGAAAGGATCAATTCAATGTTGGTAAATATTGAATCTTCCGACAGCTTCTTC
>JBBAJN010000188.1:0-4781 GCA_040404045.1 Chitinophagaceae bacterium
TTCAGTGCTGATACACGGGAACCCTATATTACAGAGGGCACGCCAAGGCAGTACGGCTTTTATGTGCCGCATGATGTGCCAGGGCTGGCAAGGTTGATGGGAGGGCGGGATAAGCTTGAATCTGCGCTTGATGCACTGTTTGAAAAAGGTGAGTACTGGCACGGCAATGAACCAGGTCATCAGATCCCGTTCATGTATAATTACACCGCAAGTCCCCACAAGGCACAGAAGGTGGTTCGTGAGATCCTGCTGGAAGAATACAGTGACGGTCCCGGCGGCTTAAGTGGGAACGATGATGCAGGGCAAATGAGCGCATGGTATGTATTTGCAGCCATGGGCTTTTATCCCATTGATCCCGTATCCGGGAATTATCAATTGACCACACCATTGTTCGATCGGGTAAACATCAGGTTGGAAAATGGCAGGCAACTGGAGATCGTTTGCCACAGGAAGACTGCAGCTGACCAGTACATAGAAAGGGTTTACTGGAATGGGAAATCATACAACAAGAACTTTCTGCAACATGAACTGATCTCCCAGGGTGGTAAATTAGAGCTATGGCTTCAGGAACAACCAACGCAGTGGGGATCAGCAGCTGAGAGCCAGACCAGGTGAGTATGGCTGTTGACCTGCTTCCATATTCTACAGGTCTGTATACTATGGATTAAAAAAGGGCTTTACTTCCGTTTGTGCTGCTTCCCAGCCCAATATGGCTGTTTTTCTGAGGCTTCCCCAATGATACTGTCCAAATTCACCGGTGGACTGAATGACCCTGTGGCAGGGAATGATATAGGCTACGGGATTGTCCCCGATGGCAGAGCCTACGGCCCTTGAAGCTTTGGGATTTTGCAGTTGCTGGGCAAGATTACCATAGGTAATGAATGTTCCCATCGGGATCTTCAATAGTGCCTCCCAAACTTTGATCTGGAAAGGAGTGCCTTTGAGATGAAGTTTGATCTGGATGATGTCCTGGTCTTTCCTGAAAATGTTTAAAGCATGCTGCTGGATCAGATCGGTTGTCTGTGTGAAATGGGCATTCGGGAATGCGGCCTGCAGGGCACTGAAAGCCAGTTCATGGTTGTCAGCGAACGCCAAATGACAGATCCCTTTCTGGGTCGACGCCACGATCACTTGCCCAAACAGTGTTTCAGCATAACTGTAATTGATAGTTAGGGACTGGCCTCCGTTCTTATAATCCCCCGGCGTCATTCCCTCAATGTTGATGAAAAGGTCGTGCAGCCTGCCTGTTCCTGAAAGTCCTGTTTCTAGCGCGGTATCAAACAGGCTGGCCTGGTTCTTCAGCATTTGACGCGCGTGTTGCAGGCTGATGAACTGCAGGAATTTTTTTGGACTCACGCCAGCCCATTCCGTAAACAGGCGCTGAAAATAGAAGGGGCTCAGGTGGACGTTCCCTGCCACTTCATAGAGCTCGGGTTGTTTCCGGAAATGGGTTTGCAGGTACTGAATGGCTTCTGCAATGCGCTCGTAATTTGTTCGATCGGCTGTCATGATATCCTGGTTCAATGATACAAAATTCCCATAGAATCAATACCCTGACAACCCGATGCTTGCTGACTTACACATGCAAGGGAAGAATCGAATGGGACCTGAAGAGATTCCTTATTTCGAAATTGCCTGCCTAAATAGCTTCTTGCGAAGTGGTTTAGCCCTTAAAACCTTATTTTTAGGCCCCAACGAGATATTATGAAATATTCAACTTTGTTTAAGTTTCTAATGGTGCCCCTGTTCATGTTACTGGTGATCTTCTCTGCGTTTCGCTCCGGCGAAAAGCCAGTGGCAGACAAACCTGAGGTGATCTGGGCAAAATACTGCTCCGGTTGCCATGGTGAGCAGATGGAAGCATTTACCGACCGACAGTGGAAGAATGGTAATTCTGATTCGGCACTGCTGGCCTCTATAAATAACGGTAACGCAGAAAAAGGCATGCCTCCATTTGCCGCTACATTCAGCGATGCTGAGAAGAAGGAACTGGTAGCTTATATACAAGGTGGCATAAAGAACGCTGGTAAATATATTACCCAGGAAAAGATGACATCGCCGATCGTAAAAACGGCAAATAATACATTTAAACTCGATACCATTTTCGGAGGGATCAAGAATCCCTGGTCCATGGATTTTCTTCCTAATGGAGAGATGCTGGTCACCGACAGGGCGGGAAAACTTTTCCTGGTAAAAGCAAATATGGATAGCCAGGAGATCGCAGGCGTGCCTGAAGTACGTGCAGCAGGACAGGGCGGTTTATTTGACATAAAAATTGATCCCGCTTACCCAACCAACTCCACGGTTTATTTGTCTTATGCAAAAGCAGTGACGTCTGATTCAGGATTGGTTAAAACCACGGCAGTGGTCAAAGCCAGGTTGGAAGGGAGTATGTTGAAAGACGTTAAAGAGATCTTTGAGGCGAAGCCTTATCAGAAAACAGAGCATCATTATGGTGGCAGGCTTGAGTTCGGAAAAGACGGATACCTATACGTGACCGTTGGAGACCGGGGAAAACATTTTGTTACCTCCCAGAGCCTGGACAATGATGGTGGAAAGGTACATCGTATTAAAACCGATGGCTCTATCCCGGCGGACAATCCTTTCGTAAAGGTGAAAGGAGCCAGTGCATCTGTATATTCCATTGGCCACCGGAACCCGCAGGGTATGGCCATGAACCCCCTGACTGGTGATATCTGGTCTAATGAGCATGGCCCGAGGGGTGGAGATGAAGTGAATATTGTAAGGCCCGGGAAAAACTATGGCTGGCCCGTGATCACCTGGGGACTCAACTATGATGGTACGGTGTTGTCGAAACTCACATCAAAGCCAGGGATGGAACAACCCATATTATACTGGGTTCCATCTATTGCGCCATCCGGGATGAGCTTTGTGAAAGGGAAAAAGTACAAGGGTTGGGAGAATGCTTTGTTGGTAGGATCGCTTCGTTTCAAGTATTTGAATGTTTGTTACCTGCAGGGTAATAAGATCGTGAAGGAAGAGACCGTGATGAAAAATGTAGGAAGGGTGAGGGATGTGAGAATGGGTCCCGATGGGTTCGTTTATGTGATCGTGGAAGACCCTGGCTATGTTTTCAGATTGACGCCAATGTTGTAAACACTAATGTTATGGATAGAAAAGAATTCCTCGCTCAACTCGGCCTGACCAGTGCCGCCATTTTTGCAGGTGCATGCCTGGGTGGATGTTCCAAAGACGACAATGGTGGCGGAGGCTCAGTGCCACCCGCTCCAACCGGTGTCGACTTTACCCTTAACCTCAACGATGCGGCCAATGCCGCGTTGGGTACGGCCGGGGGATTCATTTACAAGAATAGCATCATCATTGCACGTACCCTCGCCAACACTTACATTGCGGTCTCCCAGGCTTGTACGCACCAGGGAACGCCAGTAGAGTTCCAGCCTAATCAAAATAGGTTCTTCTGTCCATTACATGGTTCCACGTTTTCCAGTACCGGTGCTGTTACAACAGGACCTGCTGGAGCGCCCCTTACCAGATATAACACCGCGCTGTCCGGCACCAATCTCAGGGTATTCTCATAATGAATCGTATGCGTAGCAGATTACTGATTTGCCTGTTTTTCTTTGTCAGCAGCACTGCCTTTGGGCAGGACAATGACCTGCTCAAGCAACTGCAGCAGGAAGAAAAAGCAGATACGGCCCTGCTTCCTCCCAAGGTGATCCTCACCCAGCGGATGCTTTGGGGGGAAAAGGGACTGATGCGTAAATGGAACATTTCTCCACTTACTGTTGAGCAGCGGAAGAAGGAAATGCAGACGCGGAGGTTCATGTTGAAGGCACACCAGATCCTCGGATTTGTGACCCTCGGCGGTATGGTTGCCCAGGGGATCGTTGGCAGCCAATTGTATAATGGCAAGTTTAATTTGATAGATACCCATGAAGCCCTGGCAACAGGCATCAACATCACCTATTCCATGGCCGCTTTGACAAGCTTGTTTGCGCCACCGCCGCTGGTGAACCGTGATAAAGGGCTCACCTCGCTCAAGCTTCACAAATGGCTGGCCCTCGTCCATATGTCAGGTATGATCGCCACCAATATTCTCGCAGGGCAGATCGATAATAACCCCGACCTCAAGCCCATTCACCGTGCTGTGGCGTATACAACGTTCGCCAGTTACGCTGCTGCCGTAGTTGTCATTAAATTCTGACCGATGAAACATATCCTGTTTTTGGCCCTGTTGTTCATACAATTGGGAGCCGCTGGCCAGTCTGTCCAATGGAGGGCTGATAAGACAAAGTCTTATATCAAGTATTATGCAAAGCATGCAGTTCATGCCTGGACAGGAATTTCCAAAGATGTGAGCTGTGTGGTGCAGGTAAGTGGAAAGGGTGAGGTAGAGAAAGTGGCAGCTACGTCAAAGTTGAAATCGTTCGACAGCGAAAATTCCAATCGGGATTCGCACATGCTGGAGATAACAGATGCCCTCACTTATCCCAATATCAATTTCTATTCTACTTCGATCATTAAACGGGATGCGGAGTATACGGTCCGCGGGGTGCTGGCCTTCCATGGCGTGGAGAAAAATATTGAGTTCAAGATGAAAGAAGAGACAGCAGGCAAAGAGAGGAGATTCCGTGGGGAGTTCAATTTCTTGCTGGAAGATTTCTCGGTTGAGAGACCTACTTTGTTCCTGGTAAGAACAGACAATGAAGTGAAAGTGGAACTGTTTATCGTATTCTGATGCCCATTCAGCGTACGTTGGTTACCAAAATAATTTGGTATCGTTTTTGCAGGTGGTTAAC
>JBBAJN010000189.1:0-4739 GCA_040404045.1 Chitinophagaceae bacterium
TTCCATCTTCCGATGATATGGAACGGGCCGTCCAGATCGCCCAGTATGGAACCGATCAGGTAGTTCTTCACCAGCAGCAGCTCTTCCTCCGATACCTGTTCGTTGCGCAACAGGGCCATTTCATGATAAACCTCTTTGACCGTTTCCTCGCAAACATCCTTGCCAGCTTCCGTGCTGATCATGATGGCGCTTTCAGCGATATGGTTCTGGAAATAACTGTGGATGCCGTACGTGTAGCCCTTGTCCTCCCTGATATTACTCATCAGCCTTGATCCAAAAAAACCACCGAACAGGGTATTCAGGACCTGCATGGGCGCAAAATCGGGGTGCTTACGGGTAACGAAGGGCCTTGCCATACGCACTGCCCCCTGCACACCTGCGGGATCATTGGAGATCCGATATTTTTTTTCAGATGCTGCATGGATGGGATGCACCAGCGATGGAGTGGCTTGCTGCACGGGCAGTTTCCCGAAATGAGCATTCAACTGCTGGTAAAGATCTGCCGGGAGGACCCCTGCTGCAAAAATGACCAGCTTGCCGTGGAGGTAGAATTGTTTGTGGAAGTCAACCAGCTGTTCGCGGTTCAGTACCTCATACGTTTGAAGCGTGGAGTACTTTCCGTAAGGATGATCTGCTCCATACAAATATTCATCGATGAGCCGGTTGGCCACGAAATCACATTTCTTCAGGTTCACCTCCAGCTTCTGCCTCATGTTCTGCTTGAATATGTCCAGCTCATGTTCAGGGAACACGGGATCAGTGATCAGTTCAGATACTACGGGCAGGAGCTCCGACAGGTGGCGCGTGAGCGTGTGGAGGCTGATCACAGCGGTTTCATTGTAGCAATGCCTGTTCAGGTATGATCCGAAAAAATCAAAATGTTCGCTGATCTCGAAAGCGGTTTTCCCTTTGGTTCCGTTCTTGATCAGGTGATTGGTAGCGGCAGCAATGCCATTGGCCTTCTCATAAGAATTCCCTGCGAAAAACACCCACTCCATTTGCATCACTTCTTCCGCGCCGCCAGAAACGGTGTACACCTCAATGCCGTTGTCGAGCACCAGCTTCTCATAGGGCTTCAAACTGAGGTTGAACTCTACTGCATCTTTGATCCTGGGCGCCTGCTTCCTGTCCGGTCCTTTTATCGTAACTGTTCTGTCTTTGATCATACGTTCATTTACTCTGCCATGTAATACAGCGTGTTGCTGTTCTTCTCATCAAATATGCGCTTGCTTTCCGCCATGATATCGTCAGCTGACACATCGTTATACCGGGCCAGTTCTGTATTCATCAGCGAAGCATCCCCAAGGAACTCGTAATAGGCCAGGCTGTTGGCGCGGTTCATCAGGGTCATGTCTTCAAAAGCCATGAGGCTTTCGGTTTTGTTCTTCACTTTCTGCAACTCCTTCTCATCGATCTTTTTCTCTTTCAGGTCATTCAACACCTCATCGATCGCTTTCTCGGCCTCATGGATATCCACGCCTTTCACCAGCTTCCCTTCAATGGCGAGAAGACCCCGGTCCACGGTACCAAAATGATAGCATTCCATGTTGCTGAACAACTTTTTCTCCTTGACCAGGGCCTGGTAAAGCCTGGAAGAGGTACTGCCGCCCAGGATATCGGTGATGAGGTCCGCCACATAATATCCGTGCTCCATACGGGAAGGCATATGCCAGCATTTGTACAGGGCATCAAGGGGAACTTTTCGCTTCACCGTTTGCTTCCGCGCTTCGGTCTGCGGCGGCTCTGGTTGGATGCTCCTGACATAACGTTCGCCGGGTGCGATATCGCCGAACCATTTCTCCGCCAGCTTTCTTACCTCTTCCACTTCAACATTGCCGGCTACGGCCATGATGGCGTTAGAGGGCCTGTAATGTTTGAAGAAAAAATCTTTCACATCGCTGAGTTTGGCCTCTTCGATATGCTTTAACTCTTTACCGATGGTCATCCAGCGGTAGGGATGGGTGGTATAGGCCATCTCCCTGATGAGTTGCCAGGCATCTCCGTAGGGCTTGTTCAGGTAATGCTCCTTAAATTCTTCGCATACCACTTTCCGTTGTACATCAAGGCTTTTTTCTGAAAAGGCAAGGCTCAGCATACGGTCACTTTCCAGCCAGAATGCCGTTTCAATATTTTCCAGCGGAAGTTGGCAATAGTAATTGGTCAGGTCATTGGTGGTATAGGCGTTATTCTCGCCCCCTGCCACCTGGAGGGGTTCATCGTAATCAGGAATATTGATGGATCCGCCGAACATCAGGTGTTCGAACAGGTGCGCAAAGCCGGTTCTTTGGGGATCTTCATCGCGTGCGCCCACATCGTACAAAATATCCAACACCACCATGGGTGTGCTCACATCCCGGTGAACGATCACGGTGAGACCGTTCGCCAGTTTAAAACGTTCAAACTGAATCATACTGCAAATATCATGAAAACAAACTGGTAAACTACCCCTTCAGGATACTTCTTGGTTTCAGAAAAATCTCAAAAGGCTCGCCGTTCCTGAGAATAAGGAGGCGCAGCCTGACCCCTGTATTTTGCAACATGTTTTTATATTGCTGTATATTATTAGTATAGTTGTTATTGACCCCTACGATCACATCCCCTGGCTTGAGACCTGCCTTATCCCCAGGTGATCCCTCGGCCACGTCTTCCACTACGATCTTGCCATTTACATAATAGATACCTAAACCGGTATAGGAGTAATCGAAAGGATCACGATAATGACTGTTGGGCAGGATATGGATCTCCCTTTTGGCGTAGTTGAGGGTGACATTAAAGCGCCTCAGCAGGTCATTGCCGATCAGGCCGCCGAGGAAAGGATACGATGTAACGTTGTAAACGTCTTCAAAAACAAAAGTGGGTACTCTCCTGAATTTATATGGCCCGATGCTGACTTCTTTGACGGAGGTCAGTTCCATTTTCATCTTCCCGCCCAATCCTTCGGCCTGTGTCACCACGGGTGCCGGTTTTCGCTTCCGCATCACGGCAGAATCCGTAACATAATCTTTTGAGAGCAGGAAACAGAGTCCTGCTCCCGTATCAAAATAAAGCTTATGCGTCATTGGCTTGTCGTCACGAAACTTCAGCGACTGGATCGGGATGGTACCCAGGAAGGGCCTCAGGATCTCACCACCTTTCTGATACCGGAACTCGCCTTTGCTGTACACTTCCATCCGGGAGCTGTCGTAATCCAGCCGAACGATATAGCGGTTAAAAAAGCTAAATCCAACGATCCCGTCGATTTTCATGCCGTACACACTGCTCAGGATCTCGTAATCATTGACATGAAAATTGAGGCTGTCCGTCTGCAAACCTTTGATCTTGAGGCTGGCGTTATTCAGGAATTTAACGTTCCGCACGCCGCCGATCCCCCTGATGGTGCGCTCGGAGGGAACGAGGGGAATATTGAGTTCGATGCAGGTAGTTGAGTCAAGCGATATTCCGCCACCACCGGTATCGAGGATGAAATTGAGGGAATCAGGATAATCGTTTACCGTGGCGGTGAGGATCACCACCCCGCCGCTCAGGGTCTGGAATGGGACCTTGGTGAGCAGTTTTGCATCCGGCTCAGAAAATTGCTCCTGGGCCGTGATCTGCATGGCCAGCCATAAAAAGAGCAAAATCATATATCCCTTTCGTTTTCCCATAATCCTTCCGGCATTCTTCCTGTTCAATTTAGCGAATAAATACGCAAACTTTTAATCGCTCAACAGAATTATAGGCGCAATAAAAAGCTTATTACCTTTACTCACTTATGGCAGACAACAACGCTGGACAGCTGGCTTCGCTTTATCAGAAAGCCTTGAACTTTGAGTTTCTTTCCGTGGAGGAAGGTGTGTTTTTGTACCATCATGCGCCACTGACCGATCTGATGTATTTGGGCGATGAACTTCGCAAAAAACAGGTGCCTCATGGCAGGGTCACCTGGCAGATCGACCGGAATGTGAACACCACCAACGTGTGCATTGCCAACTGTAAATTCTGCAATTTCTACCGTATCCCCGGGCATGCCGAGGCCTATATCACGGATATGCCCACCTACCGCAAAAAGATCGAAGAAACCTTCAAGTATGGGGGCGACCAGCTATTGCTGCAGGGTGGCCATCATCCGGACCTTGGGCTGGATTTCTATGTCAATTTATTCCGGCAGCTGAAACAGGAGTATCCTGATCTGAAGTTGCACACGCTCGGGCCGCCCGAAGTGGCGCATATTACGAAGCTGGAAAAGAGCACGCACCATGAGGTGTTGAAGGCCCTGAAAGAAGCGGGTATGGATTCCCTGCCCGGTGCCGGCGCCGAGATTTTGATCGACCGCGTACGTCGTTTGATCAGCAAAGGCAAGTGTGGTGCGCAGGAGTGGCTGGACATCATGCATGAGGCGCATAAGCTGGACATCACCACATCGGCCACCATGATGTTTGGGCATGTGGAAACCATAGAAGAGCGCTTTGAGCATTTGGTTCGCATACGGGAAGTACAGAGCCGGAAACCCGCTCATGCCAAGGGCTTTCTGGCATTCATTCCCTGGACCTTCCAGGATGTGGACACGCTGCTCACCAAGATCCGCGGCGTACAGAACCTGACTACTCCGGAAGAATATATCAGGATGATTTCGTTGAGCCGCATCATGCTGCCTAATGTGTTGAACATCCAGGCCAGCTGGCTGACCGTAGGCCGCCAGATAGCGCAGATCTGCCTGCATGCCGGCGCGAATGATTCCGGTTCCATAATGATCGTAGAAA
>JBBAJN010000190.1:0-4706 GCA_040404045.1 Chitinophagaceae bacterium
TTACCGTAAAACAGGGAAAATATGCATGGATAGATAATGCATCATTATTGAGTGAGTATTACATACAAATGGAGGAATATGAAAAGGCACTTGAGAACAGCAAAGCAGTGCTGCAAAGAGGAATTGAATATTATAAAGCCGGAGGAAATGACTCTCAGGTAAAGAATGGACAGACCTTGTTGTTCACTGCACGACACCTGGCATTGGTTAAACTGCTCACCAACCAGCTTGACAGTGTAGATTACTACCTGAAGTTGGTTGACAGCGCAAATTATCGAGATCCTGAAAAAAGTTTCGCTATATTCAAAATGCAACTCCGGGCCCTCTATGACATCAAAAGGGGTGCATTTAAACAGGCAGATTCGCTATTGCAACAATGCACGAAACTCGTCAGTGAGTTTCATATTGGCGTCAATCAGCCCGCCGGATATATAGTTCCGGATTACTATATGGCATTGTTACGCATCGAAGAAAAAAAATACGGCGAGGCCATTGAACTATTACATAAGGATATAGAGCGGGCAAGACTACTTCGCTCGAACGTTTTACAGGACTACAAACTATTAGCCACCTTGTATGAAAAAACAGGCGATGATGCGAAAGCAAAACAAGCTTATAAGTCGTTTATCAACCTGCAGGACAGCATCCTTGCCGACCAGTCTAAGTACCGTACCATCAGTTTCGAAACAGAGCAACAGATCACTGATAATGAAATTGCCATATCAAAATTGGAAAGTGAAAATAAACTTTCTGCACAGTCAAGAAATTTTACGTTTGGCATTGCAGCCTTGCTACTCATACTTGCCGGAAGCACTTACTACCGATTTCGATCAAAAAAGAAAGCCAACGCCGTGTTGGAAAAAACATTGACCGAATTAAAATCCACCCAGACCCAACTCATCCAATCTGAAAAAATGGCCTCTCTTGGAGAGCTTACGGCTGGCATAGCCCACGAGATCCAGAACCCGTTGAATTTCGTCAATAATTTCAGTGAATTGAGTGCTGAATTGATCGAGGAAATGAATGTCGAGTTACATAAGGGAGATATCGAAGAGGCCAAAGTCATTTCAGCAGACATTAAGCAAAACCTTGAAAAAATCAATCATCACGGCAAACGTGCCGATGCCATCGTAAAAGGCATGCTGCAACACAGCCGAAACAGCAGCGGACAAAAAGAACCAACGGATATCAATGCCCTGTGCGATGAGTATTTACGGCTTGCCTACCATGGGCTAAGAGCAAAAGACAAAGATTTCAATGCCACCATGAAAACTGATTTCGATGAATCTATCGGCAGCATAAACATAATCCCCCAGGATATCGGGAGGGTATTACTCAATTTGATTACCAATGCATTTTATGCTGTCAACGAAAAAAAGAAGCAGATCGGCGATGGCTATGAGCCGCAGGTGACAATAAGTACGAAGCTGGCATTAACGAATTCGCCAATCAGCCAATCAGCCAATGAGCTAATTGTTTCGGTGGCAGACAACGGAAACGGAATCTCAGAGACCCACCGAAACAAAATCTTCCAACCCTTTTTCACCACCAAACCCACCGGACAGGGAACGGGACTGGGATTGAGCCTGAGTTATGACATCATCAAGGCCCATGGGGGCGAGCTAAGCATTGAATCGGCAGTAAACGAAGGTGCAACATTCATTATCAAACTGCCGGTTTCATAGCTATCGTGACTAAGAATAAAGACTTACTCACAAGTAATTCACGAGATTGCCAGACCTTTTAGCCTGTCCAAAAGGGATAAACTTCCCCTGCTTGATATTCAAATTTTTCTAGCTAAATTACCCCATGTCTCAAACACGCCAGCTAGCCGCTATTATGTTCACCGATATCGTTGGTTATACCGCCCTGATGGGGAATAACGAACAAAAAGCATTTGAATTATTAAGAAAGAACCGCGAGATCCAGAAACCCGTTATCGAAGAATTCGGAGGCACATGGATCAAAGAGCTGGGTGATGGCGTGATGGCCAGTTTCCCCTCAGTGTCCAACGCAGTCTACGCCGCCATCAAAATCCAACAGGCCTGCGCAGCGGGTGCTGAGTTTTCCCTAAGGATCGGTATCCACCAGGGGGAAGTGGTGTTCGAAAACAGCGATGTCTTCGGTGACACGGTCAATATTGCCGCAAGAATACAGGCTGCAGCCCCTCCCGCCGGCATTTTTGTTTCCGAATCTGTTCACCACAATATTTCCAATAAGCATGACATCCGGTCGGAATTCGTGAAGGTGGAAATGCTGAAGAACGTCCGGGAACCCATCCCCGTTTACCGGATCCTTTCCGCCGGTGAGTCTGCAGAAACACAGGCCAAGGCCCCTTCTTCGATTTTACCGGGATTTGAACATGATATCTATATCAGCTACAGGTCGAATGACAATAAATACGATGGCTGGGTAACCGAATTCATGGCCAAACTGGAACGGGAACTGAGCGCTACCCTGAAGGACAAACTCTCCATCTGGTTTGAAAAAGACCCTGAAAAGTCCGACAGCCAGAAACAGATCAAATCATTGATTTTTATACCCATCGTCTCCCAGACCTATTGCGATACATCCTCCGCCGTTTGGAAAGCTGAATTCAAGGGCTTCCAGGCTGCCAGCAGGAACGATGACATCGGCCCCATGGTCAGGCTGGCCAGTGGAAATACCGCCTCACGCGTGATACCGGTAAAAATCCACGATATCGACGCGGACGATGTAAAACTCCTGGAGTCAGAACTGGAAGGTGGCATGCGATCCATCGATTTCATCTATCGGGAAGATGGCATCAACAGGCCCTTACGCCCGCTGGACGATGAAAAGAATGCTGCCCACAACCGCCCCCTGTACAGGAACCAGATCAATAAACTGGCCAATGCGATCAAGGATATCGTGAATGGCATCAAGCAGAAATACAGGCAGCCAGACACGAGCCCACCCGCCGAGATCCAGCTTTCCGCCAGGCAGATCGTGCCAAACGTCATGGCAACCTCGGTGTCTGCAGCCATCAAAGTGCAGGTGATCGACCGCCAGCGGCCCAATATCTACCTGGCCTGGACCTCTACCGATCTGAAGGAAAATCGCGAGGAAATGGCGATCATCCTGAACAAGGCAGGTTTCAACGTACTGCCGTCGACCGACTGCCCGGCAGATGATGATACGTTTAAGATGAGGGCCGAAGAAGAAATGAAAAAATGCATCTGCTCCTTACATATCCTGAGCGGAGAATTTGGCCGCCGCTTCGAAAGCGACGAGGACATGTCTTTTCCCCAATACCAGTTCCTGCAGGCAAAGAAAATGATCGATACCCCAGGTCTTGATTTCAACGTCTTTGTATGGCAGGACCCCGATAACAGTCGCAACATAAAGCCATCGCAGCAGAATTTCATCAAATACATCCGGAACAACATCACCCGCAATATGATGTTCTCCAACAGCCAGGGACCGATGCAACTGGTGGACGATATCCGCGTGGCGATGATGAAACAGGATGCCAAGGTCTATGATTCAAAAGACACAGAAATATTCTTCATCTTCAACCAGCAGGATGAGCAAGACGCACAGGCTATTGTGGACAGGTTGAGCCTGGAATATCCCGTAGAAACGATGAATATCCTGCCAGATGGCGAAGACTCCTACCGTGAAATGTCTTCCCAGCAGATCCCGAAAAGCAAGCTTGCCGTGGTCTATTTCAAATACGCGGCTGACTGGGCCCTACCCTTCATTAAACAGATCTGGAAACAGGTTGGCGGAGCCTCCTCTCCCACGCCCATGTTCCTGGTGGGCGAAGATGAACCATACACCAACCTCGCACGGAATTTCAAAGCGCCGAGGGTGATTTCAACCATCGTGCCCAAAGAGAACATACCAGCAGAGGTGAAAAAAGTTTACAGTACCCTTTAATCAACTGTTCCCAACGCTATCCCTGTACGCAGCAACCCATAACTCAGTCATGTTGGAATCGTATCAAATTTGCCCATATACCGGCCTCCGGTCTTTCACGGAAGAAGAGTCGCTCTATTTCAAGGGCCGTGAAGACGATATTGACCAGGCCACGGCACAGCTCCAGAAAAACAAGTTCCTGATGCTCACGGGCGCATCGGGAGATGGAAAATCGTCCCTGATCTATGCGGGCATCATCCCCAACGCGCGCGCAGGTTTCCTGAAGTCAAAGTATTCACAATGGTGTGTTGCAGATTTCAGGCCCATGAGGTCCCCTTTCCATAACCTCTGCAGATCCATAGCCAGGCAACTGGAGATCGCTGATCACCGCATGGTGGAATCTGAACTGCAACATGGTTTCTCCGCGCTGGTGGACCTGTACAAAAACTCCAAACGCTACGCCGATCCCGATTCCGTGGCCTGGCAGCAGGCCGACGAGAAAGGCAAGGCAGCCCTAAAGCGGGACGCGGCCAACCTGATCATACTGGTAGACCAGTTCGAAGAATTCTTCACCAATGCCGAGAATTACCACAACGGGGTTCCTTCCAAAGAATCCAACCTGGTATTGAACCTGTTGCTTGAAACAGCACGTATTGCACTGGATGAAAACCTGCCTATTTATATCGTTTTCACCATGCGGTCGGATTATATTGGCCAGTGCGCGGCGTTTCGCGGACTGCCGGAATACCTGGGCTTTTCCCAGTTTTTCGTCCCCAGGCTGAACCGCGTGCAGTTGCAGCAGGTGATCGAGGAACCCGCCGTGCTGA
>JBBAJN010000191.1:0-4681 GCA_040404045.1 Chitinophagaceae bacterium
GGCTGAAAGGAAAGGGCTTCCCGCTATACAAACAGGAAGGATCGTTCGGTGATCTTTATGTGACCTACCAGATCAGGATCCCCACAGCATTAACTGAACAGCAGCGCGAGCTTTTTGTCCAATTGTCAAAACTTCAAAGTCAAAGCCATGGATGAGCATACCATGATCCGAATTGAACATTTTTGCATGGTCTACGATGTAGAACCCGCATTTATCCATACCCTGGGCGAGTGGGGCATGGTTGAGATCGTGGGTGAAGATTTTATTTCAACGGGAGACCTGGACCGGCTTGATAAACTGATGCGATTGCACCGGGACCTGGATCTGGACGCCAGTGGCATCGAAGCGGTTGAATACCTGCTGCAAAAGATCGCCGCCATGCAAAAAGAGATCCTCCACCTGAAGAACCGCCTGAAGATCTACGAGTAGGCCCCGTTCAGAAAATCTCTTTGTAACATTGCGTCTCAATCAGAGTCATGAAGATTTTTTCAGACCCACGGATCACCATTGCGGACGAAGCAGATATCCCTTCTATTGTGGCGTTATTGAACATCAGCTATCGCGGGGAAGAATCGCGGAAGGGCTGGACCACGGAAGCAGATCTCATTTCGGGAGAGATCAGGACCAACCAGGAAAACCTTTCTGATGTCTTGCGCGAGCCGGGTAGTGTTATGCTGACGTACAAAAATGATGAAGGTCTCTTACAGGGATGCGTCAACCTGAAAAAGCATGGCGACAGCATGTACCTGGGGATGTTCAGTGTAACGCCTTCGCTGCAGGGTGGCGGCATCGGTAAAAAAATCCTGGCTGCTGCCGAGGAATATGCGCGAAGCGCGCAATGCAGCTCCATTTATATGCATGTCATCTCCCTCCGGTCTGAACTGATCGCCTGGTACAAACGCTGCGGCTACGCGGAAACCGGAACGGTGATCCCCTTCCCGGAGGACGGCCTGACGGGCAAGCACCTTCGCCAACTTGAGTTCCTGATGCTCAAAAAGAGCGTTTAATAGCGTCAATTCAAGGAAAGATCGTACATTTGCCACCCCCGGAGGGGTGCAGGAGTGGTTGAACTGGCACGCCTGGAAAGTGTGTATACTCGAAAGGGTATCAAGGGTTCGAATCCCTTCTCCTCCGCCAGAAAAAATCGAATGCCCCGCAAGGGGCATTTTTGTTTTTGAGCGGCAGCCAAGCTTCCCCTAACAATAAAATAACCAGAATCTTAACTTAGCAAACATCCTTTTGTTCTCAAAAATGGGAAGCATTATACATCGATCACAATCATTGTAAACATTTTACTTTGTCATTTATGCGGTTAACTTTCTTTATCATAGCACTCTTCACCCATACGATCACCATTGCACAGAACTGGAAGTCGGCTGACTTCTCACTGCCCCTAAGCGCGATCGTCTCGGCCCCGCAACATATTTGGGTGACCAGCGGCTACTCCAACGTGAAGCCAACTTTGCATACGGTTTGTGGCGTTAAGGATTTTTTCTCTCCCCCCTTATCTACCAGCGGGTTTGACATGAAGATGCGTTTTGATGGCGACGGATTCGTCATTAACGACAATGGCGAGTTCTGGGGACAGTCATCGATCTACACCCAGGGCACCTGGTATCCGGATGCCATTGTCCGGAACGGAACCTATCACCGTTATGTATCCGGCAACCTGGTCTCGCTGGGATTTCAGTCAACACTGGTGCCCCTCTATGGCAGGTCTGGTTTCATTTTGAAAACCATAGTGACCAATCGCGGATCTTCACTACTTCGCCTGAAAGCTACTCCGGTGATCGACCCCGGGATCTTGCAATACACGCCCCTGGATAAATGGGGATTCAGCCCGCCTAATACAAAACCTGAAACCAGGAAAACCAGTGAAGGAAAATGGTCATCTGAAAAAGTCTCCCTGCAACTGTTGCAGAACGATAGCGGATTCCATCAAATCGCCGCTTCCGGAAGCACCACATTCTATACCGTTCTCCTTCTTGCCAATATGGGTGAACCCGAGGTCTATGCGGTAGATTTCGAGTCCCTCATCAATACTGCTTCCAGTGCCTGGCAGCGAAGGCTTGACAAACATCTTGCATCCGTACCCCAACTGAAAAGCAACATAGAGGGCTTAGACAATTACTATAGACGATCACTGATCAGTGGGTTGGTTTGCGTTTGGGAGAAGCCTGAATTTATTATAAATCCCCACATTGCCACTGCAGGTATGGATGGCGGCGGCTTAAACACCTACCTGTGGGATGCCGGATACGTATCGAGGATGCTTACCCTGATGTTTGGCGAGCATGCAGAAACACTTGCCCGGCAATTGGCAAAGGTCAGGCTGGATAGTTTCTATTCCTATACGGTAAGTGGCAAGGGGACGGGCGTCTCGTACTCTTACAGTACCTGGGCATTTATGAATATGGTATGGCAATTGGCCCAGCAGCGTGGGTTTAACAGGACATTATTTGATGAAGCCAAACGTCTGGTACTGGCGCAGGAAGCCCTGCCAACACGCCATGGTCTGATTGACTTTGGAAAACAACATAACCTGCTGGAAATGCGTAACGCAGGCTATGAGCATTATGTGGCCAGTCCCAATGCAGAACGAGCTGTAAACCTTCAACGTCTGGCCGCACTCAATGACATGAGCGGTGGCAGCAAAGAAGAAAGTGCAGCCTGGCGAAAAAAAGCAACTGATATCATTGCTGCTGTTCGTAAGGAGTTGTGGGACGAAAAAGCGGGATGGTTTGCTTCAGTATATCCGGATGGACGTCGCGAAATGGTATACTCCATTCAAATGTTCGATGTCATCCATGCAGGCGCTACTACTCCGCCTATGACGGAGCGAATGCTGCAACATTTGGTGCAGGGTAAGTTTTTGTTTCCGTATGGAATATCCAGTGTAAGCAAAGAAGATAGTCTGCGTTATGAATACAATGACACGGATTGGGGTGGCAGTGGGGCGTATACAGGTGATGGCCCCCAATTGGCCAGCATCCTTTATCACCTGAATAAACCGGCATTGGCCTATGAGGTGCTCCAGAGCTATTTCTGGATGGGTAAGCACCTGGCTTATTTCCCCCAGGAGCTCTATGCTGATAAACCAGGCAGCCCTGCCCATAAACGGAGTAATATCGTCTCAGGTTTGGCAGGAGCAGAAACCATTCTTTTTGAACTGGTAGGAATTGAACCGCGGGCCGATGGAACCTTATGGCTGAATCCGCAACTGCCGCCAAAGGCCACTGTTTCCGTAAAAGGACTGACATATAAAAACCATAAATTGGATATGGACTTCAAGGCTGGGATGATGACGATCATACTGGATGGCAAAAAAAACTACGAGGGCACCGTCAAGCGAATTAAGCTGAGCGGAATATGATCTGAACCGACCATTCATGCAACACTCCATATTACAAGTCACCGACCTCACAGTCCGCCTCGGAGGATCCCCCGTCCTTGACCACATCTCATTTGCGCTTGCACAAGGCGAATGCCTCGCCATCACTGGTCCCTCCGGCAGCGGAAAAACAACTTTGCTCAAAGCGCTGGCTGCGCAAATCCTGTACTCCGGTCAAGTCCAGTTTCACACCCAACAGGGAAATAGACCGAGGATCGCCATGATCACCAGGCAGCACCAGTTTACCAACCTCTCCAATATCTCTTCCTTTTATTACCAGCAACGATTCAACTCCTTTGATTCCGAAGATGCCAGAAAACTGGAAGATGAATTAAGGGCAACCGGTGCGGATCCGGCAGAAATCGAACATCTTCTCCACCAGTTCGGATTGGCCCATGTCAGAAACTCACCCCTCATCCAATTATCGAACGGTGAACATAAACGGTTCCAACTGGCTAAGGCCTTACTTCAAAAACCAGAGTGGGTACTGCTTGACAACCCGTTCACGGGCTTAGACAAGCAAGCCCGAAAACTACTTGACGCCATCCTCTCGAAATTGGTGCAGCAGGGCCTGCACGTTGTATTGGTGACCGGCACTTCCGAAATACCCGAGGTGGTTACCCATACCGCCGTGCTTGACCAGGGAAAACTGGTTGCATTTTTTCCCAAAGGCTCGCACCTCCTCCCATCGTTGGCAAACAAATCGATACCGGTCGGATCCGCATTGGCCGGCATCCCATCGGCATACCATTTTCCTGCATTCACCACGGCTGTGAAAATGGTTAACACCACCGTGTCATATGACGGAAAAAAAATCCTGGACAATATCAACTGGGAAGTAAAGAACGGCGAATGCTGGAATGTAGCCGGCCACAACGGTTCCGGCAAATCCACGTTGATCTCGCTGATCAACGGGGACAATCCCCAGGCCTTCGCTAACGAGATCTACCTGTTCGACAGACGTAAAGGCAGTGGGGAAAGCATATGGGATATCAAACGGAAAACAGGATTCATATCGCCCGAACTCCATCATTACTTTGATGCCTCTGCAAACTGTTTCAACATAGTGGCGTCGGGCTTATTTGACACCATCGGATTATTCCGCCAACTAACTCCTGTACAACAACAGTTGACTGAGGCCTGGATGGAATACATGCAGGTAGGCAGGTTCTCGAAAAGACTTTATCATACCTTATCAGATGGCGAGCAGCGCCTGGTTCTGCTTACTCGCGCACTGGTGAAGAACCCGCCCCTTTTGCTGCTTGACGAACCCTGCCAGGGACTCGACAG
>JBBAJN010000192.1:0-4641 GCA_040404045.1 Chitinophagaceae bacterium
ATCCCGGCGCGCAGCATATCCACTTTACCCGTTGCAGCCAGTCGTTGTGCTGTTTCTATAACCTGCTCTTCCGTTTCAGCGCTGCATGGGCCTGAAATGATCAACGGTCTTTTGTTCCAAGTTTCGTACAAGTTCATTTTTACAGATTGAAATGTGAATGCTAGAATTATGATTGATTAAAATTACTTGAGTATTCTCCTGATCCTGTTGGCATCCGCCATCAGTTCTTCCAGGTATTCATAGTTTTCCTTCTCCAGGCAGCTCTTGAATTTACGCAACTGGCTGATATGCTCGTTCAGTACGTCCAGCACATTCTCCCGGTTCTGCATCAGGATGGGCACCCACATGGCGGGATTGCTTTTGGCCAGCCTGACCGTGCTTTCAAAACCCGCGCTCGCCATTTCAAATATCGCCTGGTCCTCCCGCTCTTTTTCCAACACCGTATTGGCGAGGGCGAAAGAGGTAATGTGGGAGATATGGCTCACATAGGCCGCGTGAAGATCATGGTCATCGGCGTGCATGTCCAACAGGTGCATACCGATCTTCCTGAACATATTCCTGGTCCATTCTACCGCATCGGCATCGGACTCGTCTGCGTTGCAGATGATCACGGCCTTGTTCTCGAACGCACCTTTCACGGCCGCCTCGGGCCCGCTGTATTCCGTACCCCACATAGGATGTGCCGCCACATAACGGCCCCTTTTGGGATGAGCGCTGACGCTGTTCACCAGGGCCGATTTGGTTGACCCCAGGTCGATCAGGATCTGCTGGTCGATCTTATCCAGTATCGACGGCAGCATGCGGGCAATGGTATCCACGGGAATGGCCAGGATCACTACATCTGAAGCCGCAATGGCGACATCCAGGTTATCCATAGCATCTACCAGCTCCAGTTCCAGCGCCTTTCGGGCGTGCGCCTCATTGCTGTCTACACCCACAATGGTAGACGCTAGACCCTTCTCATTGAGCTGGAGGGCGAGGGATCCGCCGATCAGTCCCGTTCCTATGATCGCTATTTTTTTCCGGTCAGACATATCTCATGCTATGATTGAAGGTGTTTTGCTATTCTCTCCCTGCAAGCCATGATCCGTTCTTTTGGGCTGCACAGGCTGATCCTGATATATCGCTTCCCTGCTGTTCCAAAGATCCCCCCTGGGGTAATGAACACACTGGCGTTATGAAGGATCTCATCGCTGAGCGCAAATCCATCTTTATATCCTGATGGTATGTGCGCCCAAACGAACATGCCCGACTGGCCTTTATCGTACTCGCATTTCAACAGATCCAGCAATGCAAATGCTTCTTCCCGGCGTTCGCGATAAACGCTGTTCAGTCCTTCGTACCAGTCGCGTCCCAGGGCCAGCGCTTTTGCCGCGGCCAGTTGCACCGGCAGGAACATCCCGCTGTCCATATTGCTCTTGAAAGTGAGCACTTCGTTGATCCGGGCCGCTGCACCAGATAAGATGCCAACCCTCCAGCCAGCCATATTCTGCGCCTTGCTCATGGAATTGAGCTCCAGCACAACATCCTTTGCGCCTGGTACAGAAAGCAGGCTCATGGGATGATCGTTCAGGATGAAGCTGTATGGATTATCATGACAGATCAAAATATTGTTTCGCTTACCAAACGCCACCAGGTCTTCGAACAGTTTCCTGGTTGGCAGCTGCCCCGTGGGCATGTGCGGGTAATTCACCCACATCATTTTCACATGATCCAGTCCCTGGTCCTCGAGGGCCGTGAGGTCAGGGTACCAGTTATTTGACTCCAGCAGCATATACTCACGGATACGGCCACCCGCTAACTTCACCGCACTCCGATATGTGGGATAGCCTGGATCGGGAACGAGTACCTCATCACCTTCGTTCAGGTAGGTCATACAGATATGCATGATGCCTTCCTTACTGCCGATCAGTGGCAGTATTTCAGAATCCGGATCAAGATCAACACCGTACCACTCTTTATACCAATGGGCCATGGCATTCCTCAGCACGGGCGATCCCTTGTAGCTCTGGTAGGCGTGCACGTTACTCTTTGCACTTTCTTCCTGCAGGGTTTTGATCACATCAGGATGAGGAGGCAGATCGGGGCTGCCGATCCCCAGGTTGATCACCTGCTTGCCCTGCTTGTTCAACTCATCGATCTCCCGCAGTTTCTGCGAGAAATAGTATTCGCCGATGCCTTCCAGCCTGGATGATGTTTTGATCTTCAGCATATCAGTTCTTTTTATCCATTCCGTTTCTGTATACCCCGTAAATGTTGAGGCTGGCCGTCAGAGGCCTGATCTGCTCGATGACTTTATGGAACTGCCCCAGTTCGTCGAACTCCATATCCGCATGAAAACTGTATTTGAAATCAGACCCTGGTATGGGAAAACTTTGCAATTTGCTCAGGTTGATGCCGCCATCTGCGATCTTACCCAGCACGCGTGCCAGGCTTCCGCGGGAATGGTCCGTATGGAAATTCACGGATGCTTTGTTGGCACCCTCATCCACCTTCACCTGTTCTTCGCGATTAAGCACCAGGAAACGGGTGTAGTTATTCTTCATCGTGTGGATGTTCGGTGCGATGATGTGCAGGCCGAACATCTCGGCTGCCAGTTTGCTGGCAATGGCCGCCACATGCTTTGCTTTTTTCTGGTGCACCAGTTTGGCCGACAGGGCCGTGTCCTCTGTCTCCACCATCTTCCAGTGGTATTTGTCCAGGTACTCCAGGCACTGCTGGATCGCCATATGGTGTGAATGCACTTCGCGGATATCTTCCAGCGTCACACCGGGGTTCACCATCAGATGCTGCTTGATCTGCAGGTAGACTTCCCCCGTGATCTTAAGCGAAGAGCGTTGCAATAAATTATAGTTGGGAAGGATGCTGCCAGCGATGGAATTCTCAATGGCCATCAGACCGCCATCACTTTCTTTTCTGGCAGACGCCACCCTCACCACTTCTTTGAAAGTGGCGCATGTGATGACTTCCACATCTTTCCCGAAATACTGCCGGGCCGCCACCTGGTGGAAGGATCCTTCAAATCCCTGGATCGAAACCCGCACCGGGGCATTCTTTTGTTGTACTGATCTTTTCATATAAAAAAAAATCCCGCCTCTCGGCGGGATCCTATGTTGATTCGTTTTTTACTTATTCGAAGGCAACAATAGCAATCCCGCCCTATTTCTAAAATAGAATCCAAAATAAAAATAACGGTATGCTTTTGTCCCTGTCATCTTAACAAATATAGTAATCCCTTTATTTCTTCAAAACATTTCGGCATTTATTTTACGATGCCCAAATAGTGCCAGTGGCCTAAATGCCTTACTGGAAAAGGGTTTTAGCGATCAATCATTACGACGTCCACCACCTGTGTCCGCATCGTTCATCCTGATCTTACGACCCTTGAACTTCTTTCCATCGATCGCTTTGATCATCTTATTGGCCGCTGCGGGTTCAATTTCGATCCAGCTGTTCATCTCTTTCATATCGATCTTGCCCAGCACCTCTTTCTTCAGGTCGCTCATATCCAGAATAAATTGCAGGAAACTCGCCTTATAAAAGCCATCCTTGGTACCCAGGTTGACAAAGAGACGGGTGGTAGCGCCTCCGCTACTGCTACCGCGGCCACCTTTGTACGAGGAAGACTCGCCATCAGTCCTGCGGGCCCCGGTCCGGCCAGCGCCAGCTCCCATGGGCTCCCTCTCCCGACGCGTTCTGCCGGTATCCACATTATTCAGATCCACTGCATTTTCATAGTACTGCAAGAACCTGTCAAACTCGAGGGCTGCCACCCTTTGCATGATCTCTTCCTTATCCACATGCGCAAATTTCTCTTTCAGCAGCGGCAGGTAGGTTTCATATTCGCCATGGCTGATATCGGCGTTCAACAACTTGTCAATAAAATGGAAGAACTGCTTGCGGCATACATCCTTTCCGGCCGGTATGTCCAGCTTGTGGAAGCGCGTATTGTTCATCCGCTCGATCTGCTTGATACGGTAAACTTCCCTCGGTGTGATGATGGAAAGACAGATCCCGCTCTTTCCGGCACGGCCAGTACGGCCACTTCGGTGCGTATAGACTTCAGGATCGTCCGGCAGTTCGTAATTGATCACGTGGGTGATACCCTGCACATCGATACCGCGGGCTGCCACATCGGTTGCGATCAGCAACTGCAGGCTCTTATCCCTGAAACGTGACATCACCTTATCCCTCTGTTGCTGGGTCAGGTCACCATGCAAAGAGTCAATATCGTAACCCTCACGGATGATCGCTTCTGAGATATTCTGGGCATCCAACTTGGTTCGGGTAAAAATGATCCCATAGATGCCGGGGTTGAAGTCAATGATCCTTTTCAAGGTCTCGTACCTGTTGTTATGCGTGGTCACATAATACTGGTGATCGATATTGACATTACCGGAATTGGTTTTACCGATGGTCAACTCAAAAGGATCTTTCATGTACTTCTTGCTCACCTGCTTCACTTCGGAGGGCATGGTGGCACTGAACAGCCAGGTACTCTCGCGGGCAGGGGTATTTTTCAGGATGAATTCAATATCATCCCTGAACCCCATGTTAAGCATCTCGTCTGCTTCATCCAATACGATGTATTGGATTTTTTCCAACTGGCTGGCTTTCCTTTCAATAAGATCGATCAGCCTG
>JBBAJN010000193.1:0-4604 GCA_040404045.1 Chitinophagaceae bacterium
CGGCCGAATCGGGTGAACGGGAGCGATTGAACCGAAAGGCTGGTTCCTTGATCTATTCAAAACATGCGCGCTGCAGGATGGGTTGCAGGCATATCACCGAGGATGAAGTGGTGGATATCCTGAGAAACGGAACGATAAACTATGGAAAGTCGGACATGCGGGGTTCTCCCGATCCCAAGTACGCCATAGAGGGTGATACCAAAGACGGGCAGGAGGTGAGGATCATATTTGCCAACTCGCCAAGGGGTATCGTGGTAGTCACCGTGATCGATCTGGAGAACGAATGGAAATGTAATTGCAAATGAAGTTGATTAAAACAGCAGCAAGCGTTCTGTATTTTGTGTGGGCAGGATTCTGGTTCCTGTTTTTTATGTTCCTCATATTCCCTTTGGTGGTGATCGGCTCGTTTTTTGGAAAGATCAGAGGCGGGAACTTCGTTTACAAACTTCTTCATGCCTGGGGCGATTTCTGGTTCTTCATGGTAGGCATCAATGTGAGAACGATCATGGAGGAGAAACCAGACCCCAATAAACAATACGTGTTTGTGGTGAACCATATCTCCAACCTCGATGCAGCATTGCTGGTTAAGGTCATCCGCCAGCCATTCCGGCCCCTGGGGAAAATTGAGTTGAAGAAGGTCCCTGTTTTTGGTTTCATCTATAAGGTTTGTGTGGTGGTAGTAGATCGATCGAATGCGGAAAACCGGCAACAGAGCATCCGGCATTTGAAGGCGGTCATCCGCAAAGGCATTTCCATCCTGATCTTCCCCGAGGGAACGTTCAATGAAACGGGAAGACCCATGAAGGACTGCTACGATGGGGCGTTTCGGCTTGCAGTAGAAACGCAGGTTCCCATCAAGCCGGTCATTTTCCCGGACAATTACTCCCGGTTCCACTATAGATCCCTGCTAAGCCTGAACCCCGGCAAGTGCAGGGTGGTTTTTCTTCCCATGGTTCCGGTGGACGGCATGACGTTGGCCGATGTGCCCCGGTTAAAACAACAGGTGGTGGCCCTGATGGAAGCAAAACTTCGCGAGTATAATGCGGAATGGATCCGTGAAGATCCACAGTAGTATTGCTTTTAGTTTCATTAATTTCACAGCCAGATGATGTACGCTCAGGTCATTCTCCCCCTGGCTCTCCCGAAAACCTATACTTACGCCATTCCCCCGGAATGGCAGGAGAAGATATTGCCGGGTATGCGGGTGGAAGTGGTGTTCGGCAAGCAGAAGAAATATGCGGGTATCGTCAAACAGTTGCATTTGGAGAAGCCTGCGGCATTTGAGCCCCGGGAGATACTCAACGTACTCGATGCAGAACCCGTGGTCAACGAAAACCAGTTAACCCTCTGGTCGTGGTTGGCTGATTATTATATGTGCTCAGAGGGTGAAGTGATGTCTGCCGCATTGCCTTCTAATTTTAAACTCAGCAGCGAAACCGTGCTGATGTATAATGAGGAGTTCGGCGATGATTTTTCGCAGCTGGACGACCAGGAATACCTGGTAGCTGAGGCCCTTTTGCTGAAGAAGGAACTCCGTTTGCAGGAAGTTCAGCAGATCCTGGATTCAGCCTATGTATATCCCGTAGTAAAAAGACTGATCGAACATCAATTATGCTGGGCATGGGAAGCGCTGAAAGAAAAATATACGGAGAAGAAAGAGAATTATGTACTGTTGGATCCGGCCTACAGCCAGGAAGAAAAACTGGCTGAACTGCTGAATAAGAAATCAAGCGCGCCAAAGCAGATGGAACTGCTGATGGCGTTCCTCCATCTCAGTAAAACAGAAGGGGAAGTGAAACAGGCGGAACTGCTAAAAAAGTCCGGTGCATCGGCAGCGCAGCTGAAGGGTCTGGTTGACAAGGGCATTTTGACAGTTAAAAAGTTGGCCGTTGACAGGATCCATTATGCCGCCCGGGAGATCCAGATCGACTTTACGCTTTCGCCTGCACAATCAGATTGCCTTGGCGCCATCCGGGAGCATTTTGAATCCAGGCAGGTTTGCCTCCTGCATGGGGTCACTTCAAGTGGTAAAACGCAGGTCTATATACGACTGATGGAGGAGTATATTCTGAAGGGCAAGCAGGTGCTTTACCTGTTGCCGGAGATCGCGCTGACTTCACAGGTGATCCGGCGACTGCAAAAACATTTCGGTGGGTACATCGCCATTTATCATTCCAAATTCAACCCCAACGAGCGCGTCGAGATATGGAATAAAGTGAAGAGCGGTGAGGTGAAGATCTTATTAGGTGCCAGGTCATCGTTGTTTTTGCCATTTGCTGATCTCGGCCTGATCATTGTTGACGAAGAGCATGATTCTTCCTTTAAGCAGCAGGATCCGTCGCCGCGTTACCATGCACGTGATGCTGCGGTCTACTATGCTTCCAAACTGGGCGCACGCGTGTTGCTTGGGAGCGCTACACCTTCCATTGAAACTTATTATAATGTGCATACCGGCAAGTATGCCGGGGTGGAGTTAACGGAACGATTCGGCAATGTGTTACTGCCAGAGATTGAGATACTCGATGTCCGCCAAATGGCCGGAAAGGAGAAAGGTAAACTGATGATCTCGCCACCGCTTAAGCAGGCGATTGAAGAAACTGTCCTTGCAAAGAAACAAGTGATCCTTTTCCAGAACCGACGGGGCTATTCTCCTTACCTGATCTGCGGCACCTGCGGCTTCATTCCCCATTGTGAACAATGTGACGTGACCCTGACGTTTCACAAGGTGCACCAGAAACTGCAATGCCATTATTGCGGCAATACCTATCCACGCATCGTTACCTGTACTGCCTGCGGATCCGTGAACTGGCAGGAAAAAAACTTCGGCACGGAGAAAATTGAGGAGCAACTCAATGAAACCTTTCCCGAATTCAGGATCGCACGCATGGATATCGATACCGTTAAAGGAAAGACCGCGCATGACCAGTTGATCCAGCAATTTGAGCAGCATCGTATCGATATCCTGGTGGGCACACAGATGGTGGTGAAGGGGTTGGATTTTGATCATGTACATCTGGTGGGGATCCTGGATGCCGACGGACTGCTCAGCTTCGCTGATTTTCGGGTGAACGAACGGGCCTTCCAACTGATGGAACAGGTGAGTGGAAGGGCTGGCAGGAAAGACCGTCGTGGCAAAGTGCTGATCCAGGCCGGTAATCCAAAACATCCTGTCCTGGAATGGGTAAAAGAACACGACTACAAAAAGCTCTACACGGCGGAACTGGCAGGCAGGAAGCAGTTCCATTATCCTCCTTTTTCCAAACTCATCCAGGTCACCTTTAAGCACAAGGAGAAGCAGGTGGCAGAAACCGCTGCGCAGATCATGGCCAATGTCCTGGCCAGGGAATATCCCGGTCAGATCACGGGGCCTGCAGAACCCATAGTAGGCCGGGTAAGAAACATGTACATTATTGAACTCCTGCTTAAGCTATCAAAGGATACAAAAACCACCAACCACGCGAAGACCCTGATCCTGCAGCAGATGGCGATACTGAAGAATGACAGGCAGTTCCGGTCGGTCATCATCCAGCCGGATGTGGACCCCCAGTAACATTCGCCCGATAAGCAGCGCTATTATGTTTGTAGTGAATTGCTTGATCAGTGAGACAATGTCCTGATCAGCTTATGCATGCTGTCGTACTCATGAAAATGGATCCCTTTGGCCGGGGAATAGGAGGCTGCCAACATAGCTTTTGCCACTTCCTCCGCGGGGATCGGTTTCAACGCTTCATGCTTTCCCTTGAAAGCCCAGGAGAAAAGCGGTGCCAGGGTTTCAACGATCACTTCCCCGGGTCTTTTTTCTGTTTTCCTGCCGATTAATACCGAGGGTCTCATGATATGGATCTGGGGGATCTGTTGCTGGCAAACCACCTCTTCTGTAACCCCTTTTAATTTCAGGTAAAAGCTGTTGTTGTTGTTGGGGTCAGCTTTGGCGGAGGAAACCAGCACGTAGGAGTAAACCCCGTGTTTCGCTGCTGCTGTTGCTGCAAAGCGGTTGATGTCGAAATCCACTTTCTTGTATTTTTCATGGTCGCCATCCACATCCCTGTTGGTGGTGCCAACGGCGCTGAAGACCACTTCCGACCCGGCGATATGAGGCTCATAGGCTTTGGGATCCTCGAAGTCGATCACAAACTGTTCCAACTTTTTATTGTTGATATCAGCGGTATTTCTGACAAGTGCCACGATCCGGTCTGTTTTAGGATCATTGATCAAAATCCTGAGCAGATGGCTGCCTATCAATCCGGTTGCTCCAAGTGTGGTTACAGTACGCCCCATTTTTTATTTATTATTGTTGTATGCAATTTCTTGAAAATGTGCCGCTGGCGCCTTACAATTCCTTTGGTTTAGATGTAAAGGCCAGATACTATGCCAAGATATCGAGTGTGGACGAACTTTCCAATCTTGATACCATCAATTCCTCGCAAATCCTGGTGCTTGGGGGTGGCAGCAATATTCTCTTTACAGCCGATTTCAATGGGCTTGTGCTGCACAATATGTTCTTGGGCATTGAGGTGATCAGGGAAGATGACAACCACATATACGTGAGAACGGGAGCGGGGGAGAACTGGCATCGGTTCGTGGAGTACTGCATCGGTATGGGT
>JBBAJN010000194.1:0-4486 GCA_040404045.1 Chitinophagaceae bacterium
AAAACCATGTGGAAAGGCTTAGCCAGGACCATTTGCACGCAAAAATGATCGAAGAGGCGCTTCGGGAGAAAGATTTTACGGAAACTATCCTTCCTGTGGAGACCAATATTATCATTGCCTCTTTCCGAGCCCCCTATACCCCGCAGGATTTTATCAATGCCATGCAGAAAGAAGACATACTGATGTTTGCCATCTCCCCTACCCAGGTGAGGATGGTACTGCATCTGGATATTACAGCCGAAATGGTCGAGAAAACGATTAAAGCAATTAAAAACCTATAAACATGTTCCCATCCATACAACCTGACACCACTGCAGCATGGAAGAAATTAGAGAGCCACTACCAGGAAATGAAAACCGTGCACATGCGGAACCTATTTGCCGAAGACCCTGAACGTTTCAACAGATTCAGCCTTTGCCTGCACGATCTGGTGTTTGACTATTCCAAAAATATCATCACGGAGAAAACACTTGCCCTGTTGGTCGAACTCGCCCAGGAATGCGGGCTGGCTGGCGCCATAGAGGCCATGTTCAATGGTGAAAGGATTAATAAAACTGAAAACCGGGCGGTTTGGCATGTGGCGTTGCGGAATTGCTTTGACCATCCCATGGTGCTGGAAGGGAACGATGTCATGCCGGGTGTCAGGAAAGTTCTGGAGCAGATGAAAGATTGCTGCAACAGTATCCACAATGGCGAGTGGACGGGTTATACAGGCAGGAAGATCAGTACCATTGTAAATATTGGAATCGGTGGATCTGACCTTGGACCGGTGATGGTCACCGAGGCACTAAGGCCATATTGGAAAGAAGGCATAGAGGTGTATTTTGTTTCCAATGTTGACGGTACACATATCGCGGAAACATTAAAGAAAGTGAACCCGGAAGAAACGCTGTTCCTTATTGCTTCCAAAACCTTCACCACCCAGGAAACCATGACCAATGCGCACACGGCAAGGAACTGGTTCCTTGAAACGGCGAAAAATGAGCAGCATATCGCAAAACATTTCGTTGCGCTATCCACCAATGAAAAGGAAGTGGTCAAGTTCGGGATCGACAAAGCCAATATGTTCGAGTTCTGGGATTGGGTAGGCGGAAGATACAGTTTATGGAGTGCCATCGGATTATCGATCGCCCTGACCATTGGTTATGAGCATTTCGACGCATTGCTGCGTGGTGCCAACCAGGTTGACGAGCATTTCAGGAAAACGCCATTCAGCCAGAATATTCCGGTGCTGATGGCACTGATCGGCATCTGGTACACCAATTTTTACGGGGCGGGTAGTGAAGCCATCCTCCCCTATGACCAGTACATGCATCGTTTCGCCGCTTATTTCCAACAAGGGAATATGGAAAGCAACGGCAAGTATGTGGACCGAAATGGCAACCCGGTCCGGTACCAGACGGGGCCCGTGATATGGGGAGAACCCGGCACCAATGGACAGCATGCGTTTTATCAGTTGATACACCAGGGAACCCGAATGATCCCCTGCGATTTCATCGCTCCTGCAATCAGCCACAACCCCATCGGCGATCACCATGTCAAACTGCTGTCGAACTTTTTTGCGCAGACTGAAGCGCTGATGAATGGCAAAACGGCCGTCGAGGCTGAAGCTGAGCTTGGATCGCTTTCCCCGGACCAAAGACAAGCCTTATTGCCATTCAAGGTATTTGAAGGCAACCGGCCTACAAATTCGTTCCTGGCAAAGAAGATCGATCCATTTACGCTGGGTCAGCTCATTGCCATGTATGAGCACAAAATTTTTGTACAGGGTGTGATCTGGAATATCTACAGTTTTGACCAGTGGGGCGTTGAACTGGGCAAACAGCTTGCAAATAATATCCTTCCTGAATTACGGGGCGATGAGAAGATCAGCGCGCATGATTCATCAACCAATGGATTGATCAATTCCTACAAGGTGATGCGGCAAAACTGAACGGGGTTATCTCGTTTATATCGGCACCGAATTATCCCGGCATAAAAAAACCCTCCGAAGAGGGTTAAAAGCTATTGCGTGAATTACCATTTATCTACTTCTTCATCCGCTCCTGAAGAAGGGGGAGCAGATTCAGGGGCAGGTGCCTCGTTGACCACTTCGCGGGCCACGGCAACCTCTTCCCTATGCTCTGCAGAGCCAACATGCTCAATGTCGTGCTCGCCGTCATTCTCATGGTTAAATGCATCAAAATCAAAATCCGGCATGAGGTCTGTCTTCACATAATCAACTGCTTCAGAGAGGGCTTTGATGAATTTATTGAAGTCTTCTTTATACAGGAAGATCTTATGCCTGTCATATCCATCATCGTTGAAACGTTTACGACTTTCTGTGATGGTGAGGTAGTAATCGTTGCCACGGGTTGTCCTTACATCAAAGAAATAAGTCCTGCGCTTCCCTGCACGTATACGCTTGCTGTACACGCTTTCCATTCGTTTGTCGTTGTTTTCGTACGCCACAGTTGTTGAATTTTTGTTTTTTGTTGATACATCAAAGTTGACCTTTCAAAGATAATTATGTTTTTGAATTGTCAAAATTTCGTTAAGGTTTTTTGAAAACCCTTAAAATCCACTCCCGGACTGGGTTGGGAGGCGGTCATCCGTATCAACATCAGTAGCTTGTTGCCTGCGGTACAGATCGGCATAATAGCCATCCTTTTCCAGCAGTTCCTGGTGGCTGCCCTGTTCAATGATCCGTCCGTCTTCCATCACGATAATGAAATCAAAACGGAACAGGCTGAAGATCCGGTGGGTAATGATAATGGCGGTTTTACTTTCCAGCACTTCGTAGAGTCCTTGCAGGATCTGCTTCTCAGTTTTTGCATCCACGGCACTGAGGCAATCGTCGAAAACCAATACCGCACTGTCTTTGATCAGTGCCCGGGCGATGGAAACCCTTTGTTTTTGCCCTCCGCTCAGCGTCACCCCGCGCTCTCCTACCATGGTTTCATACTGGTCCGGGAAGTGCAGGATCTCCTGTTCAACGCTGGCTTGTTTAGCCGCCCTGCTTACCTGATCCGGCTCTGCATGTTCCTTCCCAAAAGCGATATTGTTGGCAATGGTGTCTGAAAACAGGAAAGCTTCCTGCGAAATGTACCCGATCTGCCGGCGCAATGAGCTGAGTTTATACTTGCGAAGGTCTACCCCGTCCACTTCGATATGGCCTTGCTGGGGATCGAACATCCTTAGCAGCAGTTGGGCCAGGGTGGACTTACCGCTACCCGTTTTTCCCACAACGGCCACTTTCTGGCCACTTCGTATCCGAAGGCTGATATCGTTGATGGCCTTGATACCAGTGTGCTCATAAGTGAATGATAGGTTCTGGATGTCGATATCCCCATTAAGGACTTTATCCACTGCCTGGTCCGGATCTCTAACAGTCGGTTTGGTGTCCAGGAATTCGTTTAGGCGTTTTTGGGATGCAGAAGCCCGCTGGATCATGCTGGCCACCCAGCCAAGGGCACTTACCGGAAAGGTGAGCATATTGATATAGACCACAAACTCGGCGATGGTGCCTGCGGAGATCCTTTCCTGGACCTGGTAGATACCCCCTATCATAATGGTGAGCAGGGTACTTATACCGATCAACAGGCCGATGGACGGGAAATAGATCGCTTCCACTTTGGCGAGATTGATCGCGCTTTGCCGATAAGACTCGCTGTTCTGTTCAAAGAATTTATACATGGCTGGCTCCTGGACGTAGGATTTGATTACTCTGATACCTGAGTATGATTCCTGTGCATTGGTGGTCAGGGCACTTAGCTGGGCTTGTATTCTTTCGCTTTTCCTGTTTATGATGGTGTTCACATAATAGATGGTGACGGCAAGGATAGGGAGCGGCGCCAGGGTGTATATACTCAGCATGACATCCTTGCTGAACATATAATATAACGAGAGTCCGATGAGCACTACCAGGTTGATGAGATACATGACGGCAGGGCCGGTGTACATGCGAACACGGCTTACATCTTCTGCCATCCTGCTCATCAGGTCCCCAGTACTGTGCGTTTTATAAAACTGCGCATCAAGCTCCTGGTAATGCTGGTAGATATCATTTTTCTGGTCAAACTCAATGTGGCGGCTCATAACGATGATGGTCTGACGCATGAGGAACATGAAAAAACCACGTAACAGGGCCAGCACCATGAGAATGATGCCGGTGTAAAGGATGAGTTTACCGAACGGCAGCTGGTAAAAATGAACTGTATCTGTGAACCACTTCACCAGGGGATCAACCACTCCCTTTGAAGCCCTAACGACAGGAGGCCTGGTGTTAGTGATCAGGTTGATCCTTTCGGATACCTTATCCACCACATAGCCGGTCACCTGGGGAGCAAGGATGCCGAAATAGTTGGATATGATGATAAAAAGTATGCCCAGCGCAAGGCGCCATCGATATTTCCAAAAATACTTGTTGACTGCTTTAAGGTGATTCAAGACCCAAAATTAAATGCTTAATTCTGATTGGCGTAAAGATATTGGCGCAGGATCCTTT
>JBBAJN010000195.1:0-4454 GCA_040404045.1 Chitinophagaceae bacterium
TGTAGTGACATTATAAACAGGGAAAATATTAACTTAATCCCATGACGAAGGCAATAGCATTTATGATACTGGCGGTTTCTCTTACACTCAGCAGCAAGCCAAGCCATGCACAGGAAGATACAAAGGCCATCTATGCCCTGATCGACAGCTATTCGACAGCCCGTGAGAACCGGGATACAGTGCTCCTGAAGAACATACTAACAGAAGATATCGATCAGCTTGTGTCTACTGGCGAATGGCGGTACGGCCTTCGCGCAGCGGTCAAAGGCATGATGGAAAGTTCTGCTGCCAGTCCCGGCACCAGAACCCTCCGCGTAGAGAAAGTCCGGTTCCTGGATAAACAAACGGCGCTGGCAGATGCCCGCTACGAGATCAGGAATTCAGATGGCTCGATACGCAGCATGTGGAGCAGCTTCACCGTTGTCAGGCGCCACAATACCTGGAAGATTTCGGCCATCAGGAATATGTTGCCTGCCGCAAACAAATGATACTGATTTTATCGCATCTTTAATGCAGACAAATCTTCCAACATGAGCAAACCCCGATTGTTAGTGGCCCTTATTCTGACTGCCAGCCTGTGTTATTCGCCATTCACCTTTGCCCAGCAGGATTACCATAAGGAAATAAGGCGTTACGCAGTGGACCTGTTCCAGTCGTTCACGCGTACCCAGCAATTATCCGGCAAGCTGAGTTTTTCCGATACGGCCCGCTTGAAATGGAACAACCTGCCCGTTGGTCTGAGGGCCAGGGTAGGCACCAGCATTGGCAATATGAACGATGAACAGCGCAAGCTGCTGCACCGCATCCTGTCGGCTTCCCTGAGCTCCCAGGGCTACCTGAAAGCAACAGGGATCATGCATCTGGATGATCTGCTGAACCGTTATTATGATAGCCTCTATTACAAAAAGGAATTGAGCGACAAAACCTATGAGATGATCCGTGGACTGCTCTGGTCGCACAAGAATTTCTTCTTTGCATTCTTTGGCGATCCTTCCGAACAGGTCTGGGGCTATAAGTTGGAAGGGCACCACCTTTCCATCAACTTCACCTTTACGGGAGATAAGATATCTGTAACACCATTCTTTATTGGCACCGATCCTGCGGAATACCAGAGCTCTGAATACGCTGGCTGGAGGGTGCTTGGGCAGGAAGAAGACCTGGGCATCAAACTGATGGGCCTGTTGTCCGCATCACAGCAATCAAAAGCCGTCAAGAGCAGTGAGGTGCCACGCGATATCATCACGGCCGCGGAAAGCGGGAAAAGACTGGTGGAAGATTGGGGGCTCCGCGGCTCGGAGATGTCTGCCGAACAGAAGGCCGTTATGCAGTACATCATTCGCGAATTCGTTTTCAATATGGAATACGATAAGGCGATGTTGGAGTACAACAAGATCCTGAAAGCAGGGATCGACAAGGTGTATTTCGGTTGGATAGGGGCGGTGGATGAGCAGAAACCCCACTACTATGTGATCAACGGGCCTGGCTTCCTGATCGAGTTCGACAACAACGGCGGGCCGCGCAATGGCGCCAATCATATCCATGCCATCTGGAGGGAGAAAGGCAATGAATACGGGGAAGACGTATTGAAAAAGCATTACCAGCAGGAGAAACACTAGGGGACGGCACTACAATACCTCATTCCAGGTATGGTCGGCCAGCAGTTGCACCTTGGCCAGGAACTTTTCGAAGGGTCCTGAACCGCCGCCCCATTCCTTTGGGCTGATCATGGAGATCATCTTGGCGCCATCTTTCTTTTCGTAGAGATAGTAGACCTGTCCGATCACGGGCTGGAAATTCAGTTTGGCTTCATAGATCATCATGGACAGTTCCTTCCGTTTCTGTATTTCCTGGGCCTGCAGGGCAAGCAACTCAATTTGTTTTCGGATCTGCGCCAGCTGCATGTTGGTCTGTTCTTCCATGGCCGTAAGTGCCTTGTGCCGGATCACGCCTTCTTCTGTAGGCTTGATCACAGCTCCGGATACAGAGGAAGCATAGGGCAATACGCTCATCTGCTTATGATAGATCTCAGTGTTGGTGTACCTGGTTTCTTCGTTTATACTGCCCTGTTGGATCACTTTCATATACCCGTTGGGCATGATCTCATGGACCACGTGCATCACCACGCGGCCATGCAGGTAAAAATGGATCTCAAAGCTGATCCCATCGGGGAAATTCACCTGCACATGATCGGCAAAGGATTTTTCAGGGTAGGGCTGCAGGTCGCCATCGGCAATGATGGTATAATCGGCTGAAAAGCCATTGTTTTCCAGGCTGACCCAGTTGTGGTGGATGGTCAGTTCGTTCTTTTCGCTGTCCGCTTCGATCCGGTAAATACCGCTTTTGGGCCGCTCGCCAAACTCATACACACATTTTTCGGGGAACAGCTGCCAGCTGGCGAGAAAATTATAGGCTTTCAGCATGATTTGATTTCAATGGTAAATTGTCTACCCTAATTACCATTTTTGGGGCTTTTTGTTCAAATAATTAGCTTTTAGTTTTTGCTATTTGGCATACCTTTGCGCCCTATGACATTAGAGCATATTAAAGATATGAGGGACCGCGTTCTCGTCCTGAGGAGGTTTCTTTGACGTCGCTAACCGACAACATAAGATAAATGAAGACAGGCAACGCTCGCTATCACCCGGTTTTTGGGATGATAACAAGCGTGCTACTGATATCCTCAAGAACATCAAGCTGAATGAATACTGGGTAAAGTTATTCGACGACACCGAGCGTGCCGTGGAGGATTTTGCCGTGCTGTTTGAATTCTGGAAAGAAGGCGAGGGTGATGAAGAGGATGTGAAGCAGGCTTACCAGCATGCCCTTAACCTGATCGAAGAAGCAGAGTTCAAGAGTACCCTGAATGAACCAGAGGATGAATTACCTGCGGTGTTGCAGATCAATTCCGGTGCCGGTGGAACAGAGAGCCAGGACTGGGCGGAAATACTAGCCCGCATGTACCGCATGTACGGGCAGAAACAGGGCTGGCAGGTGACCGAGCTCGACTGGCAGGATGGTGATGGCGCAGGGATCAAGACCTGCACGTTTCAGTTCGACGGTCCTTTCGCCTTTGGCTTCCTGAAAGCGGAAAGCGGCGTACACCGACTGGTCAGGATCTCCCCGTTCGACAGCAATGCCCGGCGTCATACCTCATTTGCCTCGATCTATGTATACCCTCTGATAGACGATACCATTGAAATTGAAGTCAACCCTGCCGACGTGGAGTGGGCCTTCTTCAGGAGCGGTGGTTCAGGAGGCCAGAATGTGAACAAGGTGGAGACCGCGGTAAGGCTTACGCACAAGCCCTCGGGCATCATCGTCGAGTGCCAGCAGGCCCGAACCCAGGGAGAGAACCGGGAGAAAGCCATGACCATGCTGAAGAGCCGGTTGTATGAGGAAGAGATGAGGAAACGTGAAGCCGTCAAGAATGCCAACAACGCGTCCAAGAAAAAAATTGAATGGGGCAGCCAGATCCGCAGCTATGTCTTCCACCCGTATAAAATGATCAAAGACCATCGCACGGATTACGAGGTGGGCAATGTGCAACCCGTGATGGACGGTGAACTGGATGGATTCATCAAGGCTTACCTGATGATGGAAAAAGAAACCGAAGCCAATTAACTTTTATAATCGATCGACATGAACACTGGTTATTTCAATTACCCGCTTCCTGTAAACGAACCTGTATTGTCTTATGCGCCGGGGTCGCCTGAGCGGAAAAGACTCAAGGAAGTGCTTGCTGAACTGAAAAGCAGCAGGGTAGATGTGCCGATGTACATCGGTGGCGAAGAAGTGAGATCGGGTAACACGATGACCCTGCATCCGCCCCATGAAAAGAACCATGTGCTGGGCATCTTTCACGAAGGGGATGCATCGCATGTTGAACATGCCATAGATGCAGCCTTGCAGGCCAGGGAATCCTGGGCAGCGATGAGTTGGGAGAGCCGGGCAGGAATTTTCCTCAAGGCTGCAGACCTGATCGCCACAAAATATCGTCCCTATATGAATGGGACCACCATGCTTGGGCAGAGTAAGAATGTTTACCAGGCTGAGATCGATGCGGCTTGTGAGATCATCGATTTCCTGCGTTTCAATGTGCATTTCCTGTCCGAGATCTACAGGCAACAGCCGATCAGCAGTGCAGGTATGCATAACCGTATGGAGTATCGTCCGCTCGAAGGTTTTGTGCTGGCCATCACGCCATTCAATTTTACTGCTATTGGCGGAAATCTTCCTGCCTCAGCAGCCATGTGCGGGAATGTGGTGGTATGGAAAGCTGCGCACACGCAGATCTATTCTGCACAGATGTTCATGCGCATACTGAAAGAAGCAGGCCTTCCTGATGGCGTGATCAACCTGGTTTTCGTGGATGGACCCACGCTGGGAAAGATCTGTTTTTCGCACCGCGAATTTGCGGGCGTTCACTTCACTGGCTCTACCGGGGTGTTCAACCA
>JBBAJN010000196.1:0-1336 GCA_040404045.1 Chitinophagaceae bacterium
CGTTTGTTCCAGGCGTTCTTCGCCTTCAATACGGGCGACATCGTTGGCGGTTGCCTGGTCCAGGAATTCTTGTTGCGTCGTCGCCAGCGTCATTCTTTTAGCCAGGTAATATGCACGCACGATTTCGGCCAGGTCTTTTCGTAGGTCTTCGCCATGATGGCGACAAAGGGCTGAAAGTTTGGCTTTGACATCCTTTGGGAGTTCATTGAGCCAGGCGGTCGTTTTGGTTTTTGATTGCATGGTCCCAAAGGTATAGTATAACAGCCCTGTCAATTTTGACAACGCTTCGTCCCTTGTTGATATAGCCAGCAAATAACAGCGGCATAACAGGCGAAAAAGGCCCAAAACAACGCATTCGCAGGGTCTTATGACTTGAATGGTCGTGTTTGTGCGTGTAAAGAATGTGCAAAAAAAAGACCCGCACGAAGCGGGCCTGGTCCTTGTTGACGCTGTTTTGGTCAGCTTGCGGCGCTGTATCGTTCCAGCAAGCGGTTGACCTGGGTTGATGTGAAGGGCTTGTTCGTCGGGGTTCTGAAGGTTGCCTGGTTCAATCGGCGGCTAATTTCGGCGACCCTGTGTCCCTGGTTCCGTAGCATGGCGGCGAAGGCGAAGGCGCGAAGGTTGTTCGTGTCTTCCATTGCTTTTTGCTTGGTCGCCTGGGACCCACGAAGGCGGGCTTCATCGGTCAGCATTGAGCGGCGCCATTCGCCTTGATTTGCACGCTTGGCGTCCAGGGCGGCTTTGGTCCGTTCTCGTATCTTTTGGGCTTCCTTTTCAGCGACGACGGCCATAATGCCCGCTGTTATGTCGTTAAAATCGGGTGTGTCCAAACACACTATCTTGACGCCGCATCCGCGTATGGCGACAAACATGGACAGGCTCCTGGTCAATCGGTCAAGGCGATGGAACACAACGGCGCCGCCGTTCTTCCTGGCGTGTGCGATGGCCGCTTGAAGGTTCGGGCGGTTGTCCTTGCGTCCGCTTTCAATTTCCAAAAATTCTTGACCTTCCCAGCCAGCGGCGGCGATGGCCCGTCTTTGTGCATCCAGGCCCAGGCCGCTATCGCCCTGGCGTGCTGTGCTTACTCGTAGATAAATTGCATTTTTCATTCGTTCCTGGTTTGGTTCTACAAATATACAAGGCTTCAACGAACATTCAAGCCTTGTAAAAAAATATGTCAAAAATTAGTTTTGATTTGTTGACGCGGTTTTTGATATCGTGAAGGCCCTTTTTGGGTATGTCAACAATTCGTCAAAAAGTATTTTATGACATTAAATGACGCGAAGGCGACGACGGGTCAGCGGGTGCGTTTTAATATTCCACTATCTGACGCGCG
>JBBAJN010000196.1:1436-4451 GCA_040404045.1 Chitinophagaceae bacterium
ATACATGGGTATCTGACGCACGCGTAGGGATTTTGTGTCATCTGTTCACGCGTAGGGGTTCGGGGGTATCTGACGCGCGCGTATTGATTGGGGAATATTCGGGTATCTGTTCACGCGTGTATTGATTGGGACAAATAGGGTCCAGGGGCTTCGTGGTCATCTATCGCGCGTGTGTTGACGCATGGACAGAAGGTCGGCCAGGTCGGCTTTGGGTCCCAGGTTCGCCCTTTGTTCCGTCAGCAAGGTGCTGACCTTGATTTTTGCGCCGATGGCCTGGGCCAGGCTTGTTGCCTTCCTGGTCCATTCTTCTTGCTGGTCCAGGTCAGGGACCAAAACGACGCTTCGTCCCTTCAGCGCTTCGCATCGTGCCGCTGTCAGGTTCCCTGCGCCGCCTGTGGCGACCCAAAGGGCGGTGCTGTGTTCAGGTAGTCCCAGGGCCAGCGTGGCCATGATGGCCGTCTTTGGGGCTTCCACGACAAAAACAGCATGGTTAGGGTAAACTGACAAAAGGTGCGCGCCAAACAAGCAGTCCTGCTTTGATTCCTGGTCGCCGTATGCTTTGGCCCAGGCGGTCCAGCGTTCGCCCAGGTTCATCGTGTGAAGGGCCGTCGTTGCGGTCGTGTGGTTGTTTTCGTCAAACATCTTCACTTGGGCGTATCGTATGCAGGCTTGATAGTTGATGAACAGGAACACGACGGCGCCTTTGTACTTGCCCTTGGGTATAGCGCCCAGGCAGTAAATATGGGCGACCCTGGCCAGGCGTGCGGGGTCGTTGGTCATGGCCGATAGGTTCTTGATGAAGGTGCTTTGGTGCTTGGCTTCCCAAAAAGGGGTCATCAGTTCTTCGGGAACATCTACGGGCGGGGCTTGGGGC
This sequence comes from Chitinophagaceae bacterium, assembly GCA_040404045.1. Lineage (GTDB taxonomy): Bacteria > Bacteroidota > Bacteroidia > Chitinophagales > Chitinophagaceae > Pollutibacter. The sequence continues at coordinate 2,311 of JBBAJN010000196.1, forward strand.
CTGGGCCTGGGAACAGGTGGCGGCGTGTCGCTTCGTTGCCAGGCTGGTTGTCCGTATTCGTTCCCTTGGGCGGGCGTGTATCGGTGGCCGCATTCGTGCAAGCGGTCGCAAATTCCGTATCGTTCAGCCAAAAGGTCGCCCGTCTTCGTGTTGATGTATCGGCGCCAGGTGCGTCGTTTATCGCCGCAAGCGGGGCAAATTTCCTTCTTGCTTTTGGCGTCCAGCTGGTACAAAAAGGCCTGGTTCATGGGGTCAAAAAGGGCGTCAACAATTCGTCAAAAAATCGGATTTCAAAAAGGTATTTGTTGACAGGTCAACAATTCAAAACGGGCGATTCTTTTTTGACATGGCTTTGTCTTTGTTTTTCAAGCGTTTAGGTATGTCAACAATTCGTCAAAAATTGATTTTTTGACATTGTTTCGCAGTATGTCAATAAATAAACACGCGCCCTTATAGAAGGGCGCATTTATTGAACATGGGAATTTTCGGTTAATTCTTGCCCTTCGTTGCCTGGGTCGTCAAAGCGATTCCCGACCCTGACGGCCAGGCCTTCGTCCAGGGCGACATTGATAAACTTGGTCAGGCGTCGTTCGCCGATTTTTCCCTTCCCCCACTTGGCCAAGACATTCGCCAGGCGTGCGTGCAGGTTCTCTTTTGTGAGGGGTCCCGTTTTGGCCTTCTTTGCTTTTTCCCAAAGTTCGGTCCAAATTTCTATGTGCGTGGCGATGTCCATGTCTTCGGGGTCAACCTGGGGCGGGCGTCCACGATTAACCACAGCTTCCCTTTGTCGCTCTCGTTCCGTTGGGGCGTTTTGATAGTCAACCACAACAGGCAGGCTGTCTTCAATCCTAAAGGTCAGCCCTTGTTCGGGCGCCTGGTGGCGGTTGCGTATGTGTTCAATCGTGGACAGGCCCTTGCCTTCCTTCGTCTTCGGGTCAACAACGGCGACCCTGGCGTGCCAGGCGCATCGTTGAGCAAGTTGGCTTCCAAGGTGGCCGCCGATGTCGTCATCAGCGCTGGTGCGTGCTGTGTGGACCACGACGCCCAGGGCGACTTGATATCGTTGGGCGATTTCGTTTAATTCCTTCGCAAGCATCTTGCTTGGTGCTTCATCGTTGGCGCCAGCGGCCAAAAGGTCGCCGCCGTTGTCAAAGATTACGGCGCCGATGGTCTTGTCTTCGGATAATAGCGCCTGAACGCCATACATGAGTTCTACGGGACTTTTGCCGTTGGCGTGGGCGAACACTATGTTTTGGGCGTATCGTTCGCCTGCGAGCTTCCTAGCGCGTCTGAAGGCCTGTCCTGTTAGATATGCGCTTTGTTCCGTATCAACATAGAGGACTTTTGGTCTGTCGCTTGGTAGATTTCCAAATAAGGCATTTTGAAGGCCGCCTGGGTCGCCGCTTCTTGCAAGGGCCGCCGTTATCAGTCCAGCGGTCGCAAAGGTCTTGCGGCTTTTGGCCTTGCCCGCGATGACAAACAATTCGCCCAGGGTAAACAGGTGGTGTTCGCCTTGACGAAGGGCGGCGGGTGGCTGTGCTGGTAGGTTGTGCGGGTCCAGGAACATCGCCTTGAAGGCGGCGGCGGCTTGCGCTTGCTTTTGTTCTTCTTCGGTCGGCTGGGCCTTGATGTCGGCGGCTTCTTGCGTGATGGCTTGGCGTATGTCGTCGGTCCCTTCGTCGTATCGTCGGTCAACCTGGGGCGGTTCAATCCATGTGAATCGTTGGTACGATTGCAAGCGTCTTGGTTCTTCCTGCTCTTGTTCGCCTGGATACAAGGACGCTGGCGGGTTCAGGTATTGGTCCACATCAAATTTTGGAACAGGCGCCATTGGTCGCATGGTTGATTTGATATCGTTGGGCTTTGTCGCCCTTGATGGCTTTGGCTTTATTCCGTCTTGTTCGTTGGCCAGGCGGTCAATACCTTCCCAAAGGTTAACGGCTGTAATGTCAGGCGATTCCGTATCTTTGTTCATTGCGTTTTATTTAATGTTGGCGGGGCTGGTCGTGGATGGGGTGATCGCCACCTCCGAGGCGCAGGCGGCGGCGATCTGGGCTCTGCGCGAGACCATTCCGCTGGCGAACCGGAAGGTGGGGGCGGTGTCTAGCCATGATATCTCGCTGCCACTGTCGGCGATTCCC
>JBBAJN010000197.1:0-4360 GCA_040404045.1 Chitinophagaceae bacterium
GGGCCAGTCACCGGCCGGTTGCGAGAACTGGTTCGTGATGCTGAACGCTCCAGCTCATTCTGGGCAAGACTGGGACCAGATCCGGCATATGGCCAGGCAAGCTGTTATCGAAAAGCTGTCGCGCCTGCTGGGTTTGGATATCGCACCGTTCATCGAAACAGAAAAGGTGCTGGATCCCGTTGGGATAGAGTCCCAAACCCTCTCCCACATGGGCTCACTCTATGGCACCAGTTCAAACTCGCCATTTGCGGCATTTTTGCGCCATCCCAATTTCAATTCTTCCATTAAAGGTTTGTATTTTACCGGTGGAAGCGTTCATCCGGGCGGGGGGATTCCGCTTTGTCTCAAAAGTGCGAAGATCGTTTCGGAACAGATTAACTAATTAGCTAATTAGCTCATTAACTAATTAGCTAATTCTTTCGTGGTAGCTTCCTTTCAGGAATTTAGACAGGATGAATGAGCCAATGAGTCAATCAGCCAATTTTAAAAGATGAATAAACTATTCCTTGCGTTACTTCTCTTCTGTAGCGCTAATGCTTTTGCGCAGCAGGACGTGCAGAAAAAGTTGCAGACCCAGCTGATCATGGTGGAAGATGGTGAAACGATCCACCTGGATGAAGGCACCTTTATCATCGGTACCACGCTTTCCATGGAGGGTAAGAACAACGTCACCATCAAGGGCAAGGGCATCGGGAAAACCATCTTGTCGTTCAAAGGCCAGTCAACCGGGGCAGAAGGTCTTCGTGTCTCCAATGGCCAAAACATCGTGCTGGAAGATTTTACCATCCAGGATGCTAAGGGCGATTGTATCAAAGCCATGGACGTGAACGGCATTACTTTTCGTCGCATCCGCGCGGAATGGACCGGCAAACTAAGTGAGAAGAATGGCTCCTACGCCCTTTATCCTGTGCTCTGTGAGAAAGTGCTGATCGAGGAATCCATTGCCCGCGGTGCTTCGGATGCAGGGATCTATGTAGGCCAGTCGAAAGACATCATCGTGCGCAATTGCAAGGCCTACGAAAACGTGGCGGGTATCGAGATCGAGAATTCCCTGAATGCCGAAGTCTATGATAACGAAGCCTATAACAATACCGGGGGCATCCTGGTGTTTGACCTGCCGGACCTCAAACTGAAGAAGGGCGGACACTGCAAGGTGTACAACAATGTTATCCGTGAGAATAACATTAAAAACTTCGCGCCCAAAGGGAATATCGTAGGGAAGGTTCCTTTAGGTACGGGCATGCTGCTGCTTGCGGCCAACAACGTGGAGATCTATAATAACAAGTTTATCAATAACCGCACCGTTCCCACTGGTATCATCAGTTATTATATGACGGAGAATAAGATCAAGGACAGTACATATTATCCTTATCCAACGGCGATCAGCATACACGACAATGAATACAGCAAGAAGCGGAAGAGGGCTACCATGAAGGGAAGGCTGGGCCAGATGTATCGGTTTAAACTCAAGTTCGGTAAGGACGTTCCGGATATCGTGTACGATGGTATCCTCGATAAGAAACTCCTCGTGAACAATAAGTATCCTGATGATAAGCGCATCTGCCTGAGCAATAACAAAGGGGCCACTTATGCTAACCTCGATGCGGAGAACGACTTTAAAAATGTTAGACGTGATATCAATGAAATGGCCTGTAACTAGCGTTCAGCAGATTTTTTTGCATCGGGTATGAAAAAGTTTTTAACCATTGCCATTCTTGCCATTCCTTTCCTGGGTTTCCACTGGAACGGCGAACGCGCGCCGAAAATGAAGCTGTCGGAGTATGGATTCTTCCAGGGTGACCTGAAGAACCAGCTGCCGGTTGCAGGCGTGATCCCTTATCATCTGAATACCCCCTTGTTCTCGGACCATGCGGAGAAACTGCGTTTTGTTCAGCTGCCTGCCGGCGCATCGGTCCCGTACAACGATACAGCCGTGTTTGATTTTCCGGTTGGCACTTCGCTGATCAAAACATTTTATTTCCCCGTGGATTTTCGCGATCCTTCAAAGGGCCGGCGCCTGATGGAAACGCGGGTGTTGGTGCATGAGGCAAAGGGCTGGAAAGCGCTTCCCTACATCTGGAACGTGGAACAAACAGAGGCCGTACTGGATGTAGCGGGGGAAACAGTACAGGCCAGCTTTATCGATGAGCAGGGTAAGAAGAAAACCATGGCATATGTGATCCCGAATATGAACCAATGCAAAGGCTGCCATAATAAGGCCGAAGCGATGATGCCCATCGGGCCAACTGCCTGGCAACTGAATGGTGAACACGATTATGGATCGGTCCGGGAAAATCAGCTGAAACACTGGGCCAATGCAGGCATTCTCAATGGCATGCCGGAACAGGTTCCTAAAGGCGTGGTCTGGAATGATCCTGCTACCGGTTCCGTGGATGAGCGTGCGCGCATGTGGCTCGACATCAACTGCGCCCATTGCCACCGGGGTGATGGGCCTGCAAGTACCTCCGGCCTGCACCTGGGCTGGCAGGAGAAAGATATGCTCAAGTTAGGGGTTGGTAAAACGCCTGTTGCGGCCGGCAGGGGATCGGGTAATCTCCGGTTCAGCATCGTTCCTGGTAAGCCCGATGAGTCCATCATCCTGTATCGTCTCAAGTCCACTGATCCTGGTGTAATGATGCCCGAACTCGGCAGAACCCAGATCCAGCCTGAAGCGGTGGCGCTGATCCGCGACTGGATCGGCGGGATGAAATAACCCATTGGCTTATTTACTTATTGGCTAATTTGCTGATCAATCAGATCATCCGCTAATCCTCCGTTTGATGCATCCCCGCATTTCGATAATTACGCCTTCCTTTAACGCAGCAAAGACCCTCGAACGCGCTATTAAGTCTGTGCTTGATCAGGGGTATAAGAATGTGGAACATATAATCGTTGACGGTGGAAGTACCGATGGTACCGCTGACCTTGTGCGATCCTATCCCCACGTTAAATTCAGTTGGGAAAAAGACCAGGGCCAGTCGGACGCCATGAATAAGGGGTTTGACAAAGCAACGGGTGAGTTGATCGTTTACCTTAATGCCGATGATGAATTTGCGCCGGGTGTGTTCAGCAGAGTAGCGGAGGCGTATGAGCGTTTGGGGCGATCAAAAAAATTCATGATGATCATGGATCTGCTGATTGAAGAATCTGGTGGTCTTCGTTGGACGGCAGTGCCCTCCGTTAAGTTTTCAGATATTGCCGATCCTGGGAAAATGCTTTTTCCATATAACCCGGTATCATATTTCTATCACCGGCACGTGCAGGAAGTCGCCGGTAAGTTTCCTGTGGAACTGAATGTAGCGATGGACTACTGGTTCCTGCTTCGGGCCTATGGCATCGCCGAGATCCATTATGAATCTTTTGTTGCAGGCACGTTCTATAATTACAACAATAAGACGAGTGGGAGTAAGGCATTGCAGGTCGAATGCTTAAAGGTGCTCGTAGCTTATTACAGGAAAAAACTACCTCTGTTGTTTAACTTGAATCGCAACGTGATCAGGGCGAAAAATATGATCCAGCAGTTTCGGCCAGAACAATGATAACTTATCTGACCAGCAGGAAAAACGCAGTTTGTATCAGCAGCAGGTTTGCAGCAAATGCATGGGGCTTCAATTTCAGCCTGGAGAAGATCGCCAGCAGGAAAACGCTGATCAGGAACCAGGAGATGTAGTTCAGCAGGGGTATCTGTCCGCCTTCCCAACTCCAGAACCCCAGTTTTACCGCAGCGGGTTCCATGATCCAGTCGAACATCGTGGCGATCAGCGCGCCATCGATCACCAGCGATAAACCGATCCATTTGCTGTAAATAGCCTTACCCGGAAAGGGGATATAATTGGCCACAAGCTGTCTGAGTTGTATGGCCAGCATGGCCGAGCCGTATACTACGATGAACCAGTTGATGCTGATCAGCACGGGTACGTCGTTGATCTTCCATCCCAGCATGTTGCTGTAGCCGTAGTTTCCGAATAATGCGCCCGTCTTAACACCCACCATTTCACTGAAAAACCCGGTCAGCGATGCGATCACGATGAAAATGAACAGCCGGGGGGACTTTTCCGGTAGTGTCCAGATCAGCAGTCCGAACATGACCAGTAAATTGAAAGGGGTAAGTGTGGCGAAAAGCTCTTCCAGACCGATCAACGTGCCAACGGCCCCGGCAAGATGCATGGCAATGGCCAGGGTGGTGGCGAAAAGGGTTTTGTTGACCGGCCTCATGACACGAAAAACATCCGAACTCACGAAATGTTCGGTCCAGTATGGCAGATCGGGCATAAAACACCAATGTTTATCCTGATGCGGAGCCCTATTCCTACACCCGCTCGCCTCTTATGTTGTATCTTTGGAACAATGGAAAACATCC
>JBBAJN010000198.1:0-4315 GCA_040404045.1 Chitinophagaceae bacterium
TGGCAGATCGGGCATAAAACACCAATGTTTATCCTATCAGAAGCCCGATTCCTACACCCGCTCGCCTCATATGTTGTATCTTTGAACCGATGAAAAATCTCCAAAACAGCCTGAAGGTTTCCCTGATGGACGCCATTTGCGACCTACACGAGGAACTGATCGCTGTTTGGGATTCCAATACTTTTGAGCCGGTTGTTTTCAACAAGGCCTACCAGGATTTTCTGGGGGTGGAACCTGCATCCAGTGCTCCGTTTGGCCCCACCTTGGCCTCCCTGTTGAACATCAGCCAGGACGAAGGCAAGATTGAGGGCGAGTTCCTCGAAATGGGGTCCTTGAACCGCGATCTGCAGTTTGGCAATAACCGGGGAGATGTTTTCTTGGGCAAATTGCAGCTGACTCGTTTTGAGAATGAGGGCCGAACCTATATCCTCCAGCGGATCATCAATATCGATGAGCTGAGTTTGGCCGTGGAAAGCGTTAAGCAGGAAAAACAGCGTTTTGAGGCCTTGTTCCAGTATGCCACCATGGCTATTGTGGTAGCTAATGCCAAAGGCGAGATCACCATGGCGAATAAATTCGCTAAGGCCTTGTTCGGTTATGAGGATGATATTTTCAACTGCGTTGTGGAAGACCTGATACCCCGGAGGTTTCGAAAAACCCACGAAGGATATCGGAAGGGATATAATACAGACCCCCAAAACCGGCCCATGGGGCATGGATTGGACCTTTTTGCCATCAAAAGATCCGGTGAGGAATTTCCTGTTGAGGTGAGTCTCGGCCATTACAAGATCAATGAAGAGAAGTTTGCCATTGCCTTTATCATTGATATTTCTGCCCGAAAGGAGATCGAGGAGACGATGATCCGGCAGAAGGAGCAACTGGAGAACAGTAACAAGGAGATCGAGCTGCTGAACGATGAGCTTGAGCTCAAAGTGATCACCCGAACGCGGGAGCTCGAAGAAACGTTGAAGGCGTTGGAAGTGTCAAAGAAGGAATTGGAAGTGGCCTTGAATAAGGAGAAAGAGCTAAGCGACCTGAAAAGCAGGTTCGTGTCCATGGCTTCGCACGAATTCCGTACGCCCCTCAGTACCATCTTGTCATCGGCCTCATTGGTGGCCAAGTATAGACAGGCTGAAGAGCAGGATAAGCGCGACAAGCATATACAGCGTATCAGATCAGCCGTAAGCAACCTGACAGACATCCTGAATGAGTTCCTGTCTATCGGAAGGATAGAAGAGGGTAGGGTCCAGGCCAGTTTTTCTTCGTTCAACATCAAGGAGCATATCCAGTTGGTTTGTAACGAAATGGCTACTATTTTAAGACCCGGCCAGAAGTTTAATTATATTCACACCGGTCGAAATAATGTATATCTTGACCTGTCGCTTTTAAGGAATATCCTGATCAACTTGTTGTCCAACGCGATCAAGTTTTCCGCGGAGAAGGCAGTCATAGAAGTCAGGAGTGAAGTGGGTGACAATACCATCCTGATCTCGGTAAGGGATAATGGAATAGGGATCCCGGATGAGGATAAGAAGCATTTATTTGAAAGGTTTTTCAGGGCCAATAACGTCACCAATATCCAGGGAACCGGTCTCGGACTACATATCGTATCCAAATATGTGGAACTGATGAATGGCAGGATAGAGGTGGACAGTGAACTTGAGAAAGGAACAACTTTCAACATACATTTTAACTATGAGCAAGATCCTGTTGATAGAAGACAACAATGATGTAAGGGAGAACACTGCTGAAATCCTCGAACTCGCCAATTACACCGTGGTCACTGCTGAAAACGGCAAAGTGGGCGTGGAGAAGGCCATGCAGGAAAAGCCAGACCTTATCATTTGTGATATCATGATGCCGGTGCTCGACGGGTACGGGGTGTTGCACATGATCAATAAACATGAAGACCTGAAGAATATCCCGTTCATTTTCCTCACGGCCAAGGCCGAGCGCGGGGATTTCAGGAGGGGCATGGAAATGGGTGCTGATGATTATATCACCAAGCCCTTTACGGATATCGAGCTGCTCAATTCTGTTGAAAGCCGGCTCAGGAAAGTTGAATTGATCAGGAAGAACTATAGCACTGATATCAAGGGTATGCATGAGTTCATGCAGGATCTTGGCAAGGGTGACGCGCTGAAAGATTTGGCGGAGGGCAGGAATATCAATCATTACCGCAAAAAGCAGATCATCTATACTGAGGGAAACCACCCGGGCAGAATGTTCTATGTTGTGAGTGGGAAGGTGAAAACGTTCAAGTCGAACGATGATGGCAAAGAGCTCACCGTTGGTCTTTATTCCGAAGGCGAATTTTTTGGCTATATCGCCTTGCTCGAGAACGGTGTATACCGGGAATCTGCGGAAGCCATGGAAGATGCGGAGATCGCCCTGATCCCGCGCGACGATTTTGAGCAACTGATCAATAATAACAGCGATGTGAGCCGGAAATTCATCAAGATGCTGGCCCATAATGTGGTGGAGCGCGAAGAGCAATTGCTGAATCTGGCTTACAATTCACTCCGCAAGCGCGTGGCTGATGCGCTGATCACCCTGCAGCGTAAGTACCAGAAAGGTAACGAAGAACATTTCTCCATTCATATTTCCCGTGAAGACCTCGCAAACATTGCGGGTACGGCAACTGAGTCGCTTATTAGAACGCTGAGCGACTTCAGGGGCGAGAAGCTGATCGATATTAAGGACGGGAATATTATTCTTCTGAACGAGAAGAAGTTGCATTCGATGCTCAATTAGTCAATTGGATAAAAAGGGCTTTGCCCTTTTTATCCAAAGATTTGCTCAGTAAGGTAGTTGTTGAACTCGTTCTTGAGATCCCTGAAGTCTTTTTCAAGATACTGCATCTGATCGCGGAGTTTTTCCTGCACCGCTGTAAATGAGTCCGCAGAGCCGTTGATCAGTACCTTTTTGGAATAGTCGCGGATCGACCTCGACTGTTCATTTATGTCATGCTTCAGTTCATCAATGAATTCATCCTTGATGATGAACTGGTTCTGGAAATGTTCAGCCTGGGCCAAAAAATACTTGTCAGAGGTTTTGTCAACCACGGCGGTGAGTCGGTCTTTGAGATGCGCATTTTCCTGCTTGAAAAACTCGAGTGACCTTACCCATGTCATGTTTTCATGTTGGTATTGATCCAGTTTCGCGCTCATATCTCTCAGTTTTATCATTGTTTCCAAAACGTGTCATTTTCTCTTGAAAAAAATAAGCCCTGCTGCATCCCTCTTACAACAGGGCCCTATTTTATATCCCATTCGGGAACTGCAAATAAGCAGGTTAAATCCTTCTCTGGGGGTTTAACGTTACAAATCTAATTCTTCAACATGCCCCACTCAATGTTACATATCATACAAAAAACTGACTTTAGTCATGACAGTTTACGGCCCCTGAGGAGGTTATGTTCAGGGACGGGCTTAGGTAGGGTATACCCAAATTCATCCCCCTCAGGATCAGTAAAGTGGCCATGAGCATCATCATTGCCGGGAACAATTTTCTGGCGCTGCTCCTCAGGGACGGTGTCAACAGCGCCCCAAAATATCCAACGGCGGCCATCGCAGGTAAGGTCCCAAGCCCGAAAGACGCCATGAACAGGCTTCCATTCCATGCCGTTCCTGTGGCTACAGCGCCTGCCAGCGCCAGGTAGACCATGCCGCAGGGCAATAGTCCGTTCAATAGTCCGATACTGTATACAGAAACGGGGTCTCCGTTAAAAAGCAGTTTTCCAAGCGCTGTCCTCAGTTTCCCCATCGACTGGTTGCTGATCCGGGTAAAGCTGTTTTGTTTTTTCATCAGCCTGGGAACGATGAGGGCCGCAATGATCAGCAGCCCCAGCGTAATGGATATTTTCTGTTGCCAGCCGAACCAGGCAAAACTTCTGCCGATCAGCCCGAACACCAATCCAAATATGGCATAGGTAGTTATGCGGCCGGCATTATATAACAGGATGTTCTTCAATTGGGCCCATTTCTGTGCGTTACCCCCGATGGCGGGTTGAAAGTTGAACCTCGAATGGGGGACGGACATGGCGATGGGTCCGCACATGCCCACGCAGTGCAGCGAACTCACCAGGCCCAGTATGAGGGCTACGATCATGGTATGAATATGCTTTTGGCGGAATAATACTTTACTCCCTCAGCTTCCCACGACACCTGTACTTCGTGCATGCCACTGTTCTTTTCGGGTACTGAGATCTTTGCCTGGCCGTTGCTGACAGAAAGGCTACTGTTGATGTCGTTCCGTTTGTCGGCCGCGCAGTAAACCAGTACCTGGCCACTGATATTTTTGCCGGTGAATTCGG
>JBBAJN010000199.1:0-4144 GCA_040404045.1 Chitinophagaceae bacterium
ACTTTGCGTCCGTATCATCCCAGGTGAGCAGATTCAGGCTGGCATCCGCTTCGATGGGGCGGGTAGCATCCCATACTTCGCCATTCACCCGGGCTGCCAATACTTTCCTGGCCAGACCCTCTGAAATGGATTTTGCGATATCCAAAGCGGAAATGCCTGGTTCAAATTCACGTATCGCACCGTCCGGAAAACTTATCCTGATCATTTTATTCGTTTACTTTACCTTTTTCACCGGTTCTGCCACCGATAATGTAAAGGATGGCAAATTTAACGAACTATTTCACTCCCTAAACGGTAATTGATGATAATTTGCCCCTGGAAGGATTTATTAAGCTAAACAAGATGATGAGATTTGTTCTGACTGTATTCGTGCTGTTGTTTGTAATACCGGGCTTTGGCCAGAAACTGACCGGCCAGTGGACCGGTGTTTTCAACAGTGGTACCGACATGTTGGGTGGAAAGACCGAGTACGTCCTGGAACTGGAAATCAAGGGCTCCGAAATCACCGGTTATTCCTATACCTATTTCAACATAGTTGGCAAGAGGTGTTACGTGATCTGCAGGCTGCAGGGGGAATACAAAAAACAAAGCAAGTCCATGGTGGTCAAGGAAGTGGAAAAAGTTAAATCCAATACACCGCCTGACTTCAAGGACTGTTTGCAAACGCATTTGCTAACCTATTTGAAATCAGAAGGCAAGGAAGTGCTCGTGGGTAAGTGGAAACCCACTTATGATAAAGACAACTGCGGTGCAGGTCAAACGGAGCTGGAAAGAAAACAATTAGTAAAAGTGGTACCCCAGTCAACCACGCCGCCAGTAGCCTCGAAGAATAATCCACCTGCAAAAACCACTAAACCGCCAACGGCAGCCAAGCCTGTGCCCAATACTACCCCGGCACCAGCAGCCAAAACAAACCCACCGAAATCGGTCCCGCCTAAAACAACACCGGCGACCCCGAAAGCAGCGCCACCGGTGGCCACCACACCAAATAAACCCCAGACTATAGACAAAACTGTACCCAGTATTGAAAAACCAACGGCGCCGTCTACCATCTCCGGGCCCGATATCAGCAAGATCGACAGAAGGAGCAAGCAGATCATTAAGACCATTGAGGTTGACTCCAAAGCCTTCCGTGTGGATATGTATGATAACGGGCAGATAGACGGGGATACCATCAGTCTTTATATGAATGGAAAGCTGTTGGTATCCAGGCAGCGCCTGAGTACCACCCCCATTTCACTGAACATCAACCTGGATGATTCCAAGGAAAACGAGTTGATCATGTACGCGGAGAACCTGGGAACCATTCCACCCAACACGGCCCTGATGGTGGTAACGGTTGGGGATAAACGATTTGAAGTGAATATCACCTCTTCGGAACAGACCAATGGCGCCGTCAGGTTCCTACTTCGAAAATAGCTTTTTACCGCCCCGAAAAAGGATATAAACGATCAATAACAGGATCAATGATCCTGCGATCACCGGCATTAAAACAGAAAATACGGAAGTGCCCAGCGCAGCCATATGTTCTGCAGTTGACACCACGGGATTGGCAATTCCTGCCGTGGATTTAGTGGAAAACAGCCGAAGCAGGGAAGTCCCGGTCTGCATCACCCCTGCCGCACCGCCGCCGAGTAAAATTCCAGACGCCCACTTCAGCAGTTCATTATCAACCGGCAACACGGACGTGGCCAGCAAGGTGCCGGCAAGGATCGCCATGGGCGTTGTGATCAGATCAAGGAAATTATCTACAACAGGGAGGTAATATGCAATAAGCTCAACCAGGGTGGCCGTACCAAAACAGATAATGGCGGGCCAGGTAGCCATCCACTCGAAGCTTTCGGTCAGCGGCAGCATGCCAAACTTGCCAGCCAATGCAGCGACCAACAGGGGGATGAATACCCTGAATCCTGCGCTGGCACTTAGGCCGATCCCTAGAAGTACGCTGGCTATCATTGTTTAAGTATCGTCATTTTCCTGGGGAATTTCCCCTCCATCATTGCCGCATTGTACACGAAGCTCGCTACGATCGTAGAGATCTGCTTCAGGTCGTCGCCGATCAGGTGATCATAGCTGTCCATGTTGGTATGGTGTGTGCGGGTATCGTACTCGATCGGATCCTGGATAAACTGGAAGCCGGGCAGCCCTACCCTGTCGAACGCCAGGTGGTCAGTTCCGCCGGTATTCTCAAGGGTAACGGTTGACGCCCCCATGTCCTTAAATGGAGCGAGCCATTCACGGAAGACGGGCGCAGCAGCATTATTTCCCTGCGCATAGATACCCCTGATCTTCCCGGTACCATTATCGATATTGAAATAACACTGGAATTTTTCGTGGGCTGCAGTGGGCGCACCCGTTTGGCCAAACGTTTTCTTCACATAACCATTCGATCCAAAGAGCCCCTGTTCTTCCCCGCTCCACAGTGCAAGCCTGATCGTTCTTTTCGGCTTGAGTCCAAGTTGCTTGATGATGCGCATCACTTCCATCATAGCTGCAGAACCTGCCGCATTGTCTGTTGCGCCGGTAGAGCTTTGCCAGCTATCCAGGTGTGCGCCAAGCATCACCACTTCATCTTTCAGTTTAGGGTCTGTACCAGGGATCTCTGCGATGACATTATATCCATCCAATGATTGCCTGCTGATGGTGGTTCTCACATCGATCTCCAGGTTCACCGGAACACCGGCCTTCGCGAGGCGGCAGAAGCTCAGGTAATCCTCCATGCTCACCACCAGTTCGGTGAATGCGTCCGCCGAGTCTTTGTGTTGCGCCCCCCGGCTTGAAGGTCCCTGTGCGAAAATGGTTCCATCGTGTCCCATGCTCATCGTTAACAGGGCCACGGCACCAGCCTGTTCAGCAGCAGCTTTCAATTTTGCGGCCATGTTGAAGGCTGACATTCTCCTGGAAAAGTTCTCGCGCTGCCTTCTTTCTGCAGCCGTATCCACGGTTCTTTGCGAAGCAATTGGCATTTCATATGCGGCCATCTTATTCAGCTCATCATCCGTATACCGGCGGGCATCGGCAGTGAAGCTGTGTTTGTACACATCATCCCTGCCGAGAATGACGATCTTCCCTTTCATTTTGGGCCTTAGGTCGTCAAGCCTGGCAGAATCAGCCATACTAACCACCATCAATTCGGCAGACTGAAGGCCATTCGTCCCTTTTGTCCAGGTTTTGGGGAATGCAATGAGTGGCCGGTAATAAGGAGCTGTCATAGCAATATAGGACCTGTCGAGCTGCCAGCTTTTACCAAACTCTCCCCACGATTCCAGGCGGGCGTTGGCGATGCCCCATTTTTTCAGTTCTTTCACCGCCCACTCGGCAGCGCGCTGGTAACCCGGTGAATTGGTCAGCCTTGGTCCCGAAACATCGGTCAGGTAAAACGCATGCTGCATCACTTTCGAATTAGACATGCCTTCTGCGATGATCTGATTCACGGCCACCATATCGGGCTTTTCAAGCCTTACACTGGACTGACCAAAACTGGCGAGGGATAAGAGCAGAAAGAAGATGGAGCTAACACATTTCATAGCCGGTTGTTTAAGCGAAAATAGCAAGCTTGCGGCACACTAGAACTTGAAATTCCAGGTCACGGAAGGAATTATCGGAAAAAGGGACACCTGCTTCGCTTGAACCTGCAATGTATTGTCCGCCACACTGCCTTCCTGGTCAATGTAAATGAAGTAAGGGTTCATCCGACTGTAAATATTGTATACGCTGAATACCCAGCTGCTCCTGAACTTTTTTGTGCTATTGGGCTTAGGTACATATGTCGCCGAGAAATCCAGCCGGTGGTATGAGTTGAGGCGATATTGGTTAATGGCACTGAACTGCTGCGCCAGCACCCCTTCGATCAGGTAAAACCGTTCGGGCAGGGTAATTGTATTGCCGGTGGCATAGACAAACACGCTGGACAACTTCCATTTCTTCGATAACTCATAAATACCCACAACGGAAAGGTCGTGGCGCCGATCGTATTTGGCCGGAAACTTCTCGCCCGCATTCAACTGTGGGAATTTCCTCCAGGTCCAGGACAATGTATACCCGATCCATCCGGTTAGTTTCCCCCTGGACTTATTGATGTAGAATTCCGAACCGTAGCTCCAGCCATTGCCAAAAACAAATTCTTCTTCCGGATCCCTGAAAG
>JBBAJN010000200.1:0-4086 GCA_040404045.1 Chitinophagaceae bacterium
AATGTGCTGGACATTGCCCGCGAGGAAAAGATCAGGAAGGTATACTGGCCCAGTAGTATTGCGGTATTTGGGCCAACCAGCCCCAAGCAGCATTGCCCCCAGCAAACCGTGATTGAGCCTACCACCGTCTACGGGATCAGCAAATTTGCCGGGGAATTCTGGTGTAATTATTTCCACCAGCGTTATGGCGTGGACGTCCGCAGCCTCCGGTATCCGGGGCTCATTAGTTACAAATCAGCGCCCGGCGGGGGTACCACGGACTATGCCGTGGAGATCTTTCATGAAGCTCTGGAAGAAAAAAAATACACCTGTTTCCTGAAGGAAGATACCTACCTGCCCATGATGTACATGCCAGACGCGATCAGGGCAACCACCGAACTGATGGAGGCTCCTGCCGACCGGATCACAGTCCGTACCTCTTACAATATCAGCGGAATGAGTTTTTCGCCCCGGGAGATCGCGGCCTGCATTAAAAAACACATACCGGAATTTGAGATCGAATATAAACCCGATTACCGCCAGGCCATTGCTGACAGTTGGCCGCAAAGTATCGACGCCAGTGTGGCCGGGCGAGACTGGGGCTGGAAGCCGGAGTTCGACCTCGAAAAAATGACGGCGGATATGTTTGATAACCTTTAGTAGTAGATTTGTCTATGCTGAGGTTCACACTGATTCTGCTGTCCATATCATCCATTGCATTTAGCCAGACCCAGTACCGTGTTGTAATGCCACGGGAAGACGGCATTCCCATCGTGTTCAATATGGTGGTGAAAACCGAAAAGAACAAACCGGTGTGGGTGATCGCCAATGCATCGGAGAAACTTCGGGTGGACAGCATCAGCAGGAAGAATGATTCCCTCTATATAGATATGCCTTTTTTCGACTCTCGCCTGACCATGAACGTTAGTGATGACCGTTCCATGAAGGGATATTGGTATAAGGGGACCACGGGTGCCGATCAGGTGATGTCCGTTGAGGCAACACCGGGCATTACCTGGAGATTCCAGCCTGTAAAAGGTGATGCAGCCTATGATATCAGCGGCAGGTTTGCGGTGGAGTTTACCCGGCCCGATGGTACGAAACGAAGATCCGTGGCTGAATTCCGGCAGCAGAAGAACAGACTGACAGGTACTTTTCTGAATCCATCAGGCGACTACCGCTTCCTGGAAGGCATTGTTACCGGAGATTCACTGATGTTATCGTGCTTCGACGGCAGCCATGCTTACTATTTCGGTGCAAAGATCGCCGGGCCTGATCGGATCGAGCAGGGTTTGTTCTGCGCCGGCATCCGGTACATGGAACCGTGGACAGCCGTGAAGGACCCTAAGGCAAAACTGGAGCCTGCGGGGGCAATGATGTATTTGAAAGAAGGGGAGGAGCGCCTGCATTTCAGCTTCCCCGATCTGGATTCAAATATGGTATCCATCGATGATGCGCGTTTCCGGAACAAAGTGGTGGTCATACAGCTCATGGGTTCATGGTGCCCGAACTGTATGGATGAAACGGCATTTCTCAGCGAGTGGTACCGCAAGAACAGGCAAAGGGGCGTTGAGGTGATCGGGCTTGCCTATGAGTATACGCGCGATTTCCGAAAGGCCGAAAAAACATTGCGGAAGTTTCAGCAACGTCATAACGTGGAGTATCCCATGCTGAATACAGGGGTGATCACAACCGATTCATTGCGTACGGAAAAAACCCTGCCTCAACTTACAGCCATCAGGGCCTTTCCAACAACCATTTTTATTGGCAAGGATGGTAAAGTCAAGAAGATCCATCCTGGTTTTGCAGGGCCCGGCGCAGGAAGTTATCATGAAATGTTCAAGCGGGAGTTCGATGCCACCATTGTCGAACTGCTGGGGGAAAAACAAGATTAGGCCTTGATGAGAGCCACAATTTCTTCCAGGTAATGCCGGTCTGTTTCGTCGTAATGGTCCAGATGCTCCGAGTCGGCATCCAGTACTGCCCAGACTTTACCTTCAGCGACCAATGGCACAACGATCTCTGATCTGGATAAACTGCTGCATGCGATATGTCCTGGGAATGCCTCTACATCCGGGACAATGATGGTCCTGGCTTCTGCCCAGGCAGTACCGCAGACACCGCGCCCTTTTCTTATCCTTGTGCACGCCACTGGTCCCTGGAATGGACCCAGGACAAGTTCTTCATGCTTCACTAAATAAAATCCGATCCACCACCAGGAAAATTGTTCGCGCAGGGCACCGGCCACATTGGCCAGGTTGGCGATCAGGTCATCTTCTCCCTCCAGCAATGCCCGGATTTGGGGTATGATGGCCATGTATTTTTCTTCTTTTGTACCCTTAGTTATTTGCAGGTCTTCAGCCATAATGATGGACGCGAAATTAGGGTAATTTTTGATGGTTTTACCAGATAGGAGGGAGCCGGCTTTTGCGGAAATCAGTCTGCGAGAAGGCCTTCAATATGGGCAATGTCTGCCACCGTTTTCTTTTCAAGGATCTTTAACGTAGCGTCTCGCACCAGGATCATGGTGTCGTGTAAACCACAATTTTTTTCATCGCAGTTTTTGCAGCGTTGATAGAAGTAGAGACTAACGCAGGGTAACATGGCGATCGGACCGTGAATCAGGCGGATCACCCTGGCCAGGGGGATGTCCTTTGCGGGAAGGCTGAGGTTGTAGCCTCCGCCTTTTCCTTTCTTACTGTCCAGTATACCCTCTTTCTTTAATTGCAGCAGAATGCTTTCCAGGAATTTTAACGGGATTTTTTTCTTTTCTGCGATTTCAGAAATGAGTATAGGGCCGCTATCCTTGTGTTCGGCAAGGTACATCAGCGCCTGAAGGGCATATTGGGTTTTTTTGTTGAGCACGGTACAAACTAATAAAAAAAATCGAATTCAGATTTTCAATTTGATCCGGATCCTCTCAACCGATATTGAGCACATCTTTCATAGAGAAGATGCCTTTCTTACCTTTTACGAATTCTGCCGCCATCACGGCACCCGTGGCAAAACCATTTCTGTTATGGGCAGTATGAATGATCTCAATGTCGTCTATGGCAGAGGTATAGGCGATCTTATGGGTGCCGGGGGCGGGATCTTCCCGGATACTCTCGATAGACAGTTCACCTGCTGCAGTTGTTGTATGATTGACCCATGATTGCTTTCTCCCCAGTTCAGCGATGATCTGTTCCGCCAGGGTGATGGCTGTGCCGCTCGGTGCGTCTTTCTTCTGCGTATGGTGAATTTCAGTCATCTTCACTTCATAATCCTTCTGATTTTCCATCATCCTGGCCAGAAGTCTGTTGAGTTCAAAAAACAGGTTCACGCCCACGCTGAAATTGCTGGCGTAGAGCAGGGTGCCCTCTTTTTTATGGCAATAATCCGTCACTTTCTCATACTGGTCCAGCCAGCCGGTAGACCCGCAAACCACTGGAATGCCGGCTTCAAGGCATTTCATTACGTTTTCATAAGCGCTGTGAGGACCGGTGAACTCAATGGCAACGTCTGCTTTTTTCAGGTTATCCAACGTAAAATCGTTGATGTTGTACAAGTCTATTTTCAGTCCTACTGAATGGCCTCGGGTTAATGCGATTTCTTCAATGATCTTACCCATTTTACCATAACCGATCAGGGCGATATTCATACATGAACTTTTAAAGGGTTCTATAATCTTACAACGTTAGGCCTTGGTTTGTCGTCCCGAAATGAAACAACCAGGCCAATTCCGGCAGACCTTCCGGGCGAAAGTACTGGCTTTATCTTCAGGCTCAGGTCATCACTGATATTGAAGCTTTTCAGATGGGCGTCCACGGCCGCATCCGCAACCTGCAGGCCCCAAATGATCAGGAAGGCCAGTACCGAAAAGTCTACGTTTTGCCGGAATTCATTGCGATATAGCCTTAACGATTCTGTTGAGAGCGGCTTTAGTGTAGGGTCTATGCCGTCCGTTGGCAGGTCAGAAACCTGAGAGGTGTCATTATAGTATCGGATGTTATAGGCTTCGCGGGTTTTATCGTACCAGGTCTTATTGTAGGTGAAGGTGACAACCGGAATGGCGAGTGCACCATAGACGATGGGGAGTTTCCAGTATTTCTTGTTGTAGATCTGGCC
>JBBAJN010000201.1:0-4018 GCA_040404045.1 Chitinophagaceae bacterium
TTGGGATCAAATTCAGTTTTGAACTGGGCGTTGAAGGATTTGTCTTTTGCTTTCAGCCCATGATAGGCCAGGCGCAGGTATTCATCAGCGAGTGCGTTGATGTCGGTGGATTCTTTTACGCCCGTACCAGTTCGGCTATGTTGCAGCATCCCTTTCACGATGGCATCAGCGCGCTTACCGTGGTGGAGGATCTTGTCGAGGTTCTGCTTGATGTCATCCGCGATCGCGAAGCCTTCTTTCGTATCGCCTTTTGTAAACTCGTCTTTCATTTCGCCGATCAGATCAGCGCTGACTTCTGAGAAATTGTTCACGAAGTTCAGGGGATTCTGGATCTCGTGGGCGATGCCGGCGGTAAGTTCACCAAGAGAGGCCATTTTTTCGGCCTGGATCAGTTGGTTCTGGGTCGATTTCAGGGAACCCAGGGTTTGCTCCAGTTCTTTTTTCTGCTTGCTGAGTTCTTCCGTGCGTTTGCCAACTTCTTTCTCCAGTTGGATGTTCCGCTCGCGCGCAGAGGCTGTGCGCCAGCGAACGATGAGCCAGATCAGCCCGATCAGGGCCAACAGTGACAGGATCCTGAACCAGGTCGTTTGATAGATGAGTGGTTTTACCGTGAAGAAGAATTGCTTGGGCACATCGGTCCATACGCCATCGCTGTTGGCGGCCATGATTTCAAAAACATGATCTCCGGGGGGAAGGTTGGTATAGATAGCCCTTCGTTCCCCTTTTGAAACGATCCAGTCGCGATCGTACCCCTTCATCCTGAATTTGATCATGACTTTTTCCGGGGCGATAAAACTCAGTGCGCTATAGCTGAATACGTATCGGTGATCGCCGGGGCTGACCACCACGGGCCCAGTCATATCTACCGGCTGATCATCCACGGCCAGGCCGTTGATGGCCAGCAGGGGCTGTTTTTTGTCGCTCTGGATCTTTGACGGATCGATCATGATCAGGCCGCCAACGCCAACCACAAGGACCTTGCCATCTGAGCTAAGAATTGAATGCCTGGCGCCTACGGTCTGGCGATTGTTCAGGCCATCGGCCTCATCCAGCATGGTCCAGGGAATGGAATAGCTACTGTCTGCCAATCTTTTGATCAGATCGGATTTCTTCACCTTGAGCACCCCATAGTTTCCGGGGATCCAGAAATTGCCTGAAGCATCTTCCAGGATCTCAAAAGCGGAGGCATCGGGCATTCCTGCTTTGGTGCCGATGAGTTCCAGTTTCCCATCATGCAGCCTGGCTATTCCATTGGCAGTGGGGAACCAGAGGGTGCCGTCTTTGTCTTCATTGGAATCAAAAACGGGAACGCCACTAACGGAGTCCACCTGCTTATAAAATATCGGCTTTTTGCCGGGCGTTGCGATGACGATGCCTTCGTTATAACTGGTCAGGATCCAGCTGCCGTCCGCACGTTGCCGCAGGCTGCTGAGAAAGTACGAACTCAGGTCTACTCCTACGTTGAGGTAGCTGAGGGAATCGTGTTCATTGATATACGCGATGCCACGATTGATCACGGCAAAATAGATGCGGCCATCTATTCCTGTAGTCACCATGCGGGCCTGGGTGGCTACGTTATACCTTTTTTCTTCCCTTGAATTAATTCTCACAATAACTCTATTACCGCCGATCCAGATATTCTGCTGCGCGTCCTTATAAAGATGAAGGATCTCAAAATTATCTGCAAGCAAGTTGGGATTCATGAATTGATAGGGCAGCACTTTATTGTTGCGGATGGTGTATACTTTGTTTTCCCTGGTGGCGATCATGTAATCGTCAGGGCCCAGTTCCAGAACCCCCGCCATCCGGCTGTTGGCGATACCATCTTTTTCGGAAAAGTTGATCACTTTTGACCTGGAAAATTTAAAGAGCCCCTTATCTGTTCCGGCCCATATATTCCCTTCCTGGTCCGTCATCAGGCAGTTCACATTCCTGATGCCTCCCAGGCCCTGGTTGGGGTAGAAAGAGAAGGCCTTAGCGCCATCAGGGAGATAGGCCAATCCTTCTTTTGTACCTACCCATATGCCTTTTTGGTCATCCTCTGCAATGAGGCCCCTGGTAGGGCTGATAGGCGCCAGTGACTGACCATCCATGCCGGGATAGGGCTTCAACTTATCCTCTTCAAGGGTGAACAGTCCCTGATCTGATCCCATCCAGATGCGGCCTTTTGAGTCCGTGAAAATAGAGCTGTATGCCAGGCCGTCCAGGGTCCCATTATCTGCATTCAAGGTATCCAGCACGCCATTGCGGTTGAGTACTTTTGGCAAACCGAGGCGGCCGGAAGCGATATTATTAGATGCAGAAGGCCGGGTGTTCGTGAGCAGTCTTTTAGCAAACCATGTACCCCGCTCTTCAGGCGGGATGATCGACGATTTCTTTGTGCGTGCATTGAATACAATGAACTCCTGGCTGCTGTTTCCAACAGTTATGAGCAAGTCGTCTCCATTGATAACACCCAGCACAAACAGGTTGGCCTTATCCTTAAGGTAGACCTCGAACTTACCCTGTTTGTAGCGCAATAAACCGCTACCGGGCGTGGCGATCCAGAGTGCGGTGTCAGATGACTCTGCCAGTACGCTGACAAACCCGTCGGAGGTAAACAGGGGCTCGTTCTTTGAGCTGAAATGCGCGAATTCCGAGCCATCGAAGCGGGCCAGGCCGAAATACCCGGAGAGCCATATAAAACCATCGCTGGTTTGAAAGATGCTCAGCACCAGGTCATTCGGCATTCCTTTTTTGGAATCCCAGTGGGTCATTTTAAACTCACGGAAGGGGTCCTGGGCGTGTAAACCGGGGCAAGCGTACAACGAAAGGATCAGGATGAAAAGGTGCCTGAGGATAGCCAGCTTCATTGCCTTAAGGTAGAAAGATCTGCTGTTATGACAAAAGATCAATCAATTGGCCGAAAAGTGTTTTCTGCATTAATACGGATACTCATTCAGCCCGCGGTTTTCCAGGCTAAATATGGACTACATTCCATAAAAAGTATAACTTTTAGGGAATAGGATAACTAAAACTGCATTATTAGCCAGGGATAGGTACAGGTAATCAAGAGGCTAAGGGATATTTACTTCCCTTTGTTTTTTCGCGCGCCGTGCGGCAAACCGTTTTTCTCAATGAAGGCCCTTACAATTTTTTCTTTTCTTAGTACTGCCGGGTCGTTACTGTAGTCTGGCATTTTATCCACTATGGTAACTTTTATAGAGGGCAGTTTTTTATTTTTTGTGTCAACCCGTGACAATTCTTCACGGGTTCATTTACTTCTTAGGCCAGCCTGCTTTTTTTAATCGTGCGGTCCGCTGATAGCAATGAAGAGCGAAACAAGCGACTATTCCTCTTGCATTTAAACAAAAATTGATGTTTCCAAAAATAGAAACATTTCCTTACATTTGCGTAAATTGCTAAGTGCAGTATTTCCAGACAAGATTCTTAGAGCAGGCAAATGAGTTTATAGCCGGACTTGATCCTAAAGCCGCCAGGAAATTGTTTTACAATATTGATCTGGCGGAACAGACGAATGATCCGCGGCTTTTTAAGAAGTTGAAAAGTGACATTTGGGAATTGAGAGTAAGGTATGGGACAACCCAGATCCGGTTATTAGCATTTTGGGACAAATCTGACAGTAAAAGCACATTAGTAATAGCGACTCACGGTTTTATTAAAAAGGTGGATAAGGTGCCTGAGAATGAAATCGAACGTGCAAAAAACCTTCGAAACAAATACTTTGAATCTAAAAAGTAGAACCATGGCAAAGACTTCAATAAAGACATACTCTCTGGATGAGATGAAAGACAAGTACATCGGTAAAAAGGGTACCGCTGCGCGGGAGGAGTATGAGTATGAACTTAACATGGACGTTTTGGGTCACATGATCAAGAAAGCCAGAGTGGAAAGGAATTTAACACAGGAGCAATTGGGCAAACTTGTAGGGGTTCAGAGAGCCCAGATTTCAAAACTGGAAAGCAGTACGAATAGTGCGACTATTGATACTGTTGTAAAGGTTTTTAAGGCGCTTAAG
>JBBAJN010000202.1:0-4011 GCA_040404045.1 Chitinophagaceae bacterium
CAGGTCGTTATCGTTATACAGCCCGAACTGTGCAATCACCTGGGGGTCGGCATCCTTGCCCATCTGTATTTCCTGCTCTTCCGACATGAGCACCACTTCCTTCTTTCCTGTAACCGGATTTCTTGCGCATCCGTTCATTAACATGGCGGCAGCCAAACTGCAAATCAGTATTACCTGTTTCATACCAATGGTATATGCAAACTCGATACCAGAACAATTGGCTCATTGGCTAACTTTTAACTGTAGGAACTGCAGAATTAGCTAATCAGTCAATCAGCCAATTAGTTAATGGCTAAAAACCAACCCTAAAGCTGCCGAATACGCCGAATTTCCTATAGCGCTCCTCGGGAAGCGGGGTGGGCATGAGGCGCCAGACCAGGTCGAGGCGGAAGAATTTGAGGATGTTATCAATGCCTGTCCCCACCTCCATGTAAGGTTTTCCGTCAAGTGTTGCAAACGGATGACCATTTATAAAGTTGAGTGCCCTGTTTTCTTCTGTCAGCCCGCCAGTCAGCATCTTGACATTCCAGAATTGCCTGAATTTGAGGAAGCGCAGGGGCTGGAGAAGTTTAAATATTCCACTACCGATATTATGTTCAAAGATCAGCCCTGCATAGCGGTCATTGATATATTCATACCTGTTCATCAGGTTGAATGCATATTTGTTGTAGTAATAGATCTCGTTCCCCGGAGCGATGTTCAGGAACATGTAAGGCGCAGTGCCAAAAGTCTTACCGGCAAAAAGACTCCAGTATATGTTTCCAAATGGAGGAATACTGGTCCAGTCTGATATGCTGAAGCCTACTTTGGTATAGTCGTAGCTGCTATTCAGTACGCCTGCAAAGGCTTGCGTAATACGTGCTTCGATGATGGGGAGATCCGAGCCCATAGTAACACGGTTGAAGCTTGTCTCCAGGTATCTCTCCAGATACGCGAACCGGAATCTGACGGAGGCTTCAAAGGTGTTGAATACTTCTCCTGTTTCGCTGGTGAAGTTATCCTTAGTGGGAAGATTGATCAGCGGGTTATAGATCTGGCGATGCAAGGTGGATCTGATGGAGAAGCCACTCTTCCATTCTTTCAGGTAATTGATCTCCTGTTCCTTGATGCGGATGAGCTTAATGGGGACCTGCGACTTCCTGACCGCTAAGGCAAATATGTTGTCGTACGCAACTTCATCGTAGTAGGATTGCCCGTAATCAATGTCGTCTTTATAGATGACGTGTATGAAGCTTCTGGGGTTCCGCGAAAACATATATTTGGCCTCAGCCATTCCCTTGATGCCTTTGTCCTTGAAGCCATAGGCCAGGTAGCCGTGTAGATAAAGCTTCTTGCTGAATTTGGTATTCGTTCCCAGATCGAACCTGGTTCTGAACCCTTCGTAGATGTTGCCGCTGATCCAGTTGAACCAGGGACCGATCTCCAGGTTGCCGATGTTCTTATAGCCTGTTCCGAGAAAATACATTCGTTCTTTCAGCCTGTGGAACTCGGGCATTTTCAGCAGGGTGTCAACTGTGGCGTAAATCTTTTGCTCATTGGTATTCAGTTCTTCATGCCTGTTTTCCTTCCAGTAGTCATCCGGTTTAAGAGTAGCGCCTTTAGACATCACAATGGATTCCTTTAACTGTTCGCCTTCAAGCGCTTTCTCAACCCCCGGGTTGTTGACGGAAACATTTTTATAGGTGGTCGTTTTCCTGCCAATGAAATTGATGCTCTTTTTTCCGATCAGCGAGAAATCGACAATGAATTTGTCTTTCGACAGGAACCAGATTGAATCATTGACCAGCTGATATTCCTGGACCATGGACAACTTCTCTACGAAGTTCACATTAGCGGTTGGCGAAAGCCTGAGGTTCATTTTCTGGACGGCAAAACTGGTGTCTTCAATCCATGCATCGCCCTGAAAGGTGTTTTCGCCTTTTCTTTTCGGGTAGAAAACAAAATGGAAATATCGTTTACCTGCTACGAACTGGGTGTCGGGCACTTTGTAATTGTAATAATTGTCGCCGTTGTCGCTGATGGGACTGATGAACTCGAGGTCAAATACAGGAATGAAGTTGTTATAAATATTGATGTTCTGGTACATTCCCCCAAGGAGTCGGGAGAAGCTTTCATTTTTGATGCCGATCGTTTTGTTTCCCTTAATGACTTCCTTTGTTTTTTTGGGATCGCTCTGGAAGTAATAGTCTGAAATGGTCTCTGTCAGGTATACCGGGAGTATGGGGTTTTCTTCAGATACGGTATCGATGTTGTTAAGGATGAACTTGAACGGCTTGGGTGGAAGGAAACCCTTTTGCAACTGCTCCTTGTTCACCTTGTTGATGTCGATCTCCAGTTTATTGTACAATTCATAAGAGAAGTTATCAAATCTGGACCTGTTGTTGACGGGCTTATTTCTGACGATCTTGCGCCATAACATCAGGCCCCTGTTTATCTTCCCTTTGATCACAACTTCCCCAACGGGTCTTCCTCTTTCCATTGCTATGGTCAGATCTATGTTAAACAGGGAAGTGTCAATACCGATCTTCTTGTCTTCGAATCCTGCATAGGATACGATCAAAGTATCTGAAGGCCATTTGTTGAGCGTGATGGTGAAACGGCCTACCGAGTCAGTGAGTTTGCCGAAAGTGGACTTCGAAAATTGAACAGTGGCAAAAGGGATCAGTTCATCGCTATGCGTATCTTTTACAACGCCCTTCAATGTTCTGACCTGGGCCTCCGCACGGAATATGGTGATAAGGGTTATCAGGATGGCTACACATACTCGTATTCCCATCTTTTTCATGGGTGCGAAAATACAAAGAGATTAGCCAATTAGCTCATTAGCTGATTCAAACCAGTTGAACGTATTAGGCAATCTTACATCTAAGAATCAGTTAATTAGCCAATTAGCTAATTAGCCAATGTCTAAAAGTCTAACCCCATCGCAAAATACCAAACCGGCTTGCCCCTGAAGATGCCGTCCATGGTCCAGGCTGCATCTACCCTCAGGAAATAACCCAGCAGTGTGCTGCGTGCACCGAAACCATAGCCACCCACAAAAGGACCAATGCCACCTGTTTCAATATTGACCTGCACGGGAGGCTGGCCGTAAACTACATTAGGACGTTGAATTCCGTTGAACTGGCCGTTCCATGCAGTCCCAAGGTCCGTGAACTGGACCAACTGGAAGTTGCGGAGGAACGCATTGTTGACGGGCCTGTTGAAGAATGTGGTGAATACAGGAAGCCTGAATTCACTATTCAACACCACCGCATTATTGCCATTGGCCACGTTTTGTTTAAATCCGCGCATATTGAGTGCGAGCGATTGGAACGCATAGGTCTGGTCTGGCGCCGGCCTGTTTCCGTTGTTGAATTTCGGGGCGATCCATCCGTCCACACCGCCGAGGTAGTAAATGATCTTCTGTGTTCCCCATGATGCATCAAAGGCAGCACGACCCGCCCAGATAAGATTTCTGTAAATGGGGAAATAGTAACGTGCATCACCGCCGACGTTGAATGTGTACCTGCCAGCAGTGTTGTTGTTGTTCATCTTGGCATTCACATCTGTCCAAAGTTTGTAACGGAATCCGTTCCAAATGTTCAAGGCAGGATTTAGTGTGTTATCATGCACCCATTCAAACCTGACCAGTGCATAGTTCAGCACCGTATCGGGGATCTGCAATGCAGGGGGATAGTTCGCGTTCGTCTTGATCACTACCCGGTCGTTCCGGTAACCAAGGGTTGCCCTAAGGCTCCTGACTTCATCAAGGGGCCACGACAGGTTTAACTGGTAAAGATTAGAGTATAGTTTATTGGTTAGAGATGCCTTGATGGGTTCATCGTTGAAGTCGAAAATCGGGAAGTTGTTCAATGTGGAGCGGTAGTAGGTAAGGCCCCAATCAAGCCTCCTTTTAAGGTTCTGGAACTGGACAAGGTAGTCCACGTCCTGCAGGTTCGTAGCGATCCTGAACCCGCCCGTGAATTTCATGTCTTCCATCAGCTCCGATGTACCCAGGCGGATGATTCC
>JBBAJN010000203.1:0-3722 GCA_040404045.1 Chitinophagaceae bacterium
TATCTATTGCCCTGGTTGCTCATCGCGCCTGCTATCCCGCTATTGCTGCTACTGATCAGGAGAACCCTGGACGGGAAAACAATCATAACGCTGTCCATGCTCTGCGTAGGATCTATCCTCACCCACGTTTTCATGATGTTCGCCTCGGGCTCAGGACTGGAAAACAACTTCATGCACGTCAGTTTCCTCGCAGAATTCTTCTTTACCGGCCTGCTGCTCAAATTCTGTACGGACCATAGCATACTCCGATACAGCATCCTCACCGCCATCCTCATCTTTGGATCGGTGTATATTACCTATGTATCCCTCCTTCCAACAGGAAACACTTCCACGCTGATGCTGTCAGGCGTGCTGCTGGTTTTCATCGCATCCGTCCTGGTGCTGGTGTCAAAACTGAATGACCTGGAACAAAACATCCTGGAAGTACCTGACTTCTGGTTTACCGGCGGGATTTTCTTTCACTTCGGTTTACTGGGACTGCTGTTACTGACAGCAAAAAAAACAACCGACCTGGATTACCATAACCAGAATGAATTCTCCATCCTGTATGTTGTGATCTTCTTCATACAGTTCCTGTTCTTTGCCGTGGGTGTGATTATGCAAAAACCCTGGAATAATGGAAATAAAAAGCCCTGACCCTAATCAACTATTAGCCGTCGCTTCTTACTCTCATCAAAGATGTGGTCTCGGTTTCGCTGGGCACGATTGTAGGCTGTATCGATAACCACCTTATAGAGGTCGGGACGCGTTTTGTAAAATTTCATACTACGACGATACTCTTCCAGCGAAACCTTCTGTATGGCCAATACCTTGTTCAACTCCCCGGTAAAATGCTCGTCCCGGGTACGGGTAGTATCCATCAGGAGGTAGCCCTCTGTGAAGCTTTCTGCAAGCAATACATCCGTCAATAACTTTCCCATTTTCTCCTGGCCAATGATATCAGCCGGAATCTTATCTCGGTTTCCACACGAAACCAGTAAGATGATCAGTATGATAAACAAAGACCTCATTTCAATTCCTGTTTGTATCGTGCCGCATTGGTAATGTCTATCTTTTGCAGCATCTCAATCGCCCTGGCCCTTTCCCCCGGATTGGCCTTTTTCAACATCTGGATCAAATCATCAGATTTCCCCTGGAAAAAGAACTGGTAGATCATGATGTTGGGATTGTCCTCTTGGAGCGTATAGAGCGTACTCAACGCATTGATCACCTCCTGCCTGGCCTTACTGTCGTTCTCTGAGAGTTGGTCCATGCCGAGCCTGTAATAGGTATATATGGCATCGTGCACAAGGCTGTACCTGCTGTTCACGAGGTTCTCCGCAAGCCAATACCTGTTCCGCTGGCTGTCGAACGGTTTCCATCCTGAAATGTTCCTGCCATCCGGCGCGCTGTTCACAATGGCATTGGCCTTCTTGAAATAAAGGTCACCGCCACGGGGTGAAAAAGAATCATTGTCAAGCCCGAGGATAATATTTACATAATACGCAAAAATAGCCGTGAGATTAGCCGTAAGCGGCTCCGTTCCCTGTACCCTGTTTTCATTGAACTCAATGGGCTGAAACTCCACATAACGGAACACCACATCGTTATCCATGAAGTTGATCAGCGGAGCCTGGTATGATGAGTTATAAACCGGCCTGGCCGCCTGAACGGTCAGCGATGCCTTGTAGACATTCGTTTCAGGACTGGATGTCAGGTTCAACAAAAAGTTGCAGCTGATCTTCTCCTGTGGCCCATAGTCCTCGTTGGTCCATTTACGCTTATTCAGAAAATCAGTCAGCGCAGTCTGAAGTGTCTTAAAAACTCTCCTGTCGATCGTTGTACTGATCTGGTTATAGACCACCGTCACCCTGCCGTTCAGCTCCTGCGCCTCAGACATAAGCGCCAGAACAACAAATGCAAGGGTAAAAACAATTCTTTTCAGGTTATTCATATCATGAACGGATTATAACATCGATGATATCTTTCGCAACCTCTGCTTTTGATTTCGTCTCAAAAGGGAATTCATTGCCCGCCTTATCAAAAATGGTGACCTTATTGGTGTTGTGCCCAAAACCCGCTCCAGGGTCACGCAAGGAATTCAGCACAATGAAATCAGCATTCTTACTTTTCAGTTTATCCAGGGCATTTAACTTTTCGTTATCCGTCTCCAGCGCAAATCCTACCAGCACCTGCCCTTCTTTTTTCTCCTGTCCCAGGCTCTTCAGTATATCCTTCGTTTTAGTAAATGAAAGGCTCCAGCTCTCGTCTTTCTTCTTGATCTTTTCCGCTGCCACCTGCACTGGGGTATAATCGGCTACCGCCGCGGCCATGATGGCAATATCCATTTGCGCAAAATCCTCTTTGCAGGCATGGTACATCTGCTCGGCAGTGTCAACCCTTTTCACTTTAATGCCATTCATATCCTGCGTACTGGAGCCCGGGCCCAGGACCAGGGTCACTTCTGCACCCCGATTGCACAGTTCATGCGCCAGCGCAACACCCATCTTCCCTGAGGAATGATTACCCACGAAACGAACAGGATCGATAGGTTCATAAGTCGGCCCTGCCGTCACTAGCGCTTTCTTACCCCTGAGAACACCGAAGCTGGCGAAAAATGCCATTAAATACTGTACGATCTCTTCCGGCTCAGCCATTCTGCCTTCACCGTACAGTCCGCTTGCCAATTCGCCACTGTTCACCGGAATGATCTTATTTCCATATGCGGAGATCTTATCCAGGTTATACTTCGTTGAAGGATGCTTCCACATGTCCTCATCCATAGCCGGAGCCACAATTACAGGACAGGTCGCAGAAAGGTAAACCGCCTGCAATAAGTTGTCGCAGGTTCCCGTAGCCATCCTGGAGAGGCTGTTGCAGCTTAGAGGGGCCATTACCATGGCATCCGCCCATCTTCCTAACATAACATGGTTGGACCATGTCCCCTCGTCAAAAAGATCCTGTAACACGGGATTCCTGGAGAGTGTAGACAAGGTCAGCGGCGAAATGAAATCAGTGGCCGCCTTTGTCATAATGACTTTCACTTCGGCACCTTCTTTCACCAACAACCTGACCAGTACTGCAGCCTTATATGCGGCAATGCTGCCGGTTACACCGAGTAGTATTTTCTTACCTTTCAAACTCATGGGGATAGCATAAAAAAAGCGACAGTACATGCCGCTTCGATATAAAAATTAGTTTGATCGGATGACTGATCAGCTGAAAAGATCACCCTCGTTCTTCCTGAAATAGACCTTGTCCTCCATAAACTCCTGAGTTGCCAGCAAAGCGGGGTTTGGCATTTTCTCATAAGCTTTGGAAATCTCGATCTGCTCCTTATTCTCATGGATCTCTTCAAGACTATCCGTATGGCTGGCGAACTCCTCCAGTTTATTGTGGAGCTCTTCCTTCAGCATGATATTGATCTGGTTGGCACGTTTAGCTACAATGGCTATCGATTCGTATACATTGCCGGTCTTAGCCTTGATCTTGGACACATCCTTTGTTTCAAGGTTATTACCTATGCTATTGCCTATCTGCCTGCGTAACCTGCTCATTTATTTAATGCTTTAATATTATTGGATGACAAAGTTAAGTAACGTTCCGCTTCTTTCAATAATTTACTTTCCGGGTACCTGTCCTGGAAATCCTGTACCTCGCTGATCACCTTTACAAAACGCTCTTGCTGCTTTTCCTGTATACTCAGGGACGCATACTTGTAATAAGACCGTATGATCATGAGC
>JBBAJN010000204.1:0-3717 GCA_040404045.1 Chitinophagaceae bacterium
CTGTTGCCCGTGTCGGTAAAGATTATGGAACCATCATCAGCAACTATGCCTATGCAACTAAC
The DNA here is from genome assembly GCA_040404045.1 of Chitinophagaceae bacterium. Classification (GTDB taxonomy): domain Bacteria; phylum Bacteroidota; class Bacteroidia; order Chitinophagales; family Chitinophagaceae; genus Pollutibacter. Next base: position 63 of record JBBAJN010000204.1, read on the forward strand.
GATAAGGGCCAGCGCGTGTTAAATGGCGCCGGTGCGTTTATCAGGAGCGGATCATATGGTCAGGGTTTCAAAGAGATCGGCACCATGATGGAAAATTTCCTCCTGAGCAATATTCACGAAGTACGCTACAAGAACTTCACGCTGTTTGCCCAATTGGATAGCAAATTTGGCGGTATGATGGCTTCAGCCACGCACCAGTACGGATCACAATTCGGTAGTTGGGAAAGCACGCTGAGGGGCCGTACACTGGCAACTGGCGGTGTTAGCTGGACAGATGCTACCGGCGTAGTTCGTGAAGACGGTATCATTCCTGATGGCGTATTTGGCAGAGGTGTTGTGATCAATGGTCAGAACATGGAAGGTATTTCTTATGCTGATGCAGTTAAAAGCGGATTGCGCCAACCGTTGCCAGCATGGCAGCATTATGAGAATCTCGCCAGCTGGGGTACTGGTATCCGTGAATACTCCATTTTCGAGAACTCATGGGTAGCTGTTCGTGAAATTTCAGTCGGGTATGAACTTCCTAAGGCACTTGCCAATAAAGTGTATATGCAGCGTCTGCGTTTGAATTTTATCGGACGTAACCTGTTCTACCTGTACAATACTACCCCTGACGATATCAATCCTGAGAGCATTTTCTCAAGCAGGGCTGGTGCATTTGCAGAGTATGGTGGTATGCCATGGGTTAGGCAGTTTGCTATTTCACTAAGTGCAGGCTTCTAATCGAATTAAAAAACTAATACGAAAAGATATTACGATGAAGATGAAGACCAAGATTTTTTCATGGGCATTGGCGATTGGTGCGATGGCATTTACAGGTTGCGACAAGCAGGATTTTGTAGAGCTGAATACCAACCCCGATGTATTGTATTCAATCAAGCCCGAAGAACAGTTCTTTACTGCTGCACGGCTTGTGCACAGTTCAGACTTTGAACAGTTTTATGATAATTTGCGTAGGATCAATCATTGGGTTCAGATCACCGTTCCGCAGGCTGGAGCTAATGCCCCCACCTTCACGGAATTTGGAAATACGAACCAGCGCTTGGGTATTTTTTATCCTGGCATAGGCAGTACAACCACAGACGTGGCCAAGCTGGCCGAAGGAATGTCGGATGCCGACAGAGCTTCCCGCCAGATGCTGGTAGCCATGGCCGAAGTGGTTAAGATCTATTATGCTTTCTTTGTTTCTGACATCAACGGTCATTTGGCTTATTCTGAAGCATTTGACGCACGCTATGGTGGAACATTGACACCAAAATGGGAAAGCCAGCAGGAACTGTTCAACATTTGGGATGGACGCCTGAAGGCGCTGGCTGCAACATTAAAGGCAGGCGCGCCGAACCAGATTTCGTTAACCAATTTTGATCAGTATTATGCTGGAAATAATGCGCTTTGGGCCAAGGCTGCAAATGCGCTCCGCATGAGGATCGCTATGCGCCTTTTGAAGCGGGACGCAACAAGAGCTACTGCAATTTTGAGGGAATGTGTGGCTGATCCTACATTGCTTATGGCAAACAACAGCGAAAGCTGGGTCCTGTTAGCACATAATACATTTACTGCAGGTGGAAACTGGAACCCCGATGGTTTCCGGGCTCCTGCTCCTACAGTGAATTTTATGGCAACAACGGGTGATCCCCGCCTCAGGCTGTTCTATCAAAGGAATAATTATAGCCAGGCAAATATCAATACCGGAATTGCCGCCGGAGTGTTAGCACCCGGAACTACGGAGCCCACTCAACGTATCGTTGGTGCGCCGGTTAGTCCTGACCTGGCTCAAACACCTGCAAACAGGATTCTGTTTACCGGTCGTCGTGCAAACAGCACCCTGGTGTTGGATACTTTCTCTTATGTTCAATACCGTATGTTCCAGCCTACATTTGGTGGTGGAACCGGTCAGGCATTTTTCCCTGTGATCACTTACGCCGATCAACAATTGATGCGCGCAGAGTTGGCTGCAAGGGGTATCACTACCGAGAATGCTGAGACCATGTACAACCAGGGTGTAACTGCTTCTATTGAGTTCTACAACGTCAGGGCTGCGGCCGCTGCGGTGGTTGATTATGCCGTTGTAACTCCTGCGGAGATCACTGCATATCTGAATCATCCCACTGTGAGGTACACTCCGGCAAGAGCACTTGAGCAGATTGCCATTCAGAATTATATCAATTACTTCAAGCAGCCTAACGAAGCATGGGCTGGCTTTAAACGGACCGGTATGCCCAACAGGACTACGGCGTTAGCTAATGAAGATATCCTGATCAATGGATCGGTGTTTCGGATCGCCCGTCGTGCAGTGATAGGAAATCCTGCACCTACAGACCTGAACTTTACTAACAAGCAGGCCGCTTTGGATGCGATGAAATCTGATCCTAATTTCGGCTCAGATAACCTCGATCCAACTGGTAGGATCTGGTGGGATATGCCATAAGCAATCCGATTTGACCTAATTGATACGTTAAAAGATAAACAGCCAGCTTTCTGGCTGTTTATCTTTTTTTTTGCCGTTAAATCACGAATTTGCATCCATGTTCCGCGTCTCGATTTTCCGCTTTACCGCATTGTTAATCTGTTTGCTGATGGCTGTTTCAGCCAACTCACAGGTGAAGCAACTGCTTGACCTGGCCGAGGTCAGGGAGATACCAGTATGGTCGCCGCAGCAGAAGGCAGAAACGACCATTGGCCAGAGTGGGAAGTTGAATCTGCTGGTGCTGATTTCCCCGGAATGCCCCATGTCCATCAATTATACATTGACGCTGAATCAGCTGCAGGAGCAGTATGCTCGGGAACTGAGCATCACCGGCCTGATCGTGGGCAGTTCATATAGCGACGAAACCATAAAGCAATTTGCTGCTTCATACAAGATCAGCTATCCACTGTTGGTGGACAGGAAAAAGGAGATTGCCCTGACATTGAAGGGTGAGGTTACGCCTGAAGTGTATTTGTTTGACCAGTCCGGCCACTGCGTATATCGCGGCGCCATAGATAACTGGTTGATGAGCCTGGGAAAGAAAAAACAAAAGCCTGACCGGTTCTACCTCGCTGATGCCATCAGGCAGGCGGTAAACGGAGAACCGATCCCTACTGCATACGTGAAAGCACAAGGTTGTGCACTAAACGAGTATTAAGATGAGACGACCGATCGCGATTTTTTTGATCCTTATGTTTATTTGTCCTGCCCTGTTTGCCCAGGTTGCCCAGGTCCCCACCTTTGTGAAAGATGTGGCGCCTATCATCCATTCCAAATGCAGCCCCTGCCACAGGCCCAATGAATCCGCTCCATTTTCCCTGATCAGTTATGAGGATGTGGCCAAGCGTACCGGGTTCATCAAAAAGGTGATCAATTCCGGATATATGCCTCCCTGGCGGGCCGATAATCATTATGCTGAATATGCCAACAACAGGTCGTTGTCTGATCAGGAAAAGCAAACCATCCTCAACTGGATAGAGAACAGTGCGCCCAAGGGCACGGGAGAAGTAAAGAATATTGGGCAGTTGACCAGTGTGCGCAGCAAAACCGCCTACCACCGCAAGGTAGATACCAGCCTGCTGATGCCTCAACCATTTAAGCTGCCTGGGGATAATGCCGAACGTTTCGTCATGTACCGGATCCCCTTCGAGTTTAAGGACTCATTTAATGTTGAGGCGATAGAGTTTT
>JBBAJN010000205.1:0-3709 GCA_040404045.1 Chitinophagaceae bacterium
GCCGTACTGCATACCGTGGAGTATTTGAAGAGCCGGGGCGAAGTTGAATTGTCGTACGTGAAGATCCTGCCCAACGGGCATGTGGATATGGCCGATCTGGAGCAACTGCTCCAGGCTTCGTCAGAAAAAACCCTGGTGTCCCTCATGCATGCCAACAATGAAATTGGCAACATGATCGATCTTCAGGCAACTGGGGAACTCTGCAAGAAATATGGCGCCATCTTCCATTCAGACACGGTACAGACGGTTGGTCATTTCCCATTTAATCTTCGTGAAACGTATGTTCACTTCGTCACCGGGGGCGGACATAAGTTCCATGGGCCCAAAGGTGTGGGATTGTTATACATCAATGAGGAGATCAAGATTCATCCGTTCATCCATGGCGGCGGACAGGAAAGAAACATGCGCGCAGGTACCGAGAACCTGTATGGCATTGTGGGTTTTGCAAAAGCGCTGGAACTGGCCACGTCCAATTATGAACATGACCGGGCCCATTTGCAGGATTTAAAATTGTATATGATGGATCAGCTGAAGAATCATATACCCGGCGTTGTATTTCATGGCGATCCCGAGGGTCGCAGTTTGTATACTGTGCTGAACGCGGGCTTCCCGAAAACGGAGCGCTCTGAAATGTTGTTGTTCAATCTTGACATCAACCAGATCTGCGCATCGGGTGGTAGTGCCTGCAGCAGTGGGGCGGACCAGGGGTCCCATGTGATCCGTGCCATACACAGTGACCCTGATGTTACTGCGGTCAGGTTCTCCTTTTGTAAAAATAATACGAAGGCAGAAGTGGATGCCGTGGTTGAGAAACTGAAGACGCTGGTATAGAACTACCCTGTGTAACTCAGCCGCCTGATCAATTCTCCGGGAAGGGCAGGTTGTTTTCTTCTTTCAATCAGATATGTTGACAGACCGGCCAGGTCCCTGAAAATGTAGTGGCTGCTTGCGGCACCCTCCAGGTAGCCCGAACCGGAGGTGTTCCCTGTTCCCACACGCATGCCGATCATCCGGCGCACCATCCTGAAATGCGCATGCCTCCATGCGGCTAATGCATTGTCGATCTCAATGAGGATGTCCAGCACGCGGAAGGATTGCTGAAATACCGGGAAGTCGCGGTACAGCATGATGAATAATGCGGCGCGCATCGCTCCCGCAGAAAGTTGGGACCGAAGGAGAGGAGCCCGTTCCGGCATGTCATCCGGTAATGGTTTTTCCAGGAAGACATATTCAAAGTCAGTGATCTTTCCAGCTTCGTGTTCGGTCAGGCCAGACTGGTAGATGGCCCGATAATCGGCCCAGAACGGATGGGCAACAGTGTCGGCAGCCGGGTGAACCGGTTCGTATGAAGTCCAGAATTCCATGTCGAAAAACGGCATTCTTTCCAGCCAACGGTTGATCAGTTTCACCAGGGAGTGTTTCCCTTCTGTTTGGCTGATCAGTTTCAGATCGGCTTCGCCGAAGCCGCCCTGATTCGCCCGTTTATAGTATTCTTGCCGGTGCCGGTTCTGCATCTCAAGGCCCAGTGTGGCCTCAATGAGGCGGAACTGTACACTTTGGAAACCGGACGCTGGTGTAAGCAGGTTTCGGAATTCAAGGAAATCAAGCGGGGTCATGGTGTCCAGTACGGTTACCTGCTGGTTCAGCAATTCCATGATCTTCCTGACCCGCTGCAGGCGGTGGACCACCAGGTTCATATCTTCCGAATTGTCGTTGATTTTTTCCTTTGAAAACACATGGAGTACATAGTCGAGCTCAAACAGGATCTGTTTGAACCAAAGCTCAAATGCCTGGTGGATCACCACAAATAGCATTTCGTCGTGCGCATAAGCCTGTCCTGCTTCAAAGCTTTTTGGATGTTGGGCGTTGAGCACTTTATCCAATTCAAGGTAATCGTGGTAGTACAGGGTTTTTTCCATCATTAATGCCCGTTTTAGCAGGACGAATTGACGGATTTTTTTTTGAACAGCAAACAATATGTCGATGATCCGGATAAGGATTTAGCACATTTCCGGAAAGCCAAAGCACGCCGGCTGTTTTATATTTGAAAAAAATAACCATGAGAATCTTCGCATTGATCACTATGGCAGGTCTGGCTCTGTCATGTACTTCGCAAAAGAAATTGTCGCAACCCGAATTCACAGGTGGCAGCGAGGACCTCTACCGGTATCAATGGAACCTGGCTACACTGGCTGGCAAGGAACTGGCCCAGAACAATGCGAAACTTCTTTTTGCCCCGGGCGAAAAGTCGACAGTGACGGGCAATACCGGATGCAATGTGATGAACGGCTCCATGGAACTGAAAGAGGGCCACGGCATGAAGTTTTCGCCTTTGGCCGTAACCCGAATGGCTTGTCCGGGTAATGAAACAGAGCAGCCTTTTTTAAAGGCACTTGAGCAGGTGACCAATTGGAGCATTAAGGATAATGTTCTCAGTCTTTATGGCGGAAGCACCTTGCTGGCTACTTTCAAGGCAGCGGATATTTCCGGCAGTCTGCCCGCGGCCTTCAAAGGGACCTGGGAGTTGGAGTTTATCAGCGGTCCGCGAATCGCGTTTGAGGGCCTCTATCCCAATAAAAAACCCACACTCATCTACGATGGCGGTGATTCTTATAAGGGTAATACGAGCTGCAACGGTATGGGCGGTAAACTGGTGGCCAGCGGCAACGCGGGTATACAGTTCAAGCCGGGCATGTCTACCATGATGGCCTGCCCCGGGAATGGAGAGCAAACCTTCCTGAAAACCCTGGATATGATCGATAGCTATGGATTTGACAATGGGAAGCTCCTGCTGAAATCCAAAGGTGTGGACATGATGCGCTTTGTAAAGAAGTAGCAGAAACTGGTCCATGAAGTTTTGATATTATGCTAATTACTGCTTAATTTCTGCTTGATTATGATCACCCGACGCGATTTTCTGCAATATTCGTTAGCCCCCTTACTCATCTCCGGGGAACTGGCCGGTTTCAAGAAGAAAGGCTTCCGCATTGGCGCCTGCGATTGGTCACTGGGAAAGAGCAGTGACCCTGCAGCTTTTGGCGTAGCAAAAGATATAGGGCTTTCGGGCATCATGGTCAATATGGGCTCGGCTCAGAATGACCTGCACCTGCGCAAGAAAGAGGTCCAGGATCTCTTTCTGAGAACTTCAAAAGAATCGGGCATCGCCATTTCGAGCATCGCCATCGGCGAGCTGAACAATGTTCCCTATAAATCGGATCCCCGGACCGAGCAATGGGTAGATGATTCCATAGATGTTGCGGAGCGTTTGGGCGTTACCGTTATTTTGCTGGCTTTTTTTTCGAAGAATGACCTGAGGAATGATGAGGCAGGGATGAAAGAGGTGATCTCCCGCCTGAAGAAAGTTGCGGGTAAGGCGGAGAAGAAGGGCATCACCCTGGGTATTGAATCTTACCTTGATGCAGCGGGGCATATGCGGATCATTGATGCCGTAGGTTCTTCCAGTGTCAAGGTGTACTATGACTTCCGGAACACTGCAGATGCAGGGCATGATCCTATTGCCGAGTTCAGGAAGCTCGGGAAGGATATGATCTGTGAACTCCATATGAAGGAGAACGGGTACCTGCTGGGTAAGGGAAGTGTTGACTGGAGTGGGGTTAGCAACATGCTCTCAGATCTTGGGTACTGGGGCGACCACTGGATGCAGATAGAAGGCGCCATGCCGGGCGATCTCGATCTACTGACCGCCTAC
>JBBAJN010000206.1:0-3701 GCA_040404045.1 Chitinophagaceae bacterium
ACTTATGTGATGAGCATCAAGGAACACCCCGTTTCCATTGTGGTCAACCTCGGACTGAAAGAAAAAGCCCCTATAGCGGAAAGACCATACCTGGTGATCTTGCGTACAAAGTACAGCGACCGCGACGATAACGGCTTCCCGGGCGAGGGCTCCAGGCCTGAACTGGAAAGCATAGAGAACGAATTGGAAGAAGCCCTGACCAAAACGAACGGCGCCATTTACGCAGGCCGGTTTACCCAGCGCGGGATCCGCGAATTCTATTTCTATGCCCTGGATACCCTGGATTATCTCCGCCCCTGTAACGAAGTGATGAAAAAATACAGCGATTTCCCATGGCTGGCGAAAGCTTTGTATGATAAAAACTGGTCAAACTATTTTGAAGTGCTTTTCCCTCCGGATACCGAACTCGAAAAGATCGAAAACCGGCGGATGATCAAATACCTGGAGGGGAAGGGCGATGATATCAGGAAATCCCGAAATATAGAGCACCTCATGGTCTTTAAAACCCAGGGCAATCGCAAGAAATTCCTTGAAACTTTTACTATGCCGGGATTTTCTGTGACAGAAATGCCGGTGGAAAAAACGGAAACCGAAGATTTTCCTTTCAGGCTGGTGATGAGCAGGGAAGACAGACCGGAGGTGGTTCGAATGGATGCCATCACGCTGCAGATGTTGCAGCTCTGTAAGCAGAATAATGGCCGCTACCAGGGTTGGAAAACTTATGTGGTCAAATAGCTCAAAATCTTTTCCACAACTGCTTATAGCTGAATTAAGTACGTAAATTTGCAGACCTGATTCCTGCAATAAAAACACCGAATCCGCGTTTTGAAGACGTCCATCCATAAATCGACTTTCATCAGTACCATGAAAAAGATCCTTTCACCCGGTTTCATATGCATAATGATGGTCATTGCCATTTCTGCTGCCCATTGCTCCAAGGAGGAAGTACAGAAAGACCTGATCATCCAGGCCATGACCAACGGAAAGTGGCAGGTTCAACAATTCAGGGAGAATACGCTGGATGTCAGTCCGGAATTCGTTCCCTATCTGTTCCAATTCTATGAAAATGGTCAGGTTCAGGCAGAAAGCGGGAGCACCATCGTCGCAGGCACCTGGACGGCCGATCCCAACGCCAGAACCATAACCTCCTCTTTCCCAACCGGAAATAACACCCTTCAACGACTGAATGACACTTGGAAGATCTTCAACAACACCTTTACGCTGGTAGAAGCAAACCCAACCAATACCGGGAGGAATGCCTACCTGAAACTGGTGAAGAAATAAGCGTGGATTTTTTGCAAATTCCATTGCTTATCAAGGAAATAAAGCTCTGATTGCAGCGTTTTTATTTGGTGAAGAACCCTGATAACCTTGGTTATCACTGTGAAACACCCCGTTTTTAATCTTATATCGAGACTTTAGTGCTGAAACGAGTATATTTTTTTCTGATTTTGCTGCTGACCACATTGAAGTTGTACAGCCAAAGACCTGTGGCTGACTTTGATGCCACCGTTCTTTCCGGCTGCTCCCCCCTGCTCGTTCAGTTTACTGACAAATCCTCCAACGCCTCCCAACTGCTCTGGAACTTCGGCAATGGTTCCCCTGTGCAATCCGGACCTACTGCCGCTTCCATCTACGCCAGCGCAGGCACCTTTACCGTTACGCTGGTTGCGATTAACGTAAATGGCACCGATACGGCCAGGAAAACGATCACCGTTCTACCCACCCCCATTGTGCAATTCAACGTGGATGATTCAGCCGGCTGTTTTCCCCTCCCGGCGAAATTCACTGACCAATCCAACGCATCCCCGGGAGTGATCACAGACTGGCTTTGGGATTTTGGGGACGGCGTGACCTCCAACCAGCAGAATCCGGCTCACATTTACCGAATCGAGAATGTATTCAACGTGACACTGAAAGTGACCAGCAACAGCGGATGTATCGGCTCGCTTACTAAAACGAGGCATATCACGGTCACCAATGGGGTTAAGGCATCGTTCTTCAACTCATTTGCGAGTGCCTGCAAACCTCCTTCGGTCATCGACTTCTTTAACGGCTCAACAGGCCCGGGCAGCCTGTCCTATTCCTGGCGGTTCGGGGATGGCTCTCCACTGTCAACTCAACCCAATCCAAGCCATATTTACAACGCCACAGGATTGTATAACGTAACACTGATCGCTGCCAGTTCAGATGGTTGTACAGACAGCGTAGTGAACCAGGTGGAGATTCCAAATGTCAACATCAGTTCCTCGATAGGCGCTCCCGATACTGCCTGTGTTAACCAAAGCGTAACCTTTACCAATATTTCCACGCCCAGGGCGGACAGCAGCGGATGGAAGTTTGGAGATGGCACTGAAAACACCGGCTCATCTGTAACCAAGATCTTTACGGCTCCCGGCGTGTATACTGTTAAGCTGACCAACCTCTTTAGTTCTTGCCTTGACTCCGTCATTAAACGGATCGTTATTCTCGATGGTCCAAGGGTGGACTTCACGTCTCCGGATACAGCAAGTTGCCGTGCACCTCTTACGGTAAGGTTCACAGACCAATCCTCCGGTGCCATAAGCTGGTTATGGGATTTTGGTGACGGGACCGTATCTTCCCAACGAAATCCATCCAAAGACTATACTACCCTGGGACGGTTCGATGTATCTCTCACCATTACCAGCAGAAACGGTTGCACCAGTACCCTGTTGAAGAAAGAATTTGTGAAAGTTGTACCCCCGTCCATCAGATTCCTGAACCTGCCGGACAGCGGCTGCGCCCCAATTACGATCCGGCCACAGGCTGACATCATTGCCGTAGATGGCGTGGCCTCCTATTTCTGGACCTTTGGCGATGGCTCAACAAGCACCCAGGCAAATCCCTCCAAGACATACAGCAATACGGGAACCTATAATATCACACTGGCCATTTCCACTCGTGGCGGTTGTTTACAAACCATCTCCGTACCGGCAGGTGTAAAGACCGGTGTTAGGGCTTCCGCCAATTTTACGGGCGCCCCCCTCGACCTTTGCGCCAGTGATCCGGTCAATTTTGTTGACCTGTCCTCAGGTTTAATTACCGGATGGCGATGGGACTTCGGCGACACGGCCAACAAAACCGGGAACTTTTCCACCTTCCGGAATCCTTCCTATCGATATACGGATACCGGAAGGTTCACGGTGAAGTTATTCGTATTCAATAATGGATGCGCAGATTCGATGGTCAAGCCAGCATATGTTCGCGCTTTTGGAGCCGTTGCCCGTTTCGGGTACAACGTTTCATGCGTGAACAAAAGGCAGGTGACATTCCTTGATAGTTCTTTGAATGCCACCTCTATCAGCTGGGATTTTGGCGATGGCTCACCGACCACTACCCAGACAAACCCGACGCACACCTTCCCGGCGCTGGGCACCTACAATGTAACACTGACCGCAACCCAAGGCACCTGCACGTATGTGCTCACCAAGACGATAAGGCTGGTTGACGAAAAAGCAAACTTCGACGTTACACCGCTGACGTTATGTCGTGGTGCCACCACCACCCTGACCTCTACGGCCATAGACACCAACGTACTGAAGTTTGAATGGGACTATGGTAACGGGGTTTTTCAACTCGGCGACAGTGTATTCAAACACGTATATGATACACCGCGGGTATACAGGGCAAGGCTGGCACTCACCGATATCAACGGCTGTACGGATACCGTTTCCCGAAGC
>JBBAJN010000207.1:0-3652 GCA_040404045.1 Chitinophagaceae bacterium
GGCCACTGGCCGCCAATACATTGTCGCGCATCATTTCTGCTGAAAGACGGGCAGATGGTCCCCTTGCCAACAAGCTGTTTTCAGGGTCCATTTCGCGCATTGCTGGAGAGGCATAGGAATCCTGCTTATAGGTTTCCGACGTTACGATCAGGCGGATCATTTTTTTGATGTCCCATCCTGATTCGCGGAACTCCACGGCGAGCCAGTCCAACAATTCTGGGTTGCTCGGCAGATTGCCCTGGTTGCCAAAATCCTCACTGGATTTCACCAGGCCGATGCCAAAAAATTGTTGCCAGATCCTGTTAACCGCTACTCTTGACGTAAGCGGATGGTCCTCATGCGTCAGCCATTTGGCGAGTCCGAGTCTGTTTTTAGGAAGAGAAGTGGGAAAGGGCATGATCTCGGCTGGCGTATTGGCAAAAACTTCCGGCCCAGGTTGATCATATTGACCGCGGAGCAGGAGATTGGTTTTCTTTGGTTTGGGCATTTCTTCCATGACCATCAATTGGCGGATGTCTTTCATGGAATCTGACAGGGTGGTCCTCAGTTTTTTGAGCCTGGCCATTTCAAGCTGTACGCTGCTGTCCAGGGCTTGGACATAATAGGCAGACAAGATCTTTTTGTCATTTTCATTCAGCGCATTCGGGCTTTTGTCGGCCAGCGAGGACCAGGAGGTTTTATTTGCAAGCACGTCGATCTCGAACGAAGTAAGGTGACGGTCATAGATCACCATGTCAGACACCTTTCCGTCTTTGAATCCAACCCCGCGCCACCAACCGCCGATCTGGATACCCGGCTCATCCTTCCGGAAGAAAACAATGTCCTTGTAGAGTTTGTCTTTCACCACTTCCATAGGAACTGTTTCGCCGTCCTGGTGCAGGTTGAATCCGTTTGCTTTTGAAGAGCCATCATAGGTGAGGGCAAGGTGGATCCATTTCTCCCGTACCACGTCTTTTTCAGCGAGCTTGATGATGGCGTTTGAAGGTGCTGTATGTGCCATCAGGATCTCCAGCCGGTTGTTCTTCATGTTTACATGAAAGCCCTTGAAGTTGTATAAACGTTCCGCTTCGCTTTTATGGAAGATGACGCCGTCCTTCATACTCCTGGGTATCCAAACCCATACGCCAATGGTGAAGGGTTCCGATTTCCTGAATACGCCTACACCATTCAGGTCAAGGTAGGTGTCACCGTTGAGCAACAACACCTGGCTACCCCTTCCACTGGTGAATACCGGTTTATCTCCTTTGGCGCCGGCATCATGTTTCATCTCCCCTTTTTTTGAGGTATCTGTTTCATTGACCAGGTTTCCGTTGAAGAGGTATCGGGCAACAAGTCCCTGTAGCGGGATTTTTTCGGAGCCAAGCTTTTTGTACCCTTGCTGCCTGATCCATTCGTCTGCATTTTTGGTAGCGGCATCAATGGTTTCCCGGGTTTTACTTTCCTGGGTTGAGATGCCTTTGTTGATATGGGCGATCACCTCTTCCTGTTTTTCAGTAGGAAGCAATAGCGTAGGCGTTGGCATGTCCTCGTTCCAGGAGATCTGACCGGCTTCAAGCACGTTGTTGAAGAAACTGTACAGTTCGTAATAGTTCTTTTGTGAAATAGGATCATATTTATGGTCGTGGCATCTTGCACAGCCCACGGACATGGCCATAAATGCCTCGCCGAAGGTGTTGGTTCTGTCCATCACATATTCCGTCTGGAATTCTTCTTCCACAATACCCCCTTCCAGGTTTTGTTGGTGGTTTCTGTTGAACGCAGTAGCGATGATCATGTCCCGGGTTGCCTGGGGCATCATGTCGCCTGCCAACTGCTCATGAATGAATTTGTCATAGGGTTTGTTGCTATTGAACGCCTTGATCACCCAGTCGCGGTAAGGCGACATGTCCCTCAGCCTGTCAACCGTATATCCATGTGAATCTGCAAACCTTGCCAGGTCCAGCCAGTCGGTAGCCATACGTTCTCCATAGTGTGGGGAGGCCAATAGCCGGTTCACCTGTTTTTCGTACGCATCCGGGCTGTTATCTGCAACGAAACCATTAATTTCTTCAACAGTAGGGGGTAGGCCGGTGAGATCGAGCGACAATCGGCGAAGCAGCAGTTCCCGGGATGCTTGTTTTGCAGGTTTAAGATTCATCTCTTTCAACCGCGCCCTCACAAACTGATCCACTGGATTGTTGGACGCATATTCGCCATCGAGGGCAGGTGGCGTTTTTTTTACCGGTTTCACAAAAGCCCAGTGCGGCTGGTAGATGGCCCCCTGGTCGATCCATTTTGCAATGACCGCTTTTTCTTTGGCGGTGAGGGTCAAATGGGATTCGGGTGTGGGCATCTGGTAATCCGGCTCTTTGGACATGATACGATGGAAGACCTCGCTTTTCTTCAAGTTGCCGGGAACGATGGCAAATTGGCCCGGGCTTTCCGGCAACTGGCCGTAGGCTGCTTTTGCCTGGTCCAATCTCAACCCCGCTTTCTGCTTGGCTTTATCCGGCCCATGGCAGGCAAAACATTTGTCGGAAAGTATAGGCTTAACGTGCTGGTTGTAATCCAGGGTGCCTGTGATCTTTTTGTATTCTGCCGCCACATCTGCGGGCATATTGGGGTCGTTGTCTGTAATGGCTGCAGTAACCATCAGAAAACAAATGAGCCCCAGTAAATATCCTATCCATCTCATATTATTTCTTTTTCGTGCTGTCTGGTTTGATCAGTGTACTTAATCCGGCTTCTGTCTTCAATTCAGGACGAGCGGCCTTAATATTTTTCAGGCCCTGTTCTGTAATGCCAGTCTGCCATAGATAAACGCGTTTTAAGCTTTTGCAGGATGTGAGATTCCGGACCCCGCCATCCGTTATCTCAGTACCATATAGGTTGAGCGATTCAAGTGTTGGGAATTTTTGCAGGGATTCAAGTCCTTTGTCGGTGATCGCTGTTTTGTCCAGTTGCAGTTTGTTCAGGTGCTTGAATGTTGACAGGGCAGCAAGGTTCTCATCTGAAACCGGCTGCCCGGTGAATTTTAGTTCCGTAACCTGGTCCTTCAATGCATTGAGCGAGGAGAACATGGCGGGGTCCAGTTTTTTTACATTCACAAAATTGACGGTCAATGCATTTGATCCGGGTAAGGCAGATTCAATAATGATGCCTTGTTGCCTCAGGGCGCTGATGGTAGATTCATCGGCTGGAGGGATATCTGCCTGTTTTGCTGCCGTCTTTTTTGATTCCGTGGCAACAGCTTCTTCGGCGTCTTCCCCTTCCTCGTCGCCTTCATCTGGCGCAGTGTCCACGAGGGCAGGAACCGGAGTTGTGGCGAGCGTTTGGCCTGAGGCAGGGATCTCGACGGGTCCGTATGGGGCGCCCTTAGCGATCCATCGGTGTATCAGTTCTATTTCTTGCTTGCTCAATTGTTTTTTCCCTTTCGGCGGCATGTGTTTCTCATCTTCCAGCGGTAGTACGAGGTGGGTGAACAAAACGCTGTTGTTTGGATCACCCTTGGTCAGTATCGATCCGTTCTTGCCTCCTTTAGCGATGAAGGATTCACTGTCGAGGCGCAGGCCCCCTTTCTTCTTAACGGCCGAGTGGCAGGAATAGCATTTTGCTTTCAGGATCGGGGTCACCTGGTCCCGATAGATGAAAACCTGGCGTGGTGCAGTTGTTG
>JBBAJN010000208.1:0-3532 GCA_040404045.1 Chitinophagaceae bacterium
ATGGGCCCCCTGCCCCATCACGTTCATCATAATGATGAGAAAGCTGCACTGATCGGACAAAAAGGAAAACCCGAAGCCTATTATTTCCCGCCACAACTGAACAACCATGGTGGTGATTTTCCCTACACGTTCATGGGCATAGCCCCCGGCACCCCAAAAGAAGTGATTAAGGAATGCCTGGTGAACTTCACCAAAGGCGACAACAAACTGACCAATTATTCCCAAGCCTACAAACTGGAACCCGGTACCGGATGGGATGTTCCCCCGGGCCTGCTGCATGCGCCCGGCAGCATGTGCACCTATGAGCCCCAAAAAGCTTCCGACGTGTTCGCCATGTACCAGTCGTTGGTCAATGAGGCGATCATCCCTGAAGAATTGCTTTGGAATGGTACGCCTAAGGAAAGCATTGGTGATTATGATGCCCTGATGGATGTTTTGGACTGGGAACTGAACGTGGACCCCAATATGATGGCCAATCGTTTCATGGCACCTAAGCCAGTGCGTAACGTGGAAGAAATGAAAGCCGATGGTTATATCGAAAACTGGATCTGCTATAAATCAGATGCATTCGGCGCAAAGGAACTGACGGTACTCCCCGGCCAGACCGTAACCATTAAGGATAGTGCAGCCTATGGCATCATCGTGATGCAGGGCCGCGGAACCTTTGGCGTTTGGGAAATTGAAACGCCCGCGCTGATCCGCTACGGACAATTGACGAACGACGAATTCTTCATCAGCGAGAAGGCTGCGAAAGAAGGCGTTAAGATCGTAAATACATCCAGCACGGATCCTATCGTTATTCTAAAACATTTTGGCCCTGGTAACCCCGACATGGTTTTATAATCCCTGTCGATAAAACATTCAACATCAAACATTCATTCATCTTCGCAGGCGTCGCAGTTGTTGCGGCAGTGATCGCGGCGTTTTCATTTATGAAACCCGCGTCTACCGGACTCAACATCCACAAGGGTTCTCACATCATCCTCATCGGGAATAACCTCGGATCGAGGATGATCGAGTATGACCACTTTGAAACGGAGTTGCAGCTTCGCTACCCGGACAGTATGCTCTATGTCCGCAACATGTGCGACGGGGCTAATACGCCCGGTTTTCGTCCACATTCAGGAAGAAAAACGCCCTGGGCCTTTCCGGGCGCGGAAAGGTTCAACCCCGGGTTCATCAGCAATCCCCGTTTTGAAGGGTTTGTGGAATATCCGGACGACTGGCTGACCAAACACAAGGCAGACATCATCATTGCTTTTTTCGGCTACAACGAAAGTTTCGATGGCGCCGCGGGAGTGGCCAACTACAAGGCTGAGCTCGAGGCGTTCATTAAGCACACCCTCTCCAAACAATACAATGGCAGGTCCGCCCCACAACTCGCACTGGTATCACCCATCGCGTTTGAGGACCTGTCCGGCAAATACGATCTGCCCAACGGTAAAAAAGAAAATGCCAACCTACTGCTGTATACCCAGGCCATGAAAGAAGTGGCTGCAAAAAACAAGGTTCATTTCGTGGACGCGTTTGCTGCCAGCAAGATCTGGCTGGACGATCGCGGTTCTGACCTCACCATCGACGGTTCTCAATTGACTAATGAAGGCTATGCCCGCTTCGGTCCTTTCCTGGCGGACCAGGTATTTGGAACGGCCAGCGTAGTATCAACGAACAGGTCCGAGGTGTATGCAGCGGTCATGGAGAAGAATTGGATCTGGCACAATGATTACAAGATTCCCAACGGGGTGCACGTCTTCGGCAGGCGTTACGATCCGTTTGGGCCGGACAACTACCCTGCGGAACAGAAGAAGATACGCGAGATGACATTGATCCGTGATACGGCGATCTGGATGGCTGCCAAGGGCCAGAAAATGGACCTGGCTGCGGCAGATGCAAAAACATCGGCACTGCCTCCGGTTCAAACCAATTACAAACCCAAAGATCCCAACGCGGATCTGCGTTACCTGTATGGTCAGGAAGCCTTGGACAAGTTCACCATTGCGCCCGGCTATAAGATCGATCTCTTCGCATCAGAGGCAGAGTTCAACGACCTCGCCAATCCTGTTCAAATCTCGTTCGACAATAAAGGACGTTTATGGGTGGCCGTTATGCCCACCTACCCCCACTGGAAACCAGGTGATCCAAAGCCCAACGACAAGCTGATTATCCTGGAAGACACCAACAATGATGGCAAGGCCGATAAACAAACCACGTTTGCAGATCATTTGCACTTGCCCCTTGGATTTGAACTGGCTCCTGAAGGTGTTTATCTTTCCCAGGGAACCAACTTCGTGTTGCTGAAAGACACCAACGGGGATGATAAGGCGGATAGTCGTGAAGTGCTGTTAAGCGGTTTCGACGATCATGATACCCACCATGCCCATCACGCGTATACGACTGATGCCTCAGGCGCTATCTACATGGGAGAAGGCGTGTTCCTTTCGAACGACATTGAAACGTCGTATGGTCCGGTTCGTGGCACCAACGGTGGATTTTTTCGCTACGATCCCAAAAAGAAAAAACTGGATCGCATAGCTCAACTGTCCATTCCCAATCCCTGGGGCATTGCCTTTGATGAATGGGGACAACCGTTCTATATGGAGACTTCCGGCCCTGATGTCACCTGGATGACACCGGGAACCGTGAACCCCCGCTACGGTGAAGCCACGCCAAAAGCAGAAACCATCATAGAGGAGAAGCATCGCGTAAGACCTACATCGGGTTTGGAATTTGTCTCCAGCAGGCATTTCCCGGATGATGTCCAGGGCGACATGCTCCTAAATAATACCATTGGATTTCTCGGCACCAAGCAACATCAAATGATAGATGATGGTACGGGCTATGCAACGAAATTCAGGCAAGACCTCGTGAGGTCTAGCGACATCAACTACAGACCCGTTGATCTTGAATTTGCGCCGGATGGTTCATTATACATCGCAGACTGGCACAATGTACTCATCGGTCACATGCAACATAATATCCGGGATCCATTGCGTGACCACACCCACGGAAGGATCTACCGGGTAACCTATCCATCGCGCCCACTGGTAACACCCGCAAAAGTGGATGGCGCATCAGTTGCTGAGTTACTTGAGAACCTCAAGTTACCGGAATACCACACCCGTTACAGGACACGCCGTGAACTCAGGGAACATTCCGCATCAGAAGTGATGCCCGAACTGAAAAAATGGATCGCGAAGATGGATAAGAATAGCCCGCAATATGAAAAGCTGATGCTTGAAGCATTGTGGGTGAGCTGGGGACAAAACAAGGTGGATCAGGCCCTGTTGCGCCAGCTGCTGAAAGCAAAAGATTACCGCATCCGTGCAGCAGCGGTTGAAGTGGTTCGTTTCACCGGAAACGAATTGGCGGACAAGCCTGCCCTGCTGATGGCGGCCGCAAAAGATGCGCAAGGTCGTGTTCGCATGGAAGCGATCGTTGCTGCATCCTGGCTGCCCAAAGAGCAGGGATTGCCGATTATTTTAGAAGCCGGGAAAAAACCGATGGATAAATGGCTGAATAACCCCTATGCCAC
>JBBAJN010000209.1:0-3498 GCA_040404045.1 Chitinophagaceae bacterium
TTCTGATGTAGTCAATATCAGCATCGACAATATCGGCACTTTACAAAATACAGTTACCATATGAAATATTTTTTTACGATCCTTTCATCATTCATCCTTATTTGTGTTTCAGCACAAACTAAACTGGAACCCTTTGGGGTGCTGCCATCCGAGCGCCAGCTGAAATGGCATGAGATGGACATGTATGTTTTGGTGCATTTTACGCCCACTACTATTGAGAATAAAGAATGGGGTTATGGCGATGCATCACCTGCTTCGTTCAACCCTACGGCTTTTGACGCAGAGCAGATCGTAAAGGCTGCCCGGGCTGGTGGTTTTAAAGGACTGATCCTGGTGGCCAAGCACCACGACGGGTTCGCGCTCTGGCCAACAAAAACTACCGATTATAATATTAGTAAGAGCCCATGGAAAAATGGCAAGGGTGATATGGTGGGCGAGTTTGAAAAAGCCTGCCGTAAGAACGGTCTGGAATTCGGTGTATACTGTTCGCCCTGGGATCGGAACAGCCCGTATTACGGAACCCATGAGTATGTAAAATTATACCGTGAACAATTGAAGGAGCTATATACCAACTATGGGAAGTTGTTTATGTCGTGGCACGATGGCGCCAACGGGGGCGACGGGTACTATGGTGGCAAGCGCGAGGCGAGGAAAATAGACAGGTCAACTTATTATGGCTGGGATACTACCTGGAAGATGACCAGGAAGATGCAGCCCTGGGCGAATATCTTCAGCGACATCGGACCCGATGCCAGGTGGGTGGGCAACGAAGAAGGTTTTGCCGCAGAGACAAGCTGGGCCACGTTTACACCCGTGCCTATCGAGGGCACGAAGATCCCCGGGCCGGGAAGTATAAAGCATGAGAATCTATCCACTGGCGATCGCAATGGCATGCAGTGGACGCCTGCAGAATGCGACGTGCCTTTAAGACCGGGATGGTTCTATCATAAGGACCAGGACAATAAAGTAAAGACGCCGGAGAAGTTGTTTGAACTCTATTTGAAGTCCGTAGGCAGGGGTGCTTGCCTCGACCTCGGCCTGGCTCCTGATACCCGCGGTTTGTTGCACGAGAATGATGTGGCATCCCTTGCCAGTTTCGGGAAGATGCTGGAAAAAACATTTGGCAACGACCTGGCCAAGCAATCGTCGCTCACGAAGGGTGCTAAAAACCTAACAGATAATGACCGCTACAGCTATGCTGCCGGAAACGAGTTTGTCATGGAGTGGAAAGATGAAAAGGAGTTCGATCTGATCAGGATCCGCGAGAACATTAAACTCGGACAGCGTGTGGATGAGTGGGTGGCTGAAGCCTGGGTGGATGGTAACTGGAAGGAACTGACCCGTGCCACCAGCATTGGCAGCGCGCGGATCATGAACTTTCCTGCCGTAAAAACAAACAAGCTAAGGATCAGGATCACAAAATCTCCAGTACCACCTGCCATCAGCGAAATTGGCATCTTCAAAAAAGCCTAGGCATTTTTATAACAACAACATCAAGTCATGAGACCCTTTTTTGTATTGTTCTTTGTATTGAGTTCTTTCATTGGCTTGGCCCAGAAGAATTACCTGCAGGAATCTGCAGCGGAGAAGGACGAACGGATGCAGTGGTGGCGCGATGCCACCTTTGGCTTGTTCATTCATTGGGGGGCATACGCCGTGCCTGCGGGCGAATACCAGGGAAAGGAAGTGAAGAATGTGGGCGAGTGGATCATGCACTTTGCAAGTATTCCCATCCCGGAGTATGAGGGATTTGTGAAGCAGTTCAATCCTACATCATTTAATGCAACTGAGTGGGTGAAAGTGGCCAAACAGGCAGGCATAAAATACATTGTGATCACCTCCAAGCACCATGATGGATTTGGATTGTGGGATAGTAAAGTTTCCAACTATGACATCATGGATGCTTCGCCGTTTAAGCGCGATATCCTGAAAGAACTTTCGGATGCCTGCAAGGCAGCGGGTATCAAAATGTGTTTCTATTATTCCATTATGGACTGGCACCATCCGGATGCGGAAAGTAAAAAAGAATATGGCCACCAGAAGTCGGCCAATCCCAACTGGGCATCTTACCGGGACAACTACATGAAGCCCCAGCTTGCAGAGTTGATCCGCAAGTATGACCCTGCGGTGATGTGGTTCGATGGGGAATGGATCCCTGAGTGGACAGAAGACCAGGGAAAGGACTTGTATAATTTCCTGAGGAACCTGAAGCCTGATCTGATCATCAACAACCGGGTAGGAAAGGGGCGTTCCGGTATGCAGGGGATGAATAAATACCAGGATGCGGCAGGCGATTTTGGTACACCGGAACAGGAAATTTTAGAAGGGACTGCGGATGCCGACTGGGAGAGTTGCATGACCATGAATGATACCTGGGGATTCAAGAAAAATGACCATAACTGGAAATCGGCCCAGGTGCTGATCGATAATCTAGTTGATATTGCTGCCAAGGGCGGCAACTATCTCCTCAACGTTGGCCCAACTGCCGAAGGACTGATCCCTGCGCCCAGCGTAGAACGCCTGCAGGAAATGGGCAAGTGGCTGGCGGTGAATAAAGAAGGCATCTATGCCACCAACAGCCGTAAGCAATATAAAGAGGGCGATGTGAAGTTTACTGTAAGTAAAGACGGAACGAATACCTATGCCTTTGTACACACCAAGCCGGGTGCCGACGTGGTCCTGGAATCCGTGAAGCCGGCGAAAGGTTCAAAGATCCATGTGCTGGGCTGGAAGCAGCCTTGTATCTGGAAAGAGGAAGGCGGCAAGCTGGTGGTCAAGATGCCGTTGACGCTGCCTTCGGAGTATGTGACTACTCTGCGGATAAAGACAAAGTAAGGCCCGGCAATAGAATAAACCAGGTGGGAGTTCCTGTGTTATACTGTTATGAAGAAACGTGACCTTCCTGAAAAAATTTGTCCTGCATGTCAACGTCCATTTTCATGGCGTAAGAAATGGGAGAAGGTTTGGGATGAAGTACGGTACTGCAGTGAAAGATGCAGGAAAGCGAAAGGTTCCGGTTCAAAAAATACTTCCATATAAAAAGGCTGCCTTATTGGGGCAGCCTTTCGGTTACATCAGTTTCTTCTGCAAATTATTTATTTCATGTAGTCCAGCGTCAGGTTGATCAGGGCTTTAACGCCTAAACCCATTCCACTTTCATCTATAAAAAAGTCGGGCGTATGATGGGAAGGCTGATCCTTAGCGATCTTACCCTTAGGGGAACCTCCTAAAAAGATATATAAACCGGGAACTTTCTCCTGGAAAAACGAAAAATCTTCTGCGCCGGTTTCTGGAGGGGCCAGTACGGTATGCTCAGGGCCTGCCGTTTTTTGCAATGTTGGCAGCATGCGGGCAGTGAGCGCCGGGTCGTTATACGTTACCGGGTAATGGCTTTCGTAGGGGATATTGATCTCAACGGTTGCGCCGGCAGCTTCGGCTGTTTTTGTAGCAATTTGTTTCACGCGTGAAATGATCATCTTTTCATCTTCCAGGGTGAGC
>JBBAJN010000210.1:0-3412 GCA_040404045.1 Chitinophagaceae bacterium
GAGGCTTACCGATAAGGAAGGTGATTTTGTAGATACCATTTGGGTAAGCAAGGTTACCACCCGCTGCCCCAGTTCCAACTTCAGGGATTCCCTGCTGTATCGCATTCCCAGTGATGCGCCCAGGACAAAGAATTTTGATGGTGAAGTGCTGATCTCATTTTCCTATGCCATTGAATTGGCGCCCCGGTGTACCCGCCCTGACACAGCCGTGTTCAGTTTCTGGATGAAAGACGAAAAAGGCAACCGGAGCGATACCGTTCGCACACCACGCATCATTATCCTCAGACCTTAAGCAACTTGACCTGGAGATTTCTGAAAGCTTTCGTTTACTCCAACATTTTCATAGCATGCTGTGCCATTATGATGACATGGGAAACGCTGTATCATGCAGGACTGAAGAATAATGCCATCCTGCTCTTTGTCTTCTTTGCCACCCTGCTCACCTATCATGTCCATTCCCTGATCAACGGGATTTACCTGCCAACTACTGCACGCCATGTATGGAACAGCCAAAACAAGCCCCTACTGGTTATCATGATCGGAATCGCATTGGCTGGCACCGTGTATTTCTTTCTGCCTTTCGTCCAGCGCCCCATACCATTCGTGTCAGCAGGACTGCTGACATTTCTGTATTCGGCACCAAACCTGCGGGGAAAAGCATTTGCGTTCCTACGATCGATCGCGGTTGGAAAAACATTCTACCTGGCATTCATGTGGACCTTTTCCACTACCATTCTGCCCCTGCTGGCACTGGATGCGGACACCAGCACGACGAACATTGCCTTCACTTTGAGCAGGTTTTTCCTGGTATACCCTATTTGTATTTTATTTGACCGACGGGACATGCAGGAAGACAGATCGAAAGGTATACGGGCCCTACCCACCCTGCTCAGCAACAAATCACTCGGCTACATATATTATGGCAGCCTCTTCCTGTCCATGTTCTTTGCTCTCGCATTTACCTGGCCAGACTTCCATATAAGCAGTTTTTTCCTATTTCTGCCGCCCTTGATATGCCTGTTCCTGTTTGGCTTCACCCGGCACCGGAAAGGAGACCTGCTCTACTATATTGTGCTGGACGGACTCATGATGTTGTCTGCGGTTTTGCAGGCCATCTATCTATTTTCATTTACATTCGTAACAAGATAAAGAAGCTTATATGGCAAAGAAAGTCAAAGAGAAAACCGACAAGAAAGAAAAGAAAGTAAAAAAGATCATTACCGATCAATCCTATGCCTTCCTGAAATCGTATATCAACAATCCATCGCCTGTTGGCTTTGAACACCCCGGCCAGAAACTATGGCTGGAATATGTGAAGCCTTATGTGGACAGCTTTTTTACCGATCCATACGGATCGGCAGTTGGAGTGATCAATCCAGACGCGCCATTTAAAGTGGTGATTGAAGCGCATGCCGATGAGATCAGCTGGTTTGTCAATTATATATCGCCCGAAGGGCTCATCTATGTAAAAAGAAACGGCGGTGTTGACCACCAGATCGCCCCCGGCAAAAGGGTGTTCATCCATGGAAAAAAAGGACTCGTAAAAGCTGTCTTCGGCTGGCCTGCAATCCATACACGTCTGGGATAAGATAAAGAACCCCAGCCTAAAGTTGAAAACCTGAGCCTCGATTGTGGTGGCCGGAACAAGAAAGAAGTGGAAGAACTGGGTGTTACCATAGGTTCAGTAGTGACCTACGAAGAAGGCTTTGATGAACTGGCTTACGGATATCTGATCGGAAGGGCCATGGATAACAGGATCGGAGGTTTCATGATCGCCGAGGTAGCGCGCCTGTTGAAAGAAAACGGCAAGAAGCTTCCATTCGGCCTCTACATCGTGAACGCAGTACAGGAAGAGATCGGCTTGCGGGGCGCTGAGATGATGGCACGTAGGATCAAACCAAACATCGCTATCATTACTGACGTGACCCACGACACCACCACCCCTATGGTGAACAAAGTGATTGAAGGCGATGTAGCCTGCGGTAAAGGTCCATCCCTGGCATTTGGACCAGCCGTTCATAATAAACTTCTGGGCATCGTGCAGGACACGGCAGAAAAGCACAATATCCCCGTTCAACTTCGGACGGTGAGCCGTAGTACAGGCACCGACACAGATTCATTCGCCTACGCCAATGACGGATGCCCCTCTGTTTTGATCTCGATCCCACTTCGTTACATGCATACTACGGTGGAAATGCTCCACAGGGATGATATTGAGCAAACGATCCGGCTCATGTACGAAACAATACTGACATTAACCCCAAAAACAAACCTTAGCTATTTTGACTGATATGGTCAAAAAAACCGGGGGCCGTTTTTTACCTCTGAACCATATCCTGCTCATTGTCTTTTTTGTACTGAACGGGATGAATGGTTTCCGGAACGTTATTCGTGTCCGGGAACCATTCATCCTGTTTGTCATGCTGATCGGCCTGAGCACGATCACCTATTGGGTCACACGTTCGCTCATGAAGGATAAGGGCCGCGCTCCATTCATCTCCTTCCTTATAGTTTTCATCTTATTGTTTGGGAGAACCATGCACTCCGGGATCAATGAGTGGTATAAACCCGGAAGATTCAACTACGCCTATTATTTCCCACTGTTGCTTTCGGTGTCAGTTTCCATCGTCTGGCTGGTCAGAAAAACGAGCTGGACAAAACTGGAACAGTTCCGTGAATATCTCAATATCGTCCTCATCAGTTTGAGTATTTATGAAGCCGGCAGGTTGGTGTACGACCTAATGCTAGTTTATAAGTTGCCGGAAATGGAATACAGCAACGATACAAAGCCCGGTCCATGGGTCGGATCCGACAAGCCAAATATTTATTTCCTTTTGTTTGATGAATACCAGGGTGAAAAAGGAATCGCGAAAATGACAGGTCAAGCAGACTCCAGTTTAAGAACTTACCTTAATGCAAATCGTTTCATGGTGGCCAAAGATCCATCGTCAGGATTCAGGTACACTTTTTATTCCATGGCCTCACTATTCGGCATGTCGGATCTAACATTTCCGCGTGACGAAGTTCATCACCCCAACAAAAATCGCCATCATGCTTTCCTGGATGAGAGACGGATCATCATGGCATCTGCCATGATCAGGGAGAAGAATCCCCTAGTCAACTATCTCGCCGCAAACGGATACGATATTCGCAATCACTCGATTTTTGATCTGCCGGGATATCCATCCCATGCGCTCGACATCACCTATCTGACCTGGTATGGCCTCCAATACCATAAAACGCTGCCGGGCTGGCTGGTATCGGACCTTATGCATATCGTACCCTCCAATGCAGTACAAAGAGTGTTCAATACATTTTTCTATCGCACGTTCAGACAAAATGAAGATTGTTATTTCGCCACATTAGCGGAGATCCAAAAACAAAACCGGAAACCCCCGTGTTGTGTACTCCC
>JBBAJN010000211.1:0-3327 GCA_040404045.1 Chitinophagaceae bacterium
ACCCAAACTTGTTGAAAAGATTCCTCTCCGGCCGGGTGAACTGGTGGTTGAGGAGCAGGATGTGTTGGCGGGGTTTCGGGATGGTCAGCAGGGGGTACCGTCAACATCATATGAAGTTTCGTTCTAACCTGCTTTTGAAGGACTTTCTTTTCCGGGGTGATGATTTCCCTGAATCCGGGTACCGTTCGGGCTCTGAACAGGGGTTGGTCGGCCTGGTTGGCTCTTGCCAGGGCGGTCTGTTCTTTTTTATCGTCGGCAGAAGATGTTTTTGTTGGTGCAAGAAGTCCGGTTAGCATTACCAGGCCAGCCACGGCCGCCAGTGCCGCCAGTTTATTCCGGTACTTTAGGTCTTGGTCGGGCATATTGAGGATCCTTTTCACCCTTCCCAACAGAAGACTCTGTTTGCCGGTGGCCGCTAAAGCCAGCATCGGCTTCAGCCTTGCTTTTTCCAATAACAGCAGGGCCTGTGCATACTCGCGTGGATCCAACTGTTGGTTCAGTACGTCATCATCACAACTCATCTCGCATTCCTTCCTGATGGCCTTGGCCAGCAGATGCGCAAAGGGATTAAAAAACAGAATCGTCTCAACAAAAGCCACCAACAGGTTGATGATGTAATCGTTCCTGCGTATGTGGGCCATTTCGTGCATGATTACGGCCTCCAACTGCTCTATGCTGAGTTGGTTCATGGAAGCGATTGGCAGCAGGATGATGGGTTTTAAATAACCTATAGTGGAGGGGACATTGATCTGTTCGCTGAGGTAAATGAAGATGTCCCGTGAGATCCCCATCTGGACCGTCAGTCTGTTCACCACGTGCTGCCATTCCACCGTGGGTATCAACTCGACCCTGAGCCTCTGGGTGGATACGAAATTGTAGACGAGACGTACCAATAGCAGCACCAGTACGGTAAGGTAAGCAAATGAGAAATAGGGTAGCAGGCTGACCAGGTATCTGGTCAGGGTAATGGCCTGTGGGCCCGGATGAGCCATTGTTGTAGCCAGGGTATCCACACTCTTGAGTCGCTGGTAAAAAGATATGAAAAACCACAGGGCCCCGACAAATAAAGCAGTGACTGCTGCCAGGTGGCGGACCGAAGGCTTGTTTTTGCATACGGGGGTGATCACAAGTTGGTATATCAGCCACAGCAAAGACATTTGCCAGAGGCTATCTGTGATGGCCCATCCCAGTGACTGCAACAGATTGGATTGGTAGAATTCCTGCATGGCTTATTTTTTCTTGAGGTTATCCAATAGTTTTTGGATCTGGTCCAGTTCCTCGGCGCTGGCCTGGTGGTTTCCCAGGGCTTGCATGACCAGTTCACCCGGTGAGCCTGCGAACAGCGTGGAGATCATCTTGCCCACCAGTTGTTTTTGTGTTCTTTCCCTGCTCACGGCAGCCTTATAAATATGTGACTTAGCGGACTCGTCCCGCGAGACCAGCCCTTTTTCAAACATGATCTGTAAAAGTTTCAGGGCAGTCGTATACCCGATGTCGCGCGTGCGCGAAAGTTCCTCGTGAACATCCCTAACTGTGGCCTCTTGCTTATCCCACAATACCTGCAGGATCTCCAGTTCACTTTCTGTTGGCTTCAATGCTTTGTTTGGACCCATTTACTACGAATTTTGTCGTAATAAATATACGAATCTGTACCGTATTACCATGTATGCCCATAGATTTTAGATTTCATTAACTATTTTGGAGATAAATCAAGTTTATGTTACCACCAGACACCTTCTTTCAATATCTCGAGACACTCAGGGTAAGGCCCGGAAAACGGGTGAGTCTGAAGAAGTTCAATACGGACTATGATCACAAGATGATGACGAAGGAAGAAGGCGAACAGATCCTTCGGGAAGGTATAAAACAGATGTCTGAACTGCAGGATAAGCTGTATGCACATAATCAGTACAGCATGTTGATTGTTCTGCAGGCCATGGATGCTGCGGGGAAAGACAGTGCAATTAAGCACATCTTGAGCGGTTTGAATCCACAGGGGGTTACCGTTACCAGTTACAAAACACCCTCGTCAACCGAATTGGATCACGGGTATTTATGGCGGCATTATACGAAACTGCCTGCGCGTGGAGAAATTGGAATCTTTAATCGCTCGCACTACGAAAATGTACTGGTGACCAGAGTGCATCCGGAATATATCCTCAACGAGAATAATCCGGGCATTGAATCAGTTGAGGATATTGATGAAGTATTCTGGGAGCAGCGTTTCAAGCAGATCAACCGTTTTGAAAAAAACATCCATGAAAATGGTACGATGGTACTTAAATTCTTTCTGCATGTGTCTAAGGATGAGCAGAAGAAAAGATTTTTGGACAGGATCGAAGATCCCGAAAAGAACTGGAAGTTTTCTTTCAATGACCTGAAGGAGCGGGCAAGATGGGATGATTACATGTTTGCGTACGAAGAAATGCTGACACACTGTTCAAAAGCAAATGCACCGTGGTTTGTGATACCGGCTGACGATAAGTGGTTTGCGCGCCTATGCATTGCCGGTATTATTCACCGGCAGTTTGAAAAGTTGAACTTCAGTTATCCTGTCGTGGATGCAAAGGGTAAGGCGGAGTTGGAGACGGCCAGGCAGATGTTGATGAATGAAGGGAACGTGACCAATGGGCAAAAAAAAACTAAGACCGCCCGAAAGCGATCTTAGTTCTTAAAGAGAGCTAAAAAGATCAATTCTGTTTTACCTGGATCTTGATCTTATCGCCTTTCAGTACATCTTTATATTTGGCAGCGTCCACTGGCAGTCCGTTTACGGTAAGCAGACCATTGTCGAGTTCAATGGTATATGAACCGTCAGTGATAGCACCGTCTTTCTTCAAAGCATCGATCAGGGCAGCCTGGTCATTCATCCCAGGGGATTCCACCTGCATGCTGTCGGATTTAATAATGGATACCTCTACACGCTTTTCTTTTCCATGAACGGCATGGGCACCACCGGTTCCGTGAACCTGGGCAAGTGTTGGGGCTATGACCAGGGATACGATAGACATCAGTTTGATCAGGATGTTCATCGATGGACCAGACGTATCCTTAAAAGGATCACCTACGGTATCACCTGTTACTGATGCTTTATGGGGTTCTGATTTCTTGTAGTATACTTCGCCATTGATCTCAACACCTTTTTCAAAACTCTTCTTCGCATTATCCCATGCGCCACCAGCGTTGTTTTGGAACATACCCATCAGTACACCACTTACGGTTGCATCAGCCAGGAACCCACCAAGGGCTTCAGGGCCCATCAGGAATCCAATGATCAGGGGCGAGGCAATGGTGATCGCGCTAGGAAGCATCATTTTCCTGATAGAT
>JBBAJN010000212.1:0-3295 GCA_040404045.1 Chitinophagaceae bacterium
GCTGATATCCGCTTCGGGCTGGCTACCAAAGTAGATTTTTCCTCGAGACCCTATAAGGTTTGGATAGATGAGGAGAAGGAAATGGAGGCCGATGCGATAATCATCGCTACCGGCGCATCCGCCAAATGGCTGGGCCTTGAAAGCGAGCAGAGGCTAAATGGTTTTGGGGTCAGTGCTTGCGCTGTATGTGACGGATTCTTCTTCCGTAATAAAGAGGTGGCCATCGTGGGTGCCGGGGATACTGCTGCCGAAGAGGCGTTGTACCTGAGCAAGCTTTGTACCACGGTTCATATGCTTGTGCGCAAAGAAGAAATGAGAGCTTCGAAAGTCATGCAGGAAAGGGTTCTGAGGACACCCAACATCAAGGTCTATTGGAACACCGAAACAGACGAGATACTGGGTGACCAGAAAGTGACCGGTGTGAGGATCCTGAACAATAAGACAAAGGAAAAACAGGAGATCCCCATTAGTGGTTTTTTTGTCGCCATCGGCCACAAACCAAACTCTGATATCTTCAAAGGGTTCCTCGATATGGATGACGCAGGATATATTCAGACCATACCCGGTTCATCCAAAACTAATATAGAAGGTGTTTTTGCTTCGGGGGATGTGCAGGATAAGACCTATCGGCAAGCCGTAACCGCAGCCGGAAGCGGCTGCATGGCCGCACTAGACGCAGAGCGATACTTAAGTTCACTGGAATAGGGCAGCTATTCCTGTTTACTTAAGTATCGCTCTGCTCAATTGGCTCATTAACAAATTAGCAAATTAAAACACGAAGCGTATCCCCAAACCGACCGTCGCCGCTTCAAAGCCAACTTCTTTTACCAGGTTCAGCTCAGGTTTCCAGTCGAGCGAAATGTTCAGCGGGATCTTTTGGAATTTATAATCCAAACCTATGATGCCCATTGCTCCAAGTACATCATTATCGCTAAAGGACACATACCCGCCTCCGCCGAAGAACCATTGAAGTCCCGGGGCGCCAAGGGGACGGTATACTTCGTACAAGCCCCCGATGCTCAGTGGGTCAAAGCTGACAAGGGCTTCCAATGCACTGCCCTCGTTCAGGAAATACCTGAAAGAGATAGAATTGTTCACAGTTGCCTGGGCATTGGTAAACCTGGCGCCTATGGCCATTTTATACTCCTGCGCATGGCTTCGGCTAGCCATGCCGCATAAAACAACGATACCCATGAGGATGACCTTCTTCATTTCTTTTTTTTGGAAAGAAAACGAAAATGATGCCAGTTATCTATACTTCACTGGTTAATTTTTTACTAAAGAGCGCAATTGTTAAAGCGCCGAAAATGACGGAAAGGAGAGAGGCCAGTAACACACTGATCTTGGCGATGTCCTGTGCGGTGGGATCAGTGAAGGCTAAAGTGGCAATAAATATGGACATGGTGAATCCAATCCCGGCAAGCATACCAATTCCTGCCAGCTGTGTCCATGTGACGTTTTCAGGAAGTGCCCCCCATTTCAACTGGACGAGCAAATAACAAAAAATCAATATGCCCAGCGGCTTGCCTATTACCAGCCCGCCAAGTATACCGAAGTTGAGTGGGTTGTCAAGCGACTCCATGATGTTGCCAGGAAGAAGTATTGCCGTATTAGCCAGGGCGAAAATGGGTATGATCGCAAAATTGACCACCGTATGCAGTTTATGCTCCAGGTGTACCAGTTCCTTCATGGGTATGGTGAATGCAAAAATGACCCCTGCCACAGTTGCATGTATACCTGAATTGAAAACCAGGTACCAAAGTGCCAGGGCAAGCAAAATGCGAATGGGTAAGGCCATGTTTTTTTTCGCTGCGAGAACAATCATACCCGTTACAAGGCCAGCACCTGCCACCAAAGCCCACTTGATGGCACCCCCGTAAAACAGTGCAATCACTGCAATGGCGCCAAGATCGTCAATGATAGCCAGCGCCGTGAGAAATATTTTCAATGAGACGGGAACTCTGCTACCCAGTAAAGAGGCGATACCCAGAGAGAAAGCAATGTCTGTGGCCATCGGTATCCCCCAGCCGTGAACATACTCCCCACCTTTGTTGAATATGGCGTAGATGCAGGCGGGTACTACCATGCCTCCTACTGCCGCAAAAATGGGCAGAATTGCTTTTTTGATATCGTTGAGTTCCCCAACTAACAGTTCACGCTTGATCTCCATGCCTACAAGGAAAAAAAATACCGCCATCAGGCCGTCATTGATCCAGTGGATCATGGTGTGGGGCAGGTGTATCGAAGCGGGAAAATGGAACTCATAATTCCAAAGGCCCTGGTACCAGTCACCAATAGACGAATTGGCAAGGTATAACGAAAGGCCAGTACAAATGATCAGTATAATGCCTAGTGAACGGCTGTCTGCAATGATCTCCTGCAAAGGAGTCCTGATTCGGTCCCTTAACTTATTCAGCATGGATGTCTATTGAAAGAGTTCAAGTCTGGTCTTCGGTCGCCTCGATTCCGCCCAGTTGAAGTTACGCAGCTTTTTCTTTCCTTCAGGGATCTGGTTCATTGGAAAAGTAGTTCCTTCAACACTGTTGACCCAACTGACCCGCCTGAGCCCGTCTTCCCCGAAATACATGGATATGGCATCGGCCTTTGCGTAATTCATCCCAACATAGGCACTGTCATCGTCTTGCAGGTAATATATACTTTCTGCATTTCCCTTGGCCCGCATAAAATCGATCTCACCATTGATAAAATTCCCGTTGATCCGGTTACCCCTGATCTGGTTGAAGAAGTTCTCCTTGGTTTTGCTTGTCACGAATCCGTTTTCAAATACATACAGATGATCGGGCTTTTTATTTTTGGTGAACATATATATGGTGTCTCCCGCGATCTGGCTTTCGGACGACCATACAATGGGATCGCGAAATAAACGGAAAGCCGAATCAGCAGCAGAATAATAAAGGCTGTCGCATACACCTTGCAGCGAATCTGAAAATATCCGCACATGCCTGTAGGCCTGAAAAAACCGGATGCTGTCCGGTTCCTTCTCTTTCAGTTCTGTGACCGCTACACTGCTGTCTCCCAGTTTCATTGATACCGTGTCCGCCCGCATGGAGGAGAACAGGGTATCAGCGGCCACATAGATGGAGTCATCGTTTTGCTTTATGATCATCACTGGCTTTTTCGTGGCCAGTACTTTTTTACTGTTGCTGTTGAACGCCGTAGAGCCTGCCAGAATGGTCATACCCTGCGCCGTGTCCCGGTAGATCACATTGCCTTCTGCCGAGCCTTGCCCGGTTTTCTTATCGAAACTGATGTTGTTCGCAATGATCTGCTGGCT
>JBBAJN010000213.1:0-3282 GCA_040404045.1 Chitinophagaceae bacterium
TGACCTGATAAATTGCACGGGATCTGCCATATGCTCAAAAACGGTGATCGCAAACACAAGGTCAGCCGGCTCCAATTCCCCCGGCAAATTCCTGCCCATATCCGCCGAGATCCATTTCACAGGTCCGTCCTGAAGTGACCCAGGCGCAACAACAAAATCAACGGCCGTTCCCTGATGTCCAGGAAAATGCTTCACCATCAACTCCGCCATTTTCCCTTCCCCTGCCCCCAACTCTATCCACGTGAAACCCGCCTTCTTTGGCAGTCCTGTACCCTGCATCATGTGCTTCATGCACTGGCGGAACCATGATGTAAGCGGATAGTTCGTCCTTAACTCGCTGGGCTTGTCCGCCATCCCTTTATTGAATGCCTGATACATGTCAGCCAGGGTCTTTTCGCTGGGAACAGGATCAGTAAGCAGCGATCCGCAGGATTTACACCTGAATATCCTGAAGGGGCCATGATCGGGTATATACCTGTGATAGGCCTTCTCCTCATAGATCTGAGCTTCGCCCCCACAGTACATACATGTCACTCCCCGTTCTTCAATCATTTGTATATTTATCTTATGAATCTAAATTACTGCAATGAAGCAGATTATTGAAAAACATCCCGTTCTCCCATGTTTTTTAGTGGTCCTCCTTGCATACCTGCCCATCAGCTCATTTCTGTTTGCAGTTAAGAACGATTTTTTTGCGGCTTACTTCCCGCTTAAATTCTTCCTGTCTGAATCACTGGATGCAGGGCAGTTTCCCCTGTGGAACCCCTTCCTGAATTACGGCTTCCCAACCTATGGGGACATGAGTCTGGGCTATTGGAATCCTGGCACCTGGCTCATAGCAGCATTACCGGGATATAACGCATATACGTTCACACTTGAACTACTGGCCTACCTGTTGATTGCCGTATGGGGAATGTACAAACTCTGCGGGATTTGGCTGACGGACATCCGCATTCAACAATTCGCTGCCATTGTCTACGCCTGCAGCGGTTTTGTAGTGGGACACCTGCAACATTTCAACTGGATCACCGGTGCGGCACTGGTTCCGGTTTGCCTGTTTTTCATGATCAAGTACTTAAGGGATGGAGCGCTAAACAACCTGATAGCGGCGGTGCTTTCCTGCTTCTGGCTTCTCTCATCCGCACATCCCGGCATATCCATCGGCTTCGCGCTATTCTGCCTGCCTTTGGTTATCCACCTCAACCTGCTCGGTCGAAAACACCTGGCCAGACTGACCCTGTTGATACTGGCTACCCTGCTGCTATCCTCCGGTATGATTTACGGCTATAGCGAAGTGCTTCCATACACCAACAGAAGCGCTCCGGTAGGCGATCGCGTTGTTACCCAAAATGCCACCACTACAGCATCATGGATAAGCTTCTTTTTTTCACTTCCCGTGACCAAAAACGATGCATTTTTCCGGAACGATATCTCTATGAGGAATTGCTTTATCGGCATGCTCCTTTTGGCATCGCTGATGCTGATTGTACTGAAAAGAATGCGGGGAGCATCTATGTTCTTCCTGATTACAGGATCTTTCTTCCTGATCCTCTCCAGCGATCTCATGCTGCCCATTTACAAACACCTTCCGCTGGTGAACTATGTAAGATTAAACAGTGAGTTCCGATTGTTCGCGCTACTGCCTTTCATCATCGGAGGCGCAATAGCCCTGAACGATGGCCTGCTGCATCATGCCCCCTCACTGCACCGCATACTACGGATTTTTTGCATCCTCTCAGGCCTCTCCGTAGTGATGGCGATTGGTTATTCATTCATGGGAGGCGAACGTTCATTGCTGAACCTTACAACGCTGAACGGGAATGCGCGAGCCGCCATAAAGGACCTTATTTCAGGATTGAACATGGCGGACACCTTTATCATCCATGGCAGCATCCAACTGTTTATCGGACTCCTCATGGCCAAATGCGTGAAGGCCGGGGATATGAAAAAACTGTTTCACATTGCAGTACTCGAGATCATAGTGGCTACACTATTGCAGCTTCCATTTACGGGCGTTGGACAACTGTCGCCCCGTAAGATCAACAACATGGTCCGCCTTTCTCCACCAGGCATACCGCCCCCCAAAATGATCCCGGAGCATGTCCTGGCAGCACAATATCCGGATAGCAAAAAAATGATAGGCAGTTGGGAACTCTACAGCAAGCAGATCGCGCTGGACAGCCTGTTTCCCTATCCCCTTGTATTTAGATCAACACTGGATTATTTTGAATCGGGCACCCGGGAAGCAATCAGTATGAAACCCGCTTTTTTCTTCAATAACGAAGGCTCAGTGATCAACAAGATCCAATACGCTCCAAAACGGATCCATGTTGTGGCGCTTAATTCAGTGGCGGACACCTTTGTTGTAAAGCAGAATCATTATAAACGCTGGCACGCCCGCCTAAACGGTAAGGATATCCCGATCCTGGTAAAACATCGAACACTGATGGGGGTACCTGTTCACCCCGGGCTACAAACCATTGAATTTGAATTCAGGAATGACTCCGTGAAACTTCTCCTGATAGCTGAGCTCATCGTCGTGCTTCTGCTCTTACTGGCCTATGCATGGATCACGCTGAAGAAAGGTCATCGCATGAGGTACATCTTCCCGTAACCGCTCTTGAAGTACTTATCTGTTGACGAATCGTTATACCGGTCCCCATTGATCCCGTTCAGGTTTAGCTTTTCAATACTTTTGCCATTCAGGTTGGTGATCACCCGGTAGAGGTATACGCCGTTTGCCAACTTTTGCCCATACTGGTCCGTACCATCCCATTTGTATTCGGTGATATTCCTGCCTATATGGATCGGTCCAAGTTCCTCCTTCGTGATCTCACGTACAATCTTGCCGGTAATGGTCATGATCTGTATGCGCATCTTCTGGGGGATCTCATTTCCGGTCAGCGTAAATACAAATGCCGTAGAGGTGGTAAACGGATTTGGATAGTTCAACAGGTTTGAGATCATGGACTTGTTGACTACACTGAACACCACTTTGTATTCGATCAACCCCGAAGCGTTTCCACTTTTGTCCGACCCGGTCACGATCAGCTCATAAAAACCATCTTCTTTGAATAAGGGGGTGAAATCGATCGTTGCTGTATTGTCTTTAACGCCACCAGTATTCACCGCCGGGGTAAACCTTAGCGTATCATTGTCGAAACGGTATTCCCTGATCTCGTTGCCGGGATACTTCACGCGCACCTTCATCAACGAAGTATCATCCAGTAACATGAACTTATTATTGTCCGTGAGCTTGATCACGATGTGTGGCCTGGACGA
>JBBAJN010000214.1:0-3166 GCA_040404045.1 Chitinophagaceae bacterium
TATCCGGAGATGAACTCTATATCATTTTCGCCGACGAAACCACCGGGATCACTACTTACCCCTCCGGGAGATATCTGTACGCCAGCAAACCCGGGGCCAATGGCAGAACCCTGCTTGATTTCAATAAGGCCATCAATCCCCCATGTGCATTCACTGAATTCGCAACATGTCCTTTACCGCCCAAACAGAATATACTGCCTCTGGCGATCACGGCCGGTGAAAAAAACTATCATTAGCAGAAAAGGAATTTAAGATCAGTTGCTTTGCAGCAGGCCCAACAGTGCCAGCATATCTTCCCGCTTGTTGTAATTGGGTTTTACCTCAGCAAGGTATTTTTCCAGGCCGGAAGTCGACTTTCCAAATAGGTCCAGGATATTTTTCTTATTAGCCAAAACAAACCTACCGAACCGGTCTGAGAAATAATAGTTGTTTCGTTCCACAAAGGTCAGCACCTCACGGGCTACATAGCTTTTGTCGATCACGGCCATATTATCGATACTCTGGACCCTTTCCACTGCGCCGCTGCTTTTCCCGCTATAGGGGCCCAGTTTCTCGTTATTGGCATAATCCAGCACTTTATGCTCGGCAAGCCTGATCTTACCGGAACAGGCGAATTGCCTTAGCCAGTTCTTCTGAAAATAAAATGTATCGTTCCCCAGAACCACATGTTTTACATCTTCCACGTTGGACACGAATAATGTATCCGCGGATCTGATGAACTGCATCTGGCCATGAAGCTGGCTGTAATTCAGGTTCGCCCTGCTGACCACACCGCTCCTCATCAGCACCGCTCCTTGCTGAAAATCTGCATAGCTGTAACGGGCCGTGACGGGGAGCACCACATTGGGATTCTCGCCAGGTTCCACTTTATAGGACACATACTCCTGGCTGAAGAGTAACGTAGGATATACAAAAACAAAGAGTAGCAGGAACCGCATTTCTAAAAATACTGCTCCAGGCACATAAATCATACTACTTTATCAGGAATAATTCGTTAAACTGTCCCTGATCTCCTTCGTCATCTTCATCGGTCTGAAAGTCTTTGGATCGATCAGGCAATATGTGGTACTGGAAGAAACAATTTTTGCCCCGTCCTCATTCAGGATTTCCACGTGCCGGACGGACCTGAAACCTTCTGTTTTCCCCACCCAGGTGCGAACAGTGACCATATCGTTCAGCCTGGCTGACTTGTGGTAATCGATCTCATGCCTGAGTACCACCCAGGCTATATCTTCCCGTTGTTCCGGCGTGGAAAGCTGGAACCAATGCGCATTCGCGATCTCCTGGATCCACTGCAGGTATACCACATTGTTGACATGGTCCAATGTGTCGATATCCGCTGCCTTCACCTGCCTTTTCATTTCAAATACCCTGTCTTTCTTCATGAGCCTGTTCTAAAATCGATGCAATAGTATTGATTTTATAAAAAATAGAATAACTTAATTCAAACTGAACCTATGTACTCCCCTTCCCTGCTGGTTAGACATTCGTCCCTTGAAATCACCCTGATCCTCCTGGCCCTCATGATCCTTTTGTATTGGATCGGTTTGCGCAGCAGACGGTTAATGATAAAAAAGACCGGTGTAGAGAAAAATGACGGCATTGGCCCGATAGAAGGCTCTATCCTGGGTTTGTTGGCTTTGATGCTGTCCTTCACGTTCAGCCTGAGCAGCGGCCGGCACGATAAACGGAATGACATCATTGTACAAGAAGCAAATGATATTGGCACCGCCATTCTTCGTGCCGATCTTTACCCGGACAGCATCAGGAATCCACTCAGGGCTGAGTTCAGGAATTACGTGGAAGCAAGGATCTCTTTTTATACGGTGGGGAATGATTTCAAAAAAGTGGTGGAAGCAAACGATAGTGCGGTGGCTATTCAGAACAGGCTATGGGCTATCGTGGCGAAAGCGGGGCAGGACAGGGAAAACCTCCATCGGTCTGCCCAAATGATCCCTGCGCTCAACCAGATGATCGATATTGTCACCACCCGGAATGCATCGCTCATGGAAAGGGTGCCGGACCTGATCCTATACATGCTATTCCTGCTTTGCTTAACTTCTTCCTTTATCCTGGGCTATGCCGGCGGCAAGCAAAGCGACTGGGTTATCGCGCTGGCCTTCAATATCATGGTTGGACTTGCGATCTTTATGATACTTGACCTGGACAAGCCGAGAACGGGAGTCATTACGTCAAAAGAAGCCAACTACCACATTATCGGGTTAAGAGACATGTTCAAATAGCGGGAATGGCCTAAATTACGGTCAATAATTTCCCGTAATGAAGTATATCTCCCTGTTCTGTTGCCTGTTATCGGTATCCGCCGTTGCGCAAACTGATTACACAAAAGTCGCCCAGTTATCTGACAAAGTTGAGTCCAGGGTCATCGCCTGGAGAAGGGATATTCATGAACATCCTGAACTCGGTAATCGCGAAACTAGGACTGCCGCCCTGGTAGCCAAACATCTGCAGGCCCTGGGTATGGAAGTAAAAACAGGCATTGCCACCACCGGTGTGGTAGGCGTTTTAAAAGGTGGAAAGCCCGGTCCTGTAGTGGCCCTTAGGGCCGATATGGATGCGCTCCCGGTTGTAGAACGCGGCGATCTCCCATTCGCATCTAAAGTAAAAACACAATACAACGGCCGTGAAGTTGGCGTGATGCATGCCTGTGGTCATGATACCCATGTGGCCATATTGATGGGTGTTGCAGAAGTGCTCGCGGGCATGAGAAAGGACATTAAGGGAACGGTCAAGTTCATCTTCCAACCCGCTGAAGAAGGCGTGCCACTGGGAGAAAAAGGTGGTGCAGAGCAGATGGTAAAAGAAGGCGTACTCGAGAACCCCAAGGTAGATGTGATTTTCGGGCTGCATATCGATTCACAAATAGAAGTGGGTAAGATCACGTACAGGCCAGGTGGCACTATGGCCAGTGTGAACGACATGCGGATCGTAGTGAAAGGCAAGCAGGCCCACGGAGCCGCACCCTGGTCATCCGTCGATCCCATCGTGGTGTCCGCACAAATCATCAATAACCTGCAGACCATCATCAGCCGAAACCTTAACGTCACGGAAAATGCGGGCATTGTTACTATCGGATCTATACACGGTGGCGTAAGATCAAATATGATTCCTGAGGAGGTAGAAATGATCGGGACCCTGCGTGCGC
>JBBAJN010000215.1:0-3148 GCA_040404045.1 Chitinophagaceae bacterium
CTGCAATGTAGCCTGCCTGCCTCATGCCGCCCCCAAGTACTTTACGGACCCGCCTGGCTTTTTTGATGAATGCCGTATTACCCAGCAATACGCTGCCTACAGGAGCCCCCAGGCCTTTGCTAAGGCAAATGGAAATGCTATCGAACAACCGGCCATAGGTTTTGGGATCCTCTTGTCTCGCCACCATGGCGTTGAACAGACGGGCTCCATCCAGGTGCAGGAACATTCCGTGGGCCTGGCAAACCTCTTTGATCTGTTCAATTTGTTTCAAATCATAACAGCTTCCGCCGCCCCTGTTGCAGGTGTTCTCCAGTCCTACCATCCTGGAGACGGGTTTGTGGATGTCATCCGGATTAACACCCTCAGCAACCTGTTTGGCAGTTAAACGGCCTCGGTCGCCGTCCAGCAGCCTTACGGAAGCGCCTGAATTAAAGGCAATGCCACCGCCCTCATACTGGTAGATATGGGAGTATTTTTCACAAATAACCTCATCTCCAGGGCTGGTATGGCACTTTATCGCAATCTGATTGGTCATGGTACCACTTGGACAGAAAATTGCAGCTTCATAACCGAAAATATCAGCAGAGAGCCGTTCCAGGTGATTAATGGAGGGATCTTCAGAGAAAACATCATCGCCAACAGGTGCTTTATGCATGAAATCCAGCATGGCTGCCGTTGGCCTAGTCACCGTGTCAGACCTGAAATCGATTTTCATGGACGCTAAATTACTCGAACGGACCCTGTTTTGAACAAAGAAGGCCAGAATTTGTCATATCCAAGGAAGGGTTAGGTTCCCTGTTATTTGAACCTTTTTTCCACAGGGGCTATGAAAAGTAAAAACTGCAAACTAAATTTGCAGACTGCACGGACGGGTTTATCCTGATTATAACTTATTATTGGCAACTTTTTCTGCGCAGTTTTGGTCTAAGAACTAAA
Organism: Chitinophagaceae bacterium; assembly: GCA_040404045.1. GTDB lineage: Bacteria > Bacteroidota > Bacteroidia > Chitinophagales > Chitinophagaceae > Pollutibacter. Next base: position 937 of record JBBAJN010000215.1, read on the forward strand.
ACGTTTAACGCTGGTTAAGCACAATCTAGTATGAGGCAACTAAAGATAGCAACACAGATTACCAATCGTGACTCACAAGCGGTTGAAAAGTATCTGCAGGAGATCTCTAAAATTTCAATGATTACTCCTGAAGAGGAGACCACTCTGGCTCAGCGCATCAAGATGAACGACCAGAAGGCATTGAACAAACTGGTGCAGGCGAACCTCAGGTTCGTGGTATCTGTAGCTAAGCAGTACCAGCATCAGGGATTATCACTTAGCGACCTGATCAACGAGGGCAACCTCGGACTGATTAAAGCGGCCCAGCGTTTCGATGAAACAAAGGGTTTTAAGTTCATTTCTTACGCCGTATGGTGGATTCGCCAGTCCATCCTGCAGGCGTTGGCAGAGCAGGGCAGATTAGTCCGCCTGCCTCAAAACAAAATTGGCACGTACAACAAGGCTAATAAAGCGTACATGGCTTTCGAACAGGAGCATGAGCGCGAGCCTTCCACCGAAGAACTCGCTGAATTACTCGAAATGAGTGAAACAGAGATCAACAACATTTTCCAGAGCAATACCAGGCACACTTCTCTCGATGCCCCCGTGCATGAGGCGGAAGACGTAGCCATGGGTGACCTTTTGGAAGGTGGTGATGATACGGACGACGATGTAATGAAAGATTCATTACGTGCAGAGATCCGTAGAGTACTGAAGTCATTAAGTCCCCGTGAAGCAGAGATCGTAAACGCTTATTTCGGTCTTGATGGTGAAAACGGAGTAACCATTGAGCAGATCGGACAGAAGTACGACCTTACCAAGGAGCGTATCCGTCAGATCAAAGAAAGGGCGATTAAGCGATTACAAAAAGCCCGTTACAGCAATGCCCTTAAGGCATATCTGGGATGATCCAATCAAAAAAAAACTAAGCCCCGGCCTTTTAGCCGGGGTTTTTTGTTATCCCACTTGTATAGCCACCCATCCAGCATGTATGGAAATCACCGTCTTTGCTTTTACCTTTGCTGCTATATGAGTTTGTGCCGTCGATTTTCAGCCATGCTGTTCCTGGGTTTCCTCCTGTCCTGTGAAAAGGATATCGATATCGATTTAAAGGAGTCTGAACCCCGCCTTGTTGTGGACGGCAGCATCGAAAATGGCATGGCGCCCAGGGTCACCCTGAATAAGAGCCTTGACTATTTCGGTAAGATTTCTGCAGAGATCCTGCTGGCTTCCTTTGTACGCCGCGCGGATGTGTCAATCACAGAGGCAAACCGCACTTATCGTCTCCGCGAAGATTCTATTGCCGCAGGCCCAGGTGTTTTCCTGTTTTTTTATACAACAGATAGCCTGAAGGGCAAGTTGAGTACGCGCTATCAACTGGATATTATTGCAGAGGGGCAAGCCTATACGTCTGTCACCACCATACCCCAAATCACCAGGCGGATCGATTCACTCTGGTGGGAAAAAGCACCGCTGGTCGACGATACCAGCCGGGTCAGGATGATGATCAGGGCAACGGACAGACCGGGTTTCGGTGATTATATCCGCTATTTCACCAAAACGAATTCACAACCGTTTTACCCGGGGTTTAATTCCGTTTTTGACGATCAGTTCATCGATGGTAAAACCTATACCATTCAGGTCGACAGGGGACTGAACAAGAATGCCGATAACAGTGATGAGGACATCTATTTCACCCGGGGTGATACGGCAACCCTCAAACTATGTAACATTGACCGGGCAACCTATGATTTCTGGAGAACCTTCGAGTTCAATTTCCAGAGCATTGGGAACCCGTTTGCAAGTCCTACTAAAACCCTCGGGAATATCTCCAATGGCGGGTTGGGTTATTTTGGCGGGTACGCTGCGCAGTATCGCACCCTGATCATACCGAGGTAATTATCCACATGGATTGGCCGGTGACCAAAGGCACACGCTGGCATTTAGTTTCCTCGTATTTTTACACGTTTAAATGAAGCTCGAACATGTCGAATAATGAGATTGAGAAAGTACACTGCCTGATCATTGGTTCCGGACCCGCAGGATATACCGCGGCTATCTATGCCGCCCGCGCAAACCTCAAGCCTGTGCTATACCAGGGTATCCAACCCGGTGGCCAGTTGACCATTACTACAGAAGTAGAAAACTATCCCGGATATCCAGATGGAATCCAGGGGCCTGATATGATGGTGCATTTTGAAAAACAGGCCAACCGTATGGGGGCTGATATCCG
>JBBAJN010000216.1:0-3130 GCA_040404045.1 Chitinophagaceae bacterium
CTGCTGATATAAATGCAAGTTGGGTAGTCTCACCCATAAAGGCGCAGGTAGTTGTGTAGTTTAGAACTGTGTCATCTGGATCGTAGAGATCCCAAGCGTATGGAAATACTAGAGGTGCTAGTTCCTGTCCTAGATCTACACGTGTAACTCCTGCTTGTCTGTCAACTCCCGTTGTTGCCCAGACATAACGATCACGGAAAGCAAAGTCATAGACTGGTTGGGTTGATTCAAAGAGTAGTGGACCGTAGTTAATAGATCCATCTGTATCAGATACCTGAGCCACACGCATACCAAGGTTGGTACCGATGAGCATATAGCCCAAGTAGTACGAGATCTTGTACACCTTTTCACCGACTGGTAACTCAGCTGCTGTGATAGCACTGGTCAGCGTAGGCATAACACCTGCTGTAGTCAGTGTAAACTTATAGATATTAGACTGGATACCTGAGTATCCTGCTACGTAGATAGCAGATCCAGATGAGGTGATGCTAGTAAAGATGTGATCTGGATCGTTGTGGCTATAGACAGCAGTAGGCAAGGTTGTTGCGCTACTAGGAAACTCATAGATAGAGTCATTGACTGCCATAATGATACGCTCTTTGGTGTATTCAATGACAGCGTTATTAACTGTAATACCAGGAGTAGTAAACATTTCTACTGCGGCAGTACTAGAATCTAGTGGTCGCTTGTTGACCTGTAACTTGCCGGTGCCAGTCTTATTAGTTACCCAGTAACCAAAGACTCCATCATCACAGATAGAAAAGACTGGTCCATCTGTACCTGAGTTATAGTCCACGAAGTGGATAACCTCAGCTACGCCAGTACCTACTGGAGATACTACTGTTGAGGCTACGTTGGTAGCAGTCTTAGCATAGGTAAATGTGGTTGTGGTAGGTACGCCAGTGATGGTGTACTCACCATTGAAGGTAGCATCTACACCAGTAATTACTATCTGCATACCAGTACATAGACCGTGTACTGCTGTGGTAGTCAATGTTGCTACGTTAGAAGTCAACGCCTTGTTGCTGATAGATACAGTGATCTGTGGGAATACCTTATCCACATCAAACTCATCGGCTAGTAAGATACCGTTGTAGGAGTTACCGTTAGTTGTCCACTCGATAGAACGAGCAAACTGCCAAGGACGACCATTGGTGCGGATACCACCTGTGACAGTGTGAGCCTTGTAGGTTCCTTTGAGCAGGGTACATTGACCCTTCTCCCAGACATCTACACCTTTAGACTCTGTGTACTGAAAGCGCAAAGACTCATCCTGGATAGGCTCAAAGAACTCGATACCTTGTCCATAGTGGAATGATGATTGAGATCGTAGCCACCAACCGGTAAGTGTCTGCTCACCTGGTTCACGTGACTGGTCAATCTGTTGCTTACGGTACTGTGCTGTTACACGACGATACGGTTGCTCATCAAGTGGACTGATGAAGAACGGTAGCCCTGCAATAGCAATGTCATAGGCATAACCACTAGGAGTATATGTAGCACCTGCTGGATTGGAAAGGGTTAACGGGAGGCCCTCACTGATATCGTCGCCGTATGGCACGCTGACTCCTTAGTTGTTTGTTATTGCTGCGATCTCTTCACCTGATAGTCCAAGTGCCTGTAGCTTTGCCTGAGCAGTTAACTTGGCATCAGCCTTAGCCTGCTCTACTGCATCACGCTCTGCCTTTTCAATGGCAGCATTCTGTGCATCAACTGCACGCTGTTCAATCTCTTCAGGGGTAAGGTCAATATAGGCTGACGTTCCCTTTGATACATCTACTACAAGTTTCTTATCAGTCATTTGTGATTGCCTTCCAGTCGGTTGTTTCTTCATCCCATACATACATCAAGCCATCTGTTGGGTAGGCAACAGGTGCCTGCCACTGTGCGTTCTCATCCAAAGTCCACGATGGGAATGGCTGAGGTGCGTGGAACCAATCATTTGTTGGGTCATAGTGGAACCCAATTCCTGCAAAGTTCTTCCTTATATTCCCGTTGTAACTGGTCTTAACCCAGGTACCGCCGAGTGAATTCATAAAGGCTTCGCCTTCATCTGGCTCGCTGTTATTGCCAACGAGTACACGGAGAACAATGTTGTTCTCGTCAATCTCTGCCCAATGTGACATTTATATTCTCCTTTAGTTTATGGGATATCTTATGATTACAATACCTGAACCACCATTGCCAGTTCCTGCTGGACCACCATTTCCAGAACCACCACCACCAGTATTAGGTGTTCCGTTATATGGAGCAGTAGTACCGTTACCTCCACCACCTAGTCCACCAGTGCTAGCCGTAACACCTGCACCACCACCTGCATACCAAACAGTGCCTGAAACATTTTGACCAGTATTTGTGGCTAAACCCCAAGAAGAAAATGTAGAAGTTCCATTACCGCCTGCGCCTCCTACGTAGTCCGCAGTTGCTGGGAAACCTGCAACAGTTGCACCACCACCGCCACCACCTGCAACATAATTATTACCTGAACCACCAGCGGTTCCAAAAAACGAAGTTGCTCCAGTGCCAGTTTGAGTTGTTGCACCACCTGCGCCGACACGGCTACCACCACCTGAACCGCCACTTCCTGCTGCTCCGCCTGTCCAGCCACCACCTAGACCGGCACCAACCGCAGCAGTTAATGCTGCGAAGGTTGAGTTGTTGCCGTTACTACCAAGTGATACAGTCGCACCACCAGCGCCGACAACGACATTATGTGAAATGGTTGTTAAAGATTGATTTGTAAAGTAAATAACTCCACCAGCACCACCACCACCAGAATATCCATTCGGAACGCTTGACACGCCACCGCCACCTGCAATAACAAGGCAATCAGCAGTTAAGCCAACCTGTGGCACAAAGTTTCCTGATGAAGTAAATGCGTGGTACCAGTAGGTGCCGTCATTGGCAACGATGTTGCCACCTGTAGCCTTAGGTGCAAGGACAGGGGTTGTGCCAAGGGCTGCTACGCCGTACAAGGAGAAGGTTGAGTTGGCTAAGAAGTTACTAGAAAAAGGTGTAAATGTAAGAGAAGTAATTGCAGCAGTAGATGTTACCAAAGAAGCATTTAATGCTGTTATGACAGCAGTAGCGTTGTTCTCGGTTACTGCATCACTAGATATAGATTTTTGAT
>JBBAJN010000217.1:0-3126 GCA_040404045.1 Chitinophagaceae bacterium
ATATGTGATATGATCATGAATAGCATTTAAACCGCCACGGGTGCTTTAATAGCGGGGTGGCATTGATAATCCTGCAACACGAAATCTTCGTACCTGAAATCGAAAATATCCTTCACTTCAGGATTCAAGGCCATTTTCGGCAAGGGATATGGTTCCCTGCTCAGTTGGAGCCTAACCTGGTCAATATGGTTATTGTACACATGCACATCCCCGAAGCTGTGTACGAAATCGCCAGGCTTCAATCCGCAAACCTGGGCGACCATCAGTGTCAGCAACGCATAGGACGCTATGTTGAAAGGCACACCCAAAAACACATCTGCAGAGCGCTGGTACAACTGGCAACTCAGCCTGCCATTCGCCACATAGAACTGGAATAATGTATGGCAGGGCATCAGGGCCATTTTTGGAAGTTCGGCCACGTTCCATGCCGAGATGATAAGGCGCCTGCTATCCGGATTCTTTTTGATCTCTTCTATGAGCCAGCTTACCTGGTCTATCACTTTACCGTCCGCTCCTTCCCAGCTCCGCCATTGTTTTCCATAAACGGGGCCGAGCTCTCCATGATCATCCGCCCACTCATTCCAGATACTCACGCCATGATCCTTCAGGTAAGCAATATTGGTCTCCCCTTTCAGGAACCAGAGCAGTTCATGGATGATGCTCTTCATGTGTACTTTCTTGGTGGTGACCAACGGGAAGCCTTCAGCCAGATCAAACCTCATTTGGTACCCGAATACACTGATCGTACCCGTGCCGGTACGGTCGTGCTTCTGTGCACCTTTGTCCAGGATATGCTGCAGCAGTTCGTGATACTGTTTCATGCGTGCAATTTAATCATTACTTGAGGGCCTCGCTTACCGTGTTACCCACATTTCCGCTGGGCATCTGTATCCGCAGCAGGCTCGAAATAGTTGGCGCAATGTCTGTCATATTCACATCCCTGAGCAGGCGACCCTGCCTGATTCCCCAACCCATCAGCACAAAGGGAATATGGGAATCGTAAGGATACCAGGTACCATGCGTCGCCCCTGTACTGAAATATGGGTAATATCCCGATTTAAGGATCACCTGGATATCGCCACCATACTTGGGGTGGAGCCCTTTGATGAACCTTTCCTTTACTTCTGTTGGAAGGTGCGCTTCCGTGATCCGCTCATTATCGAATGCATAATGGATACCCTCCTCACGGTTCAACTGTTCTATGAAATAAGATTTTACTTCCCTGAAATTGAGTTTGGCACTGTCAATGGCCCTTGTGTTAAGGAATATCTGGTAGTTGGAATAATTCTCTACCAGGTTGGGAACGCCAAACTTGCCGATGGTATTCTTAAGCGCGGCTGAGGTATTCAGCAACATCACCCCGCCCGGGAATCGATTGGCCCTGGCATAAGCGGGAGCGTGGGCCACTCCATGGTCCGCAGTCAGAAAAACAGTATAGTTTTTCCCCAGTTTGCTGTCCAGGAACCTGAAGAATTCACCAAGCTCCTTGTCCAGCCGCAGGTATGTGTCTTCCACCTCGATAGAATTGGGTCCGTACTGGTGCCCGATGTAATCAGGGGACGATAAGCTGACGGCGAGGAAATCGGTTACATCATCAACTCCCAAGCCTTCCGACACGAGGGCTTCTTTTGCAAATTGCAGTGTCAGTGTGTTGCCGTGCGGCGTAGAAGGCAGTACCGCATAATTTGTACCCGCGAATTTACTGGTAGTGTGCGGGAAAACCGGTCTTTGTTCACCGCTCATTGATCCTTCCCAGCTATTATCGTCCCCATCGCTCATGACGTAGGTATTCAGCGGATACAGGGTGTTCCAGTTCAGGCGATACAATGAATCCGGCAAACGCCTTTGATTGAATGCATTCACCCAGCCCGGCAATTCTTTCACATAGTAACTGCTGCTGATCCAGTTCCCCGTGCTGCCTTCATACCAATACGCTCCATTAGCGGTATGGCCGGCGGGAAGGATACCGCCGCGATCCTTAATGGCGATGCCGATCACTTTCGCTTTGTAATTCGTGGCGATCCTCAACTCATCACACATCGTTGTAACCGCCATATTCCGGGGTGACATCGGCTCGGCCCTCGAGCTCCCCACAAGGGTTACCTGTTTATCTTCCGTACAATATACCAGCCGGCCTTTTTGCCGGTCGTACCAGTCATTTCCCATAATCCCGTGGATTGAAGGCAATGATCCCGTATACACCGTTGCGTGACCGCAGGCCGTTACCGTCTGGGCATAAGGTATATAGGTATTCTCGCAGGTAAAACCTTCCCGGAGCATTCTTTTAAATCCGTCGTTCCCGTATCGGTTCGCATACCGGTACAGAAAATCCCAGCGCATCTGGTCCACCATGATGCCAACCACCAGCTTTGGCCTTTCAACACCCGGATAAGCCTTTTGGGCCTGAACGGAGATCATAGAGCCCACAAAAAAAATGGCAAAACAGATTTTTCTCATGTTATTGTTTAGATCTCCAAAGGTATGCAATTGACCAAATGACGAAAAACCACCATTTTTTACAATTCCGGTTTCCTAACCGGCCATTCAAACCAGCGGGCGGTTGGCAGGATCCTTTTAAACAGCTGCCCGGGCCTGCGGGCCGGAAATACTATTTTTGCAAACAAAACCCGGTTTTAAGGCTTGGGAGCCGGGCTCATCCGGCATTAAAGTAAATCCTGTATTTTTGCAGCTGCAAAATTGTGCATAAAACAATAATAGCATGGCGGACATTTTTGAGAGATTAACCAGGAATCAGGGGCCACTTGGACAACACAGGAAAAGGGCCCACGGATATTTTGCTTTCCCAAAATTGGTTGGAGAAATAGGGAACAGGATGTTGTTCAGGGGAAAGGAAAAGATCGTTTGGAGCCTTAACAACTACTTGGGACTGGCAAACCATCCCGAAGTGCGTAAAGCAGATGCGGATGCAGCGGCCAAATTTGGCCTCGCCCTTCCCATGGGTGCGAGGATGATGAGCGGAAACAGCGACCTGCACGAACAACTTGAAGCCGAACTGGCCGCCATGGAATCCAAGGAAGATGCCATCCTGCTGAACTATGGTTACCAGGGCATGGTGAGCCTGATCGATGTGCTCTGCAGCAGGCACGACGTGATCGTGTATGATGC
>JBBAJN010000218.1:0-3031 GCA_040404045.1 Chitinophagaceae bacterium
TTACGGAGTGGGGCTTCACTACTTCAAGCTGCTCGGGATAATCGTGGCTCCCCGCCTGCCAGCATGCCGCCTCAACGGCTTTTGCCGTCACGTAATGATCGGGATTTTCCTCATAGGTGCTCCAGGGGTCGTAGCAGATGATCGTATCTACTTGTAACAGACGAAACAGGAAGATCAGTCTTCCTTTAATCTCCTGGATATTGTATTCTTCCATCCGGTGATTTCGGTATCCGAGGTTGTACACTTTTTTCAGTCCCAGGGCTGCAGCGGTGGCATCGTTGGAGATCTCATTGTTCAGCACCTGTTCGCCAACGGTCTTTCCGGCTCCGGTGGCATCGTCATTCGATGTCCGGATCATATAGCCCGTGTAGCCTTCTGCGATCAGCTTCGCTACAGTTCCGCCTGCGAATATGGCTATATCGTCGCAATGCGGTTGGATAGCTGCAAACACTTTGCCAGCATGTGGTTTTCCCTCCGTATATTTTTCGATGACGATGTTTCCGGGTTCAACGGCAGGGGCTTGGGGATTGCTCCCGGCTTGCGCAACTGCGGGTATGGCAACCGAAGCGCCTATGACTGGAAGGATGGAACCTGCCTTGATGCCGTCATTGATGAATGTTCTTCTTTTCATGCCATTAATGTAGCGATTGCATGGCAGCCTGAAAAAATTTGGGAAGAAAAATGGGCTTAATTATTTAGGTGCAGGGGCAGGAATCAATGAATGCATGGATTGTCCTGCCCACCATGCCCAGAGGATGAGGATGGGGTGAATGACCAATAGCCTGATCCAGGCGATCACCGGGGTAACCATGAAACCACCGAGGAGAAAGCTTCCTTTCTGGATAAAATAGATATGCGCGGGGATGAAGGCGATCAGCATAATGACGATGGCCCAACTGGCCAGTCGCCTTGTTTTAACCGGGATCAGCAGTAGGGCAAGGGCTATTTCCATACAGCCGGATGCGATGTTGATGAAAGCGGACCAATCAGAAAGATAGGGTGGGATGACGGCGTCGTAGAAATTGGGATTGATAAAATGATTGACACCTGCGAACAGGTAGAATGCGATCATGATGGCGAGGAGTAATTTTTTTAGCACAGCCTGGCTTTTGTTCCGGTTAAAATAGAACATTTTCCCTTAGGGAGGTTGATACAAGGCATCAATATCCCAACATCGGCCTCAGCTTGCCCCACAACTCATTGTCAAAGCTGGACACTGCCAATTGTACATTCCCGGCTGATTCACCCATCCTGATCACCACCAGGTTTTGCGATGGGACCACATAGATTTTCTGGTCGTTTTTCCCCAGTGCAGCGTACATATCCATTGGCGCTTCGGGAACCATAGAACTGTTGAACTGGATATGGATTCCCGGCCTCATATGGCTGGATTTACCATTGAGCCAGGTGAGGTATCCGTAGGAAAGATTGAAAGACTGTGACGTGTTGATCTGCCTGTTGAAGAATGCCGTGTCGCCCAGGATCGGTGTCTGGTCCCATATTCCTTTATTGAGCATGAGTAGGCCAAAGCGCGCCATACTTCGGGCATTGCTGTAATAGACGTTATTGTAGCTGCCTGTTCTGATCCAGACTCCATTCATACCGATTCGGTTCCGGATCTTTTCCTGGAAATAGGTATTAAAGTTTTTGCCCGTTGCATTTTCGATTACTTTGTCGAGCAAGGTGTAAGGTGCATTGTGGTACGACCACCGGTTGCCTGCATCCGCTTTATATTGAAGGCAGGATGGAAGGGTGCAATCATCGTCCCCCAGTCCGTCATCCAGGCCCGACGTCATAGTCAGCTGGTGTTTTACCGTGATCAAATTCTCTTTGACCAAAGGGGCGGATGTCCAGCCCGTACCCAGGTACTGAGAGGACCTGTTGTCAATGTTCAGCAGTCCTTCCCTGTTGGCGATACCAACCAACATGGCCGTAACCGTTTTCCCGGCCGAAGCCCAATACCAGTTGCTGTCGGCCGTAAAATTGCCAAAGTATTTTTCCATCACAATACGTCCATTCTTCAGTATGATGAAGGCTTTTGTGTTCTTTGACAGCAGGTAAGTTTCCAGGGCCGTAACAGAGGTTGCTGACCATCCCAGAGAAGCGGGTGGAGTAGCTTCCCATGTAGTTCCGGAAACCGTAGGGAAGTACAACGTTGAAGCGGGAACCGTTGGCGCGGGAGATTCGGATTTCTCGCAGCCCGACAGGAGGATCAGCGCCGATAATGCGAACAGAATAGTTTTCATAGTGCTTTTCATGATCTCTTGGACCTTGACCGTGATAAAAGGTTTAATGCACCTTCTCACAACTCCTTTCCGGGAATAATATTGTGTGTTGAGTCCATTAATCGCAGGTAAGTTTCGTAGCTTGATTGTCATTAACCAACTTACCATGAAGCAGTTGCTGATAGTCTGTCTGTTGCTGATCTCTTTCCATGTGGCGGTAGCCCAACAGGGCCGGGAGTATGTAACGATCAGGCCTTCTGCGGCAGTGGTCCAGGGTCGCGGATGGAACACGGGTTTGAAAGAGGAGTTCGACAGGCTCCCCGCAAGGGCGGAAGCCATGGTCAGGAAAGAAGTGTGGAACCTTTCCCGGCATTCAGCAGGGCTCTGCTTACGGTTCCGTTCAGATGCCGATGAGATCATCATCCGTTATGCCGTTTCTGGTGCTAAAGAGATGTATCACATGCCCTCCACCGGTGTATCCGGGTTGGACTTGTACGCCAGGTCGGCGAAGGGCGAATGGATCTGGGCGGGTGCAAGAGCGAGTTTCGGCGATACGATTGTCTATAGGTATACTGAACTCAACCAGGAGCCCAACAGGGAGTATACCCTGTATCTGCCCCTGTACAATCATGTGAATTGGATGGAGATCAGTTATCCGAAAGGGAAGACACTGGCGATCATGGACCCGGAGAAGAAGAAACCCATTGTGGTTTATGGAACCTCTATTGCACAGGGCGGCTGCGCATCCAGACCCGGGCTGGGTTGGACCAATATCCTTGGCCGGAAACTGGATAAGCCGATGATCA
>JBBAJN010000219.1:0-3030 GCA_040404045.1 Chitinophagaceae bacterium
CGAACGATCTGTAGGTGTATTCCCTGCGCACCATCCTTTCTCCCTCTTTGTTGGACTCCGTTTTCTTCTCCGCCGTGATGGTCAGGAGGTTGTTGTCCATATTTACTTTAAAATCGCCCTTGTCCATTCCGGGAGCGATCACCTCAATGGTATACGCTTTTTCGTTCTCACGAATGTTCACTGGTGCGGCCGTAGTGGAGTTGCCAAAATCATCGTTTTGGATGCGTGAAGGAAATTGGTTGAAAAAGTCTTCAAAAAATGAATGCACCCTCTTGTCGGCCGGTTTCTGGTTGAATCTTACAAGTGTCATATTGTTTAATTTTTATGGTGAAACAGAATACGACCTATCCATCAAACGGGATACCATACCGGGAATACAGATAAAATGTCGACTTAGGGAAAGGCATTCATGTCAAAAAGACATTCTCTTGCTTCAAAAAATGCCTTTTTGACACAGCGTAGCATCTGTATAACAATTTCGAGTAATTTTGTGTTACTTAAAAAACGAGAATATTATGTATCCATCAGAGATCGTAGTGCCAATGAAAGAAGAACTCACCGAAAACGGTTTTGACGAGTTGCTGACAAATGAGGAAGTGGAGCAAACACTTACCCAGGAAGGGACAACCCTGGTAGTGATCAATTCTGTTTGTGGATGTTCTGCCGGAGCGGCCCGCCCCGGTGTTTTAATGGCGGTGGCGAACAGTCAAAATCGCCCGGACAGGCTTACAACCAGTTTTGCTGGATTTGATATTGATGCAGTAAAGAAGATCAGGGAATTTTTGCTCCCTTATCCTCCGTCTTCACCGGCTATTGCTTTGTTTAAGGACGGGCAATTGGTTCATATGATTGAGCGGCACCAGATTGAGGGCCGGCCTGCGCAAATGATCGCCCATAACCTCATCGCAGCATTCGATGAGTACTGCAACTAACTGGTCACTTTGCTTTGTACATAGATGAATCGATCCCGCAACTTGCGGGATCTTTTCTTTTCTGCAACGTCTTTTTCCATTATCATTGCATCGCACAATCATCAAAGCTGCATGTATCCCAACCTGTATTATTTTCTCAAGGAAGTCTTTCATATCGAGCCCTGGGGCTTCACACAATACATCAATTCGTTTGGCTTTTTCGTAGCCCTTTCCTTCCTTTTGGCAGCCTACCTGTTGGCTAACGAATTGAAAAGAAAGGAGAAGCAGGGGTTGCTTCAACCAAAAGAAGAAGTGCTGGTCGTGGGCGACGCAGCTAAGCCAGCTGAGCTGATATTCAATTTTGTGTTCGGCTTCATCGTAGGATATAAGATACTGGGGGTTTTCTTCAATGCAGGGGACACCCATCCTCAGGATTATATTTTTTCTGCAAAAGGTAGTTGGGCTGGCGGAATCCTACTCGGGTTGTTGTTTTCAGGACTTCGTTACTATGAAAAGCAAAAACAAAAGCTTGCGCAGCCCGAGAAAAGAACTATTCGCATCTGGCCGCATGAGCGTGTGGGTGATATCACCATTATGGCCGCAGTGGCCGGTTTCCTCGGCGCCAAATTGTTCGACAACCTGGAAAACTGGGACCGATTCATTCAAAATCCGATTGCAAACTTGTTGTCTCCCAGTGGACTGACGTTTTATGGTGGCCTGATCTGCGCCACCATTGCTATCCTCTGGTTCGCCAGGAAGAAGAATATTGGCCTGCTCCATCTCTGCGATGCGGCCGCGCCGGCATTGATGATCTCTTATGCTACAGGCAGGATCGGTTGCCAGGTGTCCGGGGATGGCGACTGGGGAATATTCAACAGTGCCTACAAACTGGATCCCGATGGAACGATCACAGCAGGAACAACCGCAGATTTCAATGCGGCCCTGGGTAAAAGTCCCGAATTCAGCCAGTATCTGATCAGTGAGTACGGAAGCCTCGATAAGGTGCCGCATGCTGCCTTTAAAGGGCCCTCTTTTTTGCCGGATTGGTTATTCGCATACAACTACCCACATAATGTAAATGAAGTTGGTGCAACCATTCCCGATTGCACCGGAAATTATTGCTCGCAGTTGAACCCCCTGGTTTTCCCGACGCCATTTTATGAGTTCATCGCATGCACCATATTGTTCTTTGTTCTCTGGAGCATGCGAAAGAAGCTTCATGTGGCGGGACAAATGTTTGGGCTTTACCTCATCTTCAACGGTCTGGAAAGGTTTTTCATTGAGAAGATCAGGGTAAACTCCACCTACAACATATTCGGTTTCCACCCCACCCAGGCCGAACTCATATCTACGTTTCTCGTGATCGCTGGCGCCTTCTTGCTGTCCAGGTCTTCCAAAGTAGCCAAAGCAAAGGTTTAAGTCCTGAGCCGGGATCAACTTAGTGCCATTTGTTGACTTCAACCCCGCCTTATTCCGGGAACTATTCCCCATGCCACGGCAAATATTCCTCCCTTTTCTGATCTTGCTAAACGCACGAGCGCTCCTACCAGATAATTTCCGTTCATCCCTAATCTTTCGGGATGTGTAACCTGTTTCCATCTTGCCTCGTATCATAATCTCCTTCCCATCACCGAAAATCAGCAATAACAACCATTCAAAACAAAGCAAACTTCTATGCTTTGCATAGTACTTAGTTTTGACCTGTATTGAAACGTTAATGCCCAATAAAACAATCATTATGAGAAAAGCATGGATTTTATCGGCCGTCGTCCTCTGGGCGGCCCTGGCAGGACAAGCACAAACAGGCAGGATCAGCGGAAGGGCAGAAGACCCTTCACGAAAGCCGCTGGAGGCATTTACGGCCAGCCTCCTTACAGCAAAAGACTCAGGTCTGGTAAAGGTTGAGTTGACCGACAAAACAGGCCTTTTCACATTCACTGAGGTCAGGGCCGGCACATACCTCATCATGTTGACAGGCGCAGGCTACGAAAAAAGCTTCTCAAAAACAGTAAACATAAGCAGCGGGAACATGGAACACGACCTGGGGCAACTGGCAGTTAATCCACAGACGAAAGAGTTAAAGGAAATCGCTATAGTGGCCAGGAAGCCCTTTATCGAG